>CALMJL010000110.1 GCA_937864425.1 uncultured Candidatus Planktophila sp.
CTGAATTGCGTGAGGGAGATGAAGTCACAATTCTTGCCGAAGTCTTTAGCGCAGCAAGTAGGCGGCTGCATGCCCGAAAAGGCAACTTACTTGAAGTTGTAGTGACAGATGGAACTGCAAAATTATCGCTCACTTTTTTTAATCAAGCCTGGCGCGAAAAAGATTTGAAGGTAGGTAGACAAGGTCTTTTTGCAGGCAAAGTTGGAATTTTTAATGGCAAGAGACAACTCGCTCATCCGGATTATGAATTGATTCCCGATGGCAGTGATGTGGATTCGGCGGTGGCCGGATTTGCGGGGCGTTATCTTCCTATGTATCCCGCCAGCAGCAAATTGCCTTCGTGGAAAATTGCTCAGTGCATTGAGCTAGCAATCGGAGCGCTCGATGATGTTCCTGATTACTTGCCGCAGTGGATCCTCGACAAATATGGATATCCCTCACTTCATCAAGCCCTCGTTCAACTTCATAATCCAGCAGATCTTGATTCTGCTGAAAAGTCACGACTTCGCCTTACCTTTGATGAAGCGCTGTTACTGCAACTACTTCTATTAAGCAGACGACGAGAATTAAAAGAGTTAGAAGCGATAGCGCGACCCATTAAAACAGGTGGATTGCTGGAAGCTTTTGATAAGGCTCTTCCGTTTCAGTTAACACCAGGACAAGAGAAAGTTGCAGCAGAAATTAGTCGTGATTTGGCAGAACCGCATCCGATGCATCGACTTTTACAAGGTGAGGTGGGTTCTGGAAAAACTGTTGTAGCACTTCGTGCTGCACTGACGGTCGTAGATAACGGCGGCCAAGCGGCGCTCTTGGCACCCACTGAAGTTCTTGCCGCACAACATCTACGCACTATTGAAAAATTACTGGGACCTTTAGCTGAAGGCGGAATGTTAGGCGGACAGGAAAGTGCTACTGGTGTCACACTCATTACCGGATCGCAAAGTGCGGCACAACGTAAAGCTGCACTTGCAAAAGCTGCGAATGGTGAAGCAGGAATAATTGTTGGAACTCATGCGCTTTTGAGTGACAATGTTGAATTTAAGGATTTAGGTCTAATCATTGTTGACGAACAACATCGATTTGGCGTTGAACAACGTGATGCGCTTCGCACAAAAGCTAAGCGGCCACCTCATCTTTTGGTCATGACTGCAACGCCAATTCCGCGCACAGTTGCCATGACTATCTTTGGAGATCTCGATGTTTCAACGCTGCGAGAACTTCCACTTGGGCGAGCACCTATCTCGACACATACAGTTCCAGTTCTTGAGAAACCAAATTATCTGGAACGAACCTGGCAGCGCATCAGAGAAGAAGTTGCTGCGGGCCATCAGGCATATGTTGTTGCACCGCGAATTTCTCCATCTCTTTCTGAAGATGCCGATATAGATTTCCTCATGGGTAACGAGGAATCGACAAGCGCATGCGTCGAAGAATTGGGACCGATGCTGCAGAGTGGCCCGCTGCAGGGATTACGCATAGCACCTCTGCACGGGCGGCTTAGCGCAGAAGAAAAAGATGCAACGATGCGTGCTTTTGCTCATCAAGAAATCGATGTTCTCGTTGCAACAACAGTTATCGAAGTTGGCGTGGATGTTCCCAATGCAACGGTTATGGTCATCATGGATGCGGATCGCTTTGGAGTTTCTCAGTTGCATCAGCTGCGAGGACGTGTGGGTCGCGGTACTTCGCCTGGTTTATGTCTTTTGGTCACGCAGGCACCTGCTGATACTCCAGCTCGCGCCCGCTTAGATGCAGTTGCGGCAACCTTGGATGGATTTGAATTAGCACGCATTGATCTAGAGCAACGACGAGAAGGTGATGTGCTGGGCGCGCAACAATCTGGTTCTCGTTCCCATTTACGATTGCTTAAAGTTTTGCGGGATGAAGCAATGATTGAATCAGCACGAGCTGATGCCAATCTCGTGCTTGACCAAGGGATGAGTGAGTATTCAGCGCTTGCCCGAGAATTGGCGCGAGTTCAATCAGATGCGGCGGCAGAATTTATCGACAAGGCGTAATAGATGAGAATCATTGCAGGGCTTGCAAAAGGAAGACCGATAGAAGCTGTTGCATCCGTAACACGTCCTACTTCAGATCGGGCACGTGAGGCACTCTTCTCAACATTGGCATCCGAGTTTGGTGATTTTGCAGGATTACGCATTCTTGATCTTTATGCAGGCACTGGAGCAATTGCGCTAGAAGCGCTTTCGCGCGGTGCTGATCTGGTGCATGCTGTAGAAAAAGATGAGAAGGCAGCCCGGGCTATCAATGAAAATTTTGATGCCATTAAGAGTGCACAATTTCCCGGAACATTTCATCTCTATTCCATGTCTGCACATCGTTTTCTGCAAGATAAAGCAGCGCACCCTTATCACTTTATATATATCGACCCACCGTATGAAGTAGCAGATATAGATGTCATTGAGATTCTCATTCTGCTGCGCGATGGTGGATTTATTGACAAGCAAGGAATCGTTGGTATCGAGCGTAATAGTCGCGTCAAAGAAATCTCATGGCCAGAGGGTTTTACACAACTTCGAGAAAAAAATTATGGGCAAGCCACAATTTTCTACGGAATTCCTACGCTTACAGAGGGTACGGTTGGATAAGCCCTTCATTCATTGCTAGCGTTTGCACCATGAAACGTGCGGTGTGCCCGGGCTCATTTGATCCCATCACTTTTGGGCATCTCGACATTATTGAAAGAGCGAGCGGACAATTCGATGAAGTCATCGTGGCAGTCTTCGTGAATCGCAATAAATCAGGGCTCTTTTCAGTCGAAGAACGGATGAATCTCATCTCTGAAAATATAGAGAAGTTTCCCAATGTTCGAGTTGATACCGGCAGTGGATTGCTCGTTGAATACTGTAAGAAAAATGGAGTGCAGGCAATAGTTAAGGGCCTGCGAGCTGTCACAGATTTTGACTATGAATTGCAGATGGCACAGGTTCACATTCAAGCTTCAGGAGTTGAAACCATGTTTATGGCAACATCTCCAGCGCATTCATTTTTATCTTCATCGATTGTGAAGGAACTGGCTTACTATGGGGGAGATGTTTCTTCTATGGTGCCAGCAAATGTCAATGCTGCACTCAAAGCGAAGGCAGGAAAATAGAAATGACTATGGATTCGATTGAGAAACTCAATACTGCAATTGCTATTGTGGAAGAAGCGCGCGGAGTTCCACTCTCAGCTTCATGCGTAGTTCACCGGGGAGAGATGCTTGAACTTTTGGAAGATGCACGCTCTGTTTTGCCAGTAGATCTATCCAGCGCTGAAGATATTTTGGCAAAAAGGGATCAGATTATTGAAGAGGGCCGAGCGAGCGCAGAAGCCATGATTGCAACTGCTCGAGAAGATGTAGCACGTATGGTTGAGCAAACTTCAATTGTGCAAGCAGCGCGCGATGAAGCAAAACGTATTCTTGATGATGCGCGTGATTTGGCAGAAGAAGAACGCCAAGAAGTAGAGGCGTATATTGATGGAAGACTTGCCACGCTGGAAGTAATTCTCAATAAAACGTTGGATGCAGTTGCTCGAGGGCGTGAAAGACTTGAAGGCGCCGATGATAAGGATGTTTTGAGTCAGCTCAACACAGATAAGTAATTTATCCATGAAGAACCCATATCTGCTCAACACTCACGATCTTCCGCGCCGTGCAGGAGAGATGAAAGAGTATGAGCTAGATATCGAAGCGCCTGAGCGGGTTGGAGTACCGCTTATTGGGGTTGCTCAGGGTGACATCATTGAAGTTGATGCCCGGCTTGAATCTGTCACAGAAGGAGTTCTACTCAGCGCTGAAATCTATGCAGTTGCGCGCGGCGAATGTATTCGTTGTCTTGATCCCGTTGAGATGGAAGTAGAGCGCACAATTCAAGAGCTTTATCGTTACGAACCAACTCATGACAAGAGCAAACGTAAGCACCGCGATGATGATGACATCGATTTGGAAGCTGAAGATGAATTGCAGATGGATGGTGACGTACTTAATTTAGAGATACCGATTATCGATGCAATTATTTTGGCGCTTCCCATTAATCCACTTTGCGATGACGAGTGCCTTGGCCTCTGTCCCGATTGCGGCGAGAAATGGGAAACCTTGCCCGATGACCACACCCACGATGTGGTGGATCCCCGTTGGTCTGGCCTGAAATCTCTGCTGGATGGCCCTTCCGATTTTGGCAATCAGAGCAAATAAGCGATACTTAGCGCATAGGTCCGCTGGGCCTTCAGGCAGTGTCAGGAAGTAGATTCTCGTAAGTAGATTCTCGATAGCAGATTAAGGACGATTACCGTGCCAGTACCAAAGCGAAAGATGTCTCGTTCGAAGACTCGTTCACGTCGCAGCACATGGAAAACAACTGCGGCAGCAATCTCAACCTGCCCACAGTGCCAGCAGCCAAAGCTCAATCACGTAGCGTGCCCAACCTGTGGCACCTATAACCGTCGCCAAGTCCTCGAGGTCTAATCTGTACGACCAACTTCTGAAGCAACTAGGAGTTGAACTTTCTCCGCAACTGCTTGAGTTGGCTTTTACTCATCGCTCTTTTGCCTATGAAACGGGCATCACGACAACAAATGAGCGCCTGGAATTTCTCGGTGATGCAGTTCTCGGCCTTGTCGTCACTGAAGAGCTCTATCTTAAATATCCAGATCTTGATGAAAGTCGGCTCTCTCCGCTGCGTTCAGGCATCGTCAATATGCGTGCGCTCGCTGATATCGCGCGTTCCCTTGAATTAGGAAAATACATCCGCCTTGGCAAAGGTGAAGAGGTAACAAATGGCCGTGATAAAAATTCACTGTTGGCAGATGCGTTAGAAGCGCTGATTGGCGCTATTTATTTAGAGCGTGGCTTTTCACAATCTGCCGAGGTAATTCGTGCGCTGATTAGAGAGACTCTCGATAGCGCCATGGCTAAGGGTGCAGGGTTAGATGGCAAGACAGCGCTTCAAGAATTGGTTGCAGCTATCGGCAAGGGAGTTCCTGAATACCAGATAACAGAAACTGGTCCAGATCACGATAAAAGTTTTACCGCATCTGCTCTTGTTGCTGGTGAAGTGATTGCAGAAGGTTCAGGAAAAAGTAAGCGTGAAGCAGAACAATCTGCAGCGCGTGCAGCATTTGAAATACTCCACAACCGCAGCGAATAAACCCTCAAGTTCAACTTTATACGAGTCGCTTTTATACCAATCGTGGCTTGAAACGATAGGTTTGGCGCGTGTATTTGAAGTCGCTTACGCTCAAAGGATTTAAATCCTTTGCATCGGCAACCACGCTTCATCTCGAACCTGGAATCACCTGCGTTGTTGGACCTAACGGTTCTGGCAAATCAAATGTCGTGGATGCGCTCACCTGGGTCATGGGAGAGCAGGGCGCGAAATCTCTGCGCGGTGGAAAGATGGAAGATGTCATCTTCGCCGGCACATCTGGACGCGCCCCGCTTGGTCGTGCTGAAGTTGCGGTCACGATTGATAACACCGATGGCGCACTTCCTATCGATTACACCGAAGTTACTATCTCGCGCATCCTCTTTCGCAACGGGCAGAGTGAATATCAAATTAATGGTGAAGCTTCCCGATTATTAGATATTCAAGAGCTGCTCAGCGATTCAGGTATAGGTCGCGAGATGCACGTCATTGTTGGACAAGGGCAGCTTGATGCCATTCTGATGGCAACTCCCGAAGAACGACGTGGATTTATCGAGGAAGCAGCGGGAGTTCTCAAGCATCGCAAGCGTAAAGAGAAAGCGATCCGCAAGTTAGATTCGATGCAGACCAATATGGCGCGCGTCAATGATTTAACAGTCGAACTCCGGCGCCAACTTCGTCCGCTCGGTAAACAAGCAGAAGTTGCCAAGAAAGCTGCGACAATTCAAGCAGATTTGCGCGATGCAAAATTGCGACTCTTAGCGGATGATTACATCGCACTCACCAAGACGTTAGATGCTGAAGTTGCGGATGAAAATGCTTTACGCGAACGGCGCGCACAAGTTGAGAGCGAACTCGAAAAAGTACGAAAGCGCGAGGAAGAGTTAGACGCAGAAGCAGCCTTTGAAAGCCCACTACTTCTCAGAGCACAAGAGAATTTCTACTCACTCAATTCATTACGGGAAAAATTCCGTGGAACTCAATCGCTAGCCCAAGAACGCTCGCGTTTTCTTGCTGAAGAAGCTGAAGAAGCTCGCATTGCTGGCCGTGATCCACAATTGCTCGATGAAGAAGCTGCTGCGCTACGGCGTGAAGAAGCGCAATTACGTGACTCTGTTGCGCAAGCGCAGAACCAATTAGCTCATGCCAGCAGCGAACTTGCGCGAGCTGAATCTGCTCTTCAAGTAGAAGAAGACACAATCGCAGCAGCGTTACGTGCACTTGCTGATCAGCGAGAAGGAACTGCGCGCCAAGAAGGTCATATCAAATCTCTTGCGGCACGTCTTGATGCCATCAATGAAGAGATTGTGCGACTCTCGACTGCTCGCGAGCAAGCGCAACATCGTTTGGATAGTGCAAAAGGTGACTATGCCCAATTTGAATTAGAAATCGCAAACGCTGATTCAGGTGAAAAAGGACTTGATGCATCGTATGAAAGTGCAAAGAATTCACTCGAAGCCGCCAAGAAAACGCATACAGAACTCGTCGATGCAGAACGAGCTGCAGAACGAGAAAAAAATGCCGTCGAAGCAAAAATTGAAACTTTAAAACTCACTGCGCAGCTCCATAGTGGAGCAGACGCGCTCCTCAATGATTCACGCGGCATCTCAATTAAGGGAAGCGTCGCATCATTGATAGAGATTGACCGCGGATGGGAGAGCGCTGTTGCAGCTGCGCTCGGAAATCTAGCTGATGCAATTGTTGTCAGCGACGTTGATAGCGCAGTTACTGCTCTGCAGATTTTGCGAGATAACAATCTTGGAAAAGCAGATGTGCTCATTTATCAAGGTTCCGCAGAAAGTACCGGTGCTCCCGCAGGTTTGAATTCCATACTCACTCACGTACGCTCTAGCCAGATTCCGAATCTACTTCAATCCCTGCTCGGTAAAGTCGTAACAGCATCAAGCCCGCAAGAAGCTGCGCAAATCGTGCGATCGCATAAAGATGTCACTGTTGTCACTCAGTCCGGTGACTTAGTATCTGCAGCACGGGCGCGTGGCGGAACTAGCAGCAGCAATTCTCTCATTGAAATTCAATCGCTATCAGATCAACTCCAAAAAACTTACGAAGAACTTTCTCACACGTGCGACAGACTCAAATTTGAGATTTCAACTGCAGCTAGCGCAGTCGCTACACAACAAGCCGAGTTTGATGGTGCGCTAGGAAAGCTCAATGAATCAGATGCTCGCATTGCAGCGCTCACCGAACAGCTTGCAGTTTCGGGACAGAATATTAAATCAGCAACTGCAGAAGTCGAACGACTTACAGCAGCGATTACTGAAGCAAGCAGTGCGAAATCAAGAGATGAAAACGAACTTTCCATTGCATCAAATCAGATGCACCATGGTGGAGTAATTTCAGAACCAGATCACTCTCGTGCCAATGAATTACGAAACCAGGTATCAACGCTTCGTACGGCAGAGGTTGAGGCTCGACTTGCAGTTCGTACTTCAGAAGAGCGTGTTACTTCCATAGCAGCACGTGCACAAGCTCTCGAAGAATCTGCACAGGCAGAACGGGATGCATCTGAGCGTGCTGTCTCACGACGCGGTGCGCGCGCTCGTGGAGCCATCATTTCTCAATCAATTGCAGAAGCTGCGTATGAAGTACTTATTCATATTGAACGCACAATCGCCCAAGCTGCCACCGAACGTTCGCGTCTTGAGGCAAAGCGCGGTGATCGTGAAGGTGAGACATTGACCGTTCGAGCACGTAACCGTGAATTAACTGCAGAGTTAGAGCAGCTCACCTCGAGTGTTCATAGAGATGAAATTGCGCGAGCAGAACAACGCATGCGCGTTGAGGCACTTGAACTCAAGGCGGTAGAAGAACTTGGCATCGATATTCCAACGATGATTAGCGAATATGGTCCAGATAAAGACGTTCCAACCTTTATAGAGACTGAAACTGGAGAAATTGTTGCTACTGAGTTGATCCCATATCGTCGTGATCAACAAGAGAAGCGCTTAGCATCAGCTGAAAGATCCCTAACCCTACTTGGAAAAATTAACCCACTCGCGCTCGAAGAATTTAGCGCGCTGGAAGAACGATTAAAGTTCCTGGCTGAACAACTAGAAGATTTGAAGCGCACCAAGAAAGATTTGCTCGACATTATCAAGGAAGTTGATGACAGAGTTCAGCAAATCTTTATGGAGGCCTATGAAGATGTAGCTAAACATTTCAAAGATATTTTTGCCAGATTATTCCCTGGTGGCGATGGAAAACTAATCCTGACGAATCCAGATGATCTTCTCAATACTGGAGTTGATGTAGAAGCCCGTCCACCAGGAAAACGCATTAAAAGACTTTCACTGCTTTCTGGCGGAGAGAAATCTCTTACCGCAGTGGCCTTGCTCGTTGCCATATTTAAAGCACGCCCAAGTCCGTTCTATGTACTCGATGAAGTTGAAGCCGCCCTCGATGATGTCAACCTTGGACGCTTGCTGACAATTCTCGAAGAGTTACGTGAAAATTCTCAGCTCATCATCATTACTCACCAGAAGCGAACCATGGAAATCGCTGACGCGTTATACGGCGTCACGATGCGCGGTGATGGTGTGACAGAAGTGATTTCGCAGCGATTGCGTGAAGTTGAAACAGCTTAAGTAGTCAGTAGATATGGGTTTTCTATCCCGCTTCATTGCGACTGTCCGCGGAACTTCGACAGCCTCATCGCTTGATTGGGCTGAGCTAGAGAAAGAACTTTTAGCCTCAGATCTTGGACCAGCTCTCGTTGCGCAATTACTCGAAACTGCCAAGAAAGAACGCGGTGATGATGCAGTTGCTGCGATTACAAGAATTTTAAATGAACAGCTATCCAGCAAGAGTCGCGAACTATCTCAAACAACTGCCATGAGTGTTCTGTTAGTTGTCGGAGTTAATGGAACTGGTAAGACAACCTCAGTAGCCAAATTGGCAACTCACTTAACTTCTCGTGGAGAGAAAGTTGTACTCGGTGCTGCAGATACCTTTCGAGCTGCTGCTGTTGATCAACTTAAAACATGGGGAGAACGTTTACAGATTCCTGTTGTCAGCGGAAAAGAGAACGGCGATCCAGCAGCCGTTGCGTTTGATGCGGCAAAAAGCGGAGCAGAGTTAGGTGCTCAACGAGTACTTATCGATACCGCGGGCAGATTGCACACAAAGAGTGATCTCATGGATGAACTTGGCAAAGTTAAGCGCGTGGTAGAAAAGGTTGCACCTGTTACTGAAGTTTTGCTGGTGATCGATGCAACGACTGGACAGAATGGACTTGCGCAAGCAAAGGTGTTTAGTGAGGCTGTTGCTGTAACTGGACTTATTTTGACGAAGTTAGATGGCAGTGCCCGCGGGGGAATCGCGTTAGCGGTGGAACGTGAACTGGATATTCCCATCAAATTTGTTGGTACTGGTGAGGCCGCCCAAGACTTTGCTCCCTTCGACCCCACGAGCTACATCGCAGGCTTGCTCTCGTAGCCTCATGTAATGCCGCTGTAACAAAAGCGGCCAATTTGTGACGCGGCCTTAACCTTCTGCGCGCTCAGATGTAACTCCAGGCGGGCACATTTCACCCATCGCATCGGTGATGCGGCTCAATGACGAGTTGGCAATCTTTCACGGGCTAGAACAGCTCTAAGGGGAAAATAATGGAAGAGATTGTGTTAAATGGCGGTGATACCGCGTGGATGTTGGCGAGTACCGCACTTGTTCTGCTGATGACGCCAGGGTTGGCATTTTTCTATGGCGGAATGGTGAGAACTAAGAGCGTACTTAACATGATGATGATGTCGATGGTCACCATCGGAATCGTCAGTGTGCTGTGGGTAATTTATGGATTCGAAATCGCTTTTGGGCATAAAGCTGATTCACCATGGATCGGTGGAATCGGTTTAAGTGGACTCGGAAGTTCGGTCAATGAATTTGCTAATAATGGTGGCGTTTATCCAATTCCACTACTCGTCTTTGCAGCATTTCAATTGATGTTTGCCATCATCACTCCAGCACTTATTTCTGGAGCTATTGCAGACCGCGCTAAGTTCTCAGCGTGGGCAATCTTTGTGGCGATCTGGTCCACCATCGTGTATTTCCCAGTTGCTCACTGGGTATTCGCCTTTGGAAACAAAGTTGGCGACACAGTCACAGGAGTTGGTTATCTCGCTGCTAAAGGACTTGAGGACTTTGCGGGTGGAACTGCGGTGCATATCAATGCAGGCGCCGCCGGTTTAGCACTTGCCATTGTTCTTGGAAAACGTATCGGATGGCGAAAAGAATCAATGCGTCCACACTCTCTTCCACTCGTGATGTTGGGTGCAGGATTACTGTGGTTCGGATGGTTTGGATTTAATGCCGGATCAGCACTTGCTGCTAATGGAATTGCTGGACTTGCATTTATCAATACTCAAGTAGCAACTGCAGGCGCAGTCATTGGCTGGTTGCTGACAGAAAAAATCCGTAATGGTCACGCCACTTCACTGGGCGCAGCATCTGGCGCAGTAGCAGGCCTTGTAGCAATTACACCTGCTTGCGCGTTTGTCGCACCTTGGGCAGCTGTAGTGATTGGTTTTATTGCTGGAATCCTTTGCGCGTTAGCAGTCGGACTCAAATACAAGTTTGGATTTGATGATTCACTCGACGTTGTCGGCGTTCACCTTGTAGGTGGAATCTGGGGATCGCTCTCCATTGGATTCTTTGGCGCAAGCGCAGTCAACAGCATTGGACTTGATGGATTGCTCTACGGTGGAGGAACTGCGCTCCTTGCTAAGCAAGCCATCGGTGTAGGTCTTGTTGCGGCATATTCATTCATCGTCACCTTGATTATCGGATTCGCCATTGAAAAGACAATTGGATTCCGTGTCTCTCGTGAAGTAGAAATTGAAGGTATCGATCTCAAAGAACATGCTGAATCTGCATACGAACTCGCAAGCTCATCACGTGGAGGTGCATTACTATGAAGTTAATTACTGCAATCCTAAAGCCATTCAAACTCGATGATGTGAAAGATGCTTTGCAAGCAGCAGGCATCACCGGCATGACAGTTTCAGAGGCGAGTGGATTTGGTCGCCAACGTGGACACACAGAGGTCTATCGTGGCGCTGAATACACAGTCGACTTGGTTCCTAAAGTTCGACTCGAAGTGCTCGTCGATGACAAGGATGCTGCATCTACTGTTGATGTCATCGTGAAGGCGGCTTCTACCGGTTCAATCGGAGATGGAAAAGTTTGGACAACTCCAGTTGATCAAGTAGTGCGCGTTCGCACTGGCGAAAAAGGAGCAGATGCCATCTAGAAACTAGGATTGGCGCTATGGGTACCCGTGAAAGAAGAACGCGCTCTAATGAGTGCGATCGACTGATTACCCAACTCTTTGAGCAAAGTAGCGCGGATCCCACTGAGTTAGCAATCGCCGCGGTCGGAGGTTTCGGCCGCGGCGAACTCACTCCAGGTTCAGATTTAGATATTGTCATTATTCACAACGGGGATTTACCAGAAAAATCTCTCGCTGAACTCGTCAACAAGATTCTCTATCCCTTGTGGGATACAAAAATAGATGGCCGAACTCTCAAAGTTGATCACTCAGTTCGCACTCGTGCGCAAATGCGCGATGCGGCGAGTAGTGATCTCAAAGTTGCGCTGGGATTATTGGATATCCGCCTCATCTGTGGAAGCGCTGATTTAGTTGCAGATGTTCAATTGGATTCACTAGATGCTTGGCGCAAAGATGCGCGGGAGCGACTCTCTGAACTGCAAAAATCTCTCCATGAGCGCCATCAAAGAATGGGCGAACTTGCCTACCTTCTCGAACCGGATTTGAAGGAAGCGCGTGGTGGTCTTCGTGACATCACGGCGCTGCGGGCAATTGATCGCGCTAATTTAATTGATGTTCCTATTGAGCGAGTTAGTTTTGCTGAATCTCTTTTAGCTAATGTTCGCGAAGCTCTCCATCTTGCAAGCGGTCGCGACAAAGATAAGTTGCTATTTCAGGAGCAGGATCAAGTTGCAGTTGCACTGGGGTATTCCGATGCTGATGCGCTGATGAGCGATATTGCAATGGCTGCACGATCAGTGGATTACGTTCTCGATATTACCTGGCACAGACTTGCATATAAAGGTCGAGATGGACTCGGTAGATTTTTCAAGAAAGTTCGTTCAACGACAGTTTCTCGAAATATATCTGTCTCAAATAAGGAAATTGTGATTTCCGCTGACGCGGACTTGGGTAGCGATCCCGGTATTGGCTTGCGTGCTGCGGCACATGCAGCGCAGTTAGGTCTACCCATCTCGGTGGAATCGCTCGGACGCGTAGCTGATCAGTTAAAAAATGGAGTTGGCTCTATTCCAGATCCTTGGCCCCGCGAAGCGAGAGAAAACCTCATCTCCCTGATTGGAGCAGGACCTGCCATGGTGCAGATTTTTGAGGCGCTCGATCAAGAGGAAATTATTTTTCATTGGATTCCTGAGTGGAAGAGCGTGCGCTCCCTGCCCCAGAGAAATGTTTTACATCGCCACACTGTTGATCGTCATATGGTGGAAACGGCTGTGCATGCAGCAGCACTCACACGCCAAGTGCATCGCCCTGACTTACTTCTCTTTGGTGCGCTCTTTCACGATATCGGAAAAGGAACCGATGAAGATCACTCTGAACGCGGTGAAAAATTGATTGCTCCACTTGCTGCCAGAATAGGTTTTCCACCTGCAGATGTCGACACCATTAAATTACTGGTCAAACACCATCTGCTGTTGTCTGCAACTGCAACAAGGCGAGATCTTGATGATCCAGCGACGATTGCATCTGTCGTTGAGGTGATTCCAGATTTGCAAACTCTTGAACTGCTGCACGCTCTGAGCATTGCAGACGGAGAAGCGACAGGTAGGGCTGCTTGGACTGATTGGAAGGCATCGCTCGTTGAGGAGTTGGTAACGCGAGTAAAGCTAGCTCTAACCGATAACACGATTGCACAACAGCCTCACATCACAGAAAGTCAGCGAGTTCTCGCAGAAACCGGGCAATTCTCGGTTGCAATTACAGATCGCGGAAATCTCTATGCAATTGAAATAGTGATTCCCGATCAACCAGGACTTCTTTCAACAGTTGCAGGTGTGCTTAATCTCCTGCGTTTAGATGTCAGATCAGCGCGCACTAAATCTCATGGCAGTTCTGCAGTGATGGAGTGGATTGTGATTCCAGACCCTCATGCTCCACCTTTAAGTGAATCCGATCTCAAGCAAGAGATGCAGGCAGCACTTGCCAATCGTTCTGCACTCGCGTCACGGATAGATGAACGAATTGCAGCATATGCACAATTACCGACTATTCCGGTGCCACCACCCGTCGTAGAAACCTTTCTCGACGCAGCAACAGATGCGACCATTATTGAAGTGCGCAGCCATGATCGCCCGGCGCTGCTCTTTGGTATTGGAGATGCAATTACAAAGTGCAATATTGATATTCGCTCCGCCATTGTGACAACACTTGGAGCTGAAGCCATCGATACTTTATATGTCACTGAACTCAATGGTGGAGCGCTTCGTGAAGACCGTGCGCATGAAGTCGCTGAAAGATTAAGGTCTGCGCTGAAGTAGTATCTCCTCCTTATGTTTGAGAAATTATCCTCACGCTTCTCTGGAGCTTTTAGCGCGCTTCGTTCGCGCGGCAAGCTTTCAGATAAGGATATTGAAGCTGCAGTTTCGGAAATCAAAACGGCTTTACTTGAAGCGGATGTAGCACTCGATGTAGCAACTGACCTCACCGGTCGAATTCTTGAAAAATCTCGCGAGGTGCTTCCAACGCTGCAGTCAGGGACTAACCAAGCGCAGGCGATCTTTGATGTTGTTAATCAAGAACTTACTGAGATTCTTGGCGGTTCTGCTCGCCGAGTTCGTTTCGCTAAGAATCCGCCAACCATCATTATGTTGGCAGGTTTACAAGGTGCAGGAAAGACAACGCTCGCTGCAAAACTCGCCAAATTCTTTAAGGACCAAGGAGAGACTCCACTTCTCGTTGCCTCTGATTTACAAAGACCTAATGCGGTCAACCAATTGCAGGTGGTCGGTGCCAGTGTTGGCGTTCCTGTCTTTGCTCCAGAGCCTGGCAATGGTGTTGGTGATCCAGTAAAAGTAGCTGAAGCTGGTGTGAAGTTTGCCCAATCAAAATTTCACAGCATCGTGATCGTGGATACTGCAGGTCGTCTCGGCGTCGATGAAGATTTAATGAAGGAAGCAATTTCAATTCGAGATGCGATACAACCTCAGGAGATTCTCTTTGTTGTAGACGCCATGATCGGTCAAGATGCAGTGCGAACCGCTCAAGCATTCCAAGATGGCGTCGGATTTGATGGTGTAGTTCTCACAAAATTAGATGGCGATGCACGTGGTGGTGCAGCGCTTTCGATTGCATCTATTACTGGGCGCCCTATTATGTTTGCATCCACCGGAGAAAAGATTTCGGATTTTGACATCTTCTATCCCGAGCGAATGGCTTCTCGCATCCTCGGATTGGGCGATGTGGCAACGCTGGCAGAGCAAGCAAAGAAAGCTTTCGATGGTGATTCTGCAAAACGACTGGAAGATAAATTTGTTGCGGGAGAAGATTTCACACTCGATGACTTTTTAGAGCAACTTGAAGCAATGGCAAAGATGGGCTCGATGGGTAAATTGCTTGGCATGCTCCCGGGTGCTGGCGCCATGAAGAAACAGATTGAAAATTTTGATGAATCTGAGATAACGCGCACGAAAGCGATAGTGCAATCAATGACGCCACTAGAACGTCGCGATCTCAAGGTGCTTAATGGTTCACGTCGTGCCCGCATTGCACTCGGCTCTGGTAGAAAAGTTTCCGATGTGAATGCACTCGTCGATAAATTCACGGCAGCGCAAAAGATGATGAAGCAGATGAGAAATGGTGGGGGATTGCCACAAGGAATGGCGCTTCCACCAGGAATGGCGCTTCCATCAGGAATGCCAATGCCTGCCGCTCCCAAGAAAGCGGCGCCGCCCAAGGCAAAGAAGTCCCGCTCTGGAAATCCCGCAAAGAGAGCGCTGGAAAACGGCTAATTTCTCGAATTTCAGAAGTGCTGGCAAGATTAGCCTCCTGTTGCAGGGCCCTCTACCCCCGCAACAATCCAATCCACAGTTGGACCTCTTCACTACGCACCCCGCTGTAGTAGTTGCGGATCGACACACTTTTTTAGGAGCACTAGTTCTTTGTCTACAAAAATTCGTTTAATGCGCCTTGGAAAAATTCGCACCCCTTATTTCCGTATTGTCGTCACAGATTCACGTAAGGCCCGTAATGGACTCTCTATTGAAGAGATTGGTCGTTATGTTCCAGGACAAGATCCATCAATCATCGAAGTGAATTCAGAGCGTGCGCAATACTGGCTCGGCGTTGGTGCGCAACCATCAGAGGCTGTCACAGCACTTCTTAAAATCACGGGCGATTGGCAGAAGCACAAGGGTCTTCCAGGAACTGAAGGAACTCTCAAAGTTGCAGCGCCAAAATCTCCTAAGAGCGTTGCTTACGAAGCCGCTGTGAAAGCTGCTGCTGCAGAACCTGCAGAGGGTGCAACAACGCTCAAGAAGAAGGCACAAGAGAAACTTGCTAAGAAGTCTGAGCCAGTGGAAGAAGTGCAAGCTCCAGTTGCTGAGGCTGCTGCAGAAGAGACACCTGCTCCCGCAGAACAGGTTGCTGAAGCTACAACCCCAACTGAAACCACGGACACAGCAGAAACTCCTAGCGAATAATGATTGACGAAGCACTCGAACATCTCGTCAAGGGAATCGTTGATAACCCTGATGATGTCAATGTGAAGGAGAAGACTCACCGACGCGGCACAACGCTTGAGGTTCGAGTTAACCCTGAAGACATCGGCAAGGTGATTGGACGTAATGGTCGTACCGCTAAAGCGCTTCGCACAGTTGTAAGCGCGCTCGCTGGTCGTTCGGTACGTGTTGATCTCATCGATACTGACGAGGTTCGTTAACTTTCCTTCACATCCATGAAATTAAACGTGGGCAGAATCGGAAAAGCTCACGGAGTTTTAGGTGAAGCAACCATTGAAGTACGCACCGATGATGCAGCTCATCGCTTTGCCATTGGCGCCGTAGTCGAGACAGAGAACAAAGGTTCTCTCACAGTGGCATCAGCGCGCGTACACAATGGGATTTTGCTTCTGGGATTTGAAGGAATCAACGATCGAAATGGCATTGAAGCGCTACGTGATCAACTGCTGTATGCCGATGTTGATATCAATGCACCTGGCGAAGACCAAGATGATTATCACGTGATGCAGTTGATCGGTTGCGCTACATTTCTAGAATCTGGTGAACCTTTTGGTGAGGTCACTGATGTACTTAATTTGCCAGGTCAGGATGTACTAGTGATCAAAAGGTTCGATGATGAGATTCTGATTCCTTTTGTCCACCAACTTGTTCCTACTGTCGATATCTCACACAAGCGGATGACCGTTATTCCTCCAGATATTTCAGGTGAATTACGATGAAAATTGATGTCATCTCAATCTTCCCTGAATACTTGGCGCCACTGCAGCTCTCGCTCTTAGGTAAAGCCCAATCTGCTGGTTTGGTAGATATTTCTGTCCATGATTTACGGAGCTTTACTCACGATAACCACAACACCGTCGATGACACGCCATATGGTGGCGGTGCCGGAATGGTGATGTTGCCACAAGTATGGGGAGAAGCGCTCGACTCTGTGATTGCAGATGGATCCGAAATCATTATTTTGACCCCTGCTGGTAAGACCTTTAACCAAAAAATGGCAGAAGAATTATCCGACTCTTCTCAATTGATTTTTGCATGTGGGCGCTACGAGGGCATTGATGATCGCGTGCGTCAGCATTACTCGCACAGTGAATATGCTGCACGCAATATTCGAGTTCGAGAAGTTTCGATTGGCGACTATGTACTAGGTGGCGGTGAAGTTGCTGCGATGGTCATGATTGAAGCAATTACCCGATTAATTCCCGGAGTACTTGGCAACCCAGATTCCCTTGCTGAAGAATCGCATAACAGTGAGGGTTATCTGGAATATCCCAACTTCACAAAACCGCAAGAATGGCGCGGTATCTCAGTTCCCGAGATTCTCTTGAGCGGAAATCACGCTGAGATTGCAAAGTGGCGTAGCCAACAGGCAGATAAGCGCGCAAAAGATAATCAGTAACTCGTTAGTAACAGAAGAACTGCCGTACTGTTCTTTCTGTGGATGAAGAATCAGCACGTATTCAATCTCGGCTTATTCGAGATCTTGAACCAGTAGTCGCTGTCGAACTAGAACGCCATTTATCAGTACAGAAAAATTGGTATCCACACGAATATGTCCCATGGTCTGAAGGTCGCGATTATGCAGGACCGCTCAATGGAGATGCATGGGAAGCGAAAGATTCAAGACTGACTGCAGTCGCGCAAGATTCGCTCGTTCTCAACTTGCTAACAGAAGATAACCTTCCCAGCTATCACACCGAGATTGCTATCTCTATGGGTCGCGATGGCGCATGGGGCAATTGGATTGAACGCTGGACCGCTGAAGAAGCGCGCCACTCCATTGTGATTCGAGATTATCTGATGGCCACTCGTGGAGTCGATCCTTACGAACTTGAAGATCTGCGCATGGCACATATGTCACTTGGGTATCAAACTCCGTACGACAATGACATGTTGCACACCATCGCATACGTTTCATTTCAAGAATTAGCGACTCGAATTTCTCACCGAAATACAGGAAAGATTTCCGATGATCCAATTGCTGAAGGCATGTTGCAGCGCGTAGCACTGGATGAGAATCTCCATATGCTTTTCTATCGCAATACTTTGGCGGCAGCTCTTGATCTTGAACCAAATGCTGCAATGCGTGCCATCACAGATGTTGTCACAAACTTTGATATGCCAGGTGCCAATATGCCTGGCTTTGGACGTAAGGCGGTGCAGATCGCCCTCGCTGGAATTTATGACTTGCAACAGCATCTAGACGATGTGGTCGCCCCAGTGTTGCGTAGTTGGAAGGTTTTCGAACGCGAAGATTTAACTGGTGATGGATTGAAAGCGCGTGATGAACTCAAAGCATTTATGGATCAGACCTATAAAGCCGCTGAAGTCTTTAACGATAAGCGCGAGACTCATTTTGAACGTCAAATAGCGCGTGGAATTCAACCAATTCGCATCACCAATTAATCCTGAAATAAGATGAGCCTCATGGCTCGCACATATCTGGTTGAAACGTATGGCTGCCAGATGAATGTTCACGACTCTGAACGCATTGCTGGCTTACTTGATGAAGCAGGATATCTTCCTGTGACTCCAGGCGAACAAGCCGATGTAGTTGTTTTTAATACCTGCGCAGTACGTGAGAATGCGGATAATAAACTCTACGGAAATTTAAGTTTCTTAGCCCCAATTAAGAAAAAGAACCCTGCGATGCAGATTGCAGTGGGTGGCTGTTTAGCGCAGAAAGATCAATCACTGATCCTGAAAAAAGCTCCGTATGTTGATGTCGTATTTGGAACCCACAATGTAGGTTCGCTTCCTGTTTTACTGGAGCGAGCCCGCATCGAAGAAGAGGCTCAAATCGAAATCTTGGAAGCGCTAGAACACTTTCCATCAACTCTTCCAGCTCGCAGATTTAGCGCCTTTTCATCGTGGGTTTCAATCTCTGTTGGCTGCAACAACACCTGCACATTCTGCATTGTCCCTACTCTGCGCGGAGTTGAAAAAGATAGACAGCCTGCGGATATTCTCAATGAAATACGTGCACTGGTCGCTCAAGGAGTGATTGAAGTGACGCTCTTAGGACAGAACGTCAATGCGTATGGAGTTGAATTTGGCAACCGTGGAGCCTTTGCTGAGTTACTTAAAGAGGTAGGAAAAATAGCGGGACTAGAGCGAGTTCGCTTCATGTCACCTCATCCTCGTGATTTCACAGATGATGTCATTGAAGCAATGGCTAGTACCCCTAATGTCATGCCGCATTTGCACATGCCATTGCAATCAGGATCAGATGCAATTTTACAAAGTATGCGACGTTCGTATCGCAGCGATAAATATCTCGGAATTCTTGAGCGCGTTCGTGCGGCGATGCCTCACGCAATGATTACAACCGACATCATCGTCGGTTTTCCGGGAGAAACTGAGGAAGATTTTTCGGCAACGTTAGACATCACAAGCCAAGCAAAATTTGCGGCGGCTTACACCTATAAATACTCCATCAGACCAGGAACTCCTGCAGGTGCCATGCCCAATCAGGTACCGGAAGATATTGTGGGAGAGCGCTATACAAGATTGCACGAGCACCAGCAGAAGATTTCTCTCTCAGTAAATCAAGCAGCTATTGGGACAACTCATCGCGCTTTGGTTTCTGAGATTGAAGGACGACGGGATGAAATACAAGCAAGAATGACTGGCAAAACTGAAGATTTTCGAATTGTGCATTTTGACCATAAAACTGATGCTCGACCTGGCGATTTTGTTGATGTGCGCATCACCGATGCTTCAGCGCATTATTTGATCGGAGATCCACTTGCAGTGGTTCGCACTCGAGGGGGAGATGCTCATGAAGCGCGCAATGCTCCTTCGCAAACGACTCTTGGCATACCTAAAGTTCGCACCAATTCATGACCAAAGTAATTGTCATTTGCGGCGCTACTGCAACAGGTAAGAGCGAAATCGCCTTAGATATTGCTGAGCGCATCGATGGTGAAATCATCAACGCTGATTCGATGCAGCTGTATCGTGGAATGGATATTGGAACTGCCAAATTAGCGATAGGTGAGCGACGCGATATCCCTCATCATATGTTGGACGTTCTGGCGGTAGATCAAGATGCGACAGTTGCATGGTTTCAGGAAGAAGCCCGCTCACACATATCTGATATTCACCAGCGTGGAAAATCCGCAATTATTGTTGGTGGTACGGGCCTTTATATCAAAGCGATATTAGATGAACTAAATTTTCCAGATACAGATCCAGAGGTAAGAAAAAAATTGGAAGAGATTGGTTCCGAATTGGGAGCCGATTATCTATTTCGCATGTTGCAAGAGAAGGATCCTGCGGCAGCCATCGCAATAGATCGCGCCAATATTCGAAGAGTAATTCGCGCCCTCGAAGTGATTGAGATAACTGGTGAGCCCTTTACTGCACATCTTCCTCGCGAAGAGAGTTCGCGTTATCCAGATGCGCTTCAGTTTGGATTAGTCATGGAGCGCGAACACCTGCGCGAACGTATCGACCAACGCGTGGATCGAATGTGGGATGCCGGTTTAGTCGATGAAGTAGATCGATTGATTGAATCTGGAATTCGAAAAGGAACGACTGCGCAACGAGCTTTGGGCTATGCACAGATTTTGGCAATGCGAGATGGCGTGATGACTGAGATTGATGCAAAGGAAGAGACGAAACGTGCAACGCGACAATATGCAAGACGCCAAGAGACCTGGTTCTCGCGCGATATGCGTATTACTTGGATTGCATGGCACCAGCCTCGCCTTGAAACTATTCTCGAAAAGATAAACTCATAGCCCTATGGCACAGCCAATAATCGCCACATATGGTCACGGCACTGAAAATGACTTTCTTCTGCTCTTTGACCCTGAAAATCAAATCTCCATAACTCCCGAAGCAATTGCCGCTATGTGCAATCGAGAATCCGGAATCGGAGCAGATGGCTTTATCAAAATTGTTAAAAAAGAGAGTCATTGGTTCATGGACTATTCCAATGCAGATGGATCAGTTGCAGAAATGTGTGGCAATGGAATTCGAGTGATGGCTCGCTATTTGGTGGAACGAGGCCATCAGAATGAAGGCATATTTGCCATTAACACTCGAGCTGGAATAAAGCACCTTCGCGTTCCACGTGATAGCGATATTTCAGTCAACATGGGACAGGTTCGTGACGAGATGGAGCAAGTTGAAGTTTCTCACAATGGGCATACTTGGCCCGCCTTCAACATCAATGTTGGTAATCCGCATGCCGTTGTCTTTGTCGACTCACTCAATGAAGTGGGATCACTATCTATCGAACCGAAAGTCACACCAAAATCGTCTTATCCTGAAGGTGTCAACGTTGAATTCGTTGAAATGTTAGGTGGCAATGAACTTTCGATGCGTGTCCATGAGCGCGGCAGCGGAGAAACTCGCTCATGTGGAACTGGCACATGCGCAGTTGCACTGGCAGCGACGCTTCATACATCAGGAAAATTACCAAGCACCTGGGTGA
The DNA here is from genome assembly GCA_937864425.1 of uncultured Candidatus Planktophila sp. GTDB lineage: Bacteria > Actinomycetota > Actinomycetes > Nanopelagicales > Nanopelagicaceae > Planktophila. Next base: position 21,349 of record CALMJL010000110.1, read on the forward strand.
TCTACCCACCAGGAGGTCGACTCGTTGTAGAAATTGATGGACACTCCAATGCAACTCTTACCGGCCCTGCCGTGCTTCTGAAGGATTGTGACATTACAAAGTATGTGTTGGCATGAGCACTGCTGGAGATAGCTACGATCAACTTTTCGACGAACTGCTTCGCGAATCAGCAAAAGTTGCCGCGGATTTTGATGCAGAAGAGCAGAGTTATGAAGAAAGTGCTCAAGCTGATCTCGTTGATCGTCATGCGCTCAGGCGAGTTCAGGGATTTTCGACTCAACTTCAAGATATTTCAGAGGCTGAGTATCGCAAGCTACAACTGGAACGAGTCGTATTAGTTGGGGTCTGGACTGAGGGAAGTGCAGAGATGGCCGAGAATTCACTCGCTGAATTGAAGGCACTTGCCGAAACTGCAGGATCTGAAGTTCTCGATGGCCTAATTCAGCGACGCGATAAACCGGATCCTGCTACCTATATTGGTTCAGGAAAAGTTCGCGAACTCCGTGAAATTGTAGTTTCTACTGGTGCTGACACCGTTGTATGCGATGGCGAACTTTCACCGTCACAACTTCGTACCCTTGAGGATAAATTAAAGGTAAAGGTGGTGGATCGAGTTGCACTGATTCTCGACATCTTTGCACAACATGCAAAGAGCAAAGAAGGTAAGGCTCAAGTAGAGCTCGCTCAAATTGCTTATCTTCTTCCTCGTTTACGCGGTTGGGGAGATTCACTTTCTCGTCAGGTTGGTGGTCGTGCAGCTGGTGGCGCAGGTATCGGTGGCCGCGGACCGGGTGAGACAAAAATTGAAACTGATAGGCGGCGCATCCGCGACAAAATGGCAAAGTTACGTCGCGAAATTAAAGAGATGAAAACCGCACGCGATACCAAACGGCAGGAACGTCGACGATTTAATATTCCATCGGTTGCGATTGCTGGCTACACCAATGCTGGAAAATCATCGCTTCTCAATGCACTTACGGGGGCTGGGGTTCTTGTTGAAAATGCGCTCTTCGCAACGCTTGATCCCACCGTACGCAAATGTGAAACAGCTGAAGGCCGCGTCTACACATTGGCCGACACCGTTGGTTTTGTCAGACATCTGCCACATCAACTCGTAGATGCATTTAAATCTACGCTTGAAGAAGTAACGGGTTCAGATTTAATTGTCCATGTCGTTGATGGTTCCCACCCAGACCCCTTTGAACAAATTCGTGCAGTGCGCGAAGTTATTGCAGATATCGGTGGCGCAGATATTCCAGAGATTATCGCGATTAATAAAATTGATATTGCAAATCCAGAAGTTGTCATGGAAATTTTGCGAAAAGAGCCAAATAGCTATGCCTTCTCAGTTCGCACTAAATTTGGAATTGAAGGGTTAATTCATGCGATTGAAAAGTCGCTCCCACATCCTGCTGTTGAAATATCAGCAGTAATTCCGTATCACCGTGGTGATTTAGTGAGTGCAATCCACGAAAGCGGTGAAATTTTGAGTGAGGATCATTTGGCTGAGGGAACTGCGATTCATGCCTATGTTGATGGGGGATTGGCTAAAGCCATCGAAAACGCAGCGCTTCCACCTCAATAAACCTCAAGAGAGAGGTTTCATGCGGAATAAATCCGACACGCCGAGTGTTGAGGTGCATAGAGAGGGTTGATGCGTCAATATTCGCGCAGGGCAACCGGCCTTTCTAGAAGAGTGGAAGTGAGGTGAGAACAGTGGCAACAGATTACGACACACCCCGAAAAACGGATGAAGAACTTCACGAGGAATCGCTAGAAGAACTCAAAGCAAAGCGTGCAGAGGCTCAATCTGGTCAGATTGATGTTGATGAAGCAGAAGCTGCTGAGAATCTTGAACTTCCAGGTGCTGATTTATCAGGAGAGCAGTTGGCAGTACGAGTTGTACCTGTGCAAGTTGATGAGTTCACATGCTCACGTTGTTTCTTGATACATCACATTACACAGCTCGCCAAAGGCGAAGGCGCTAAAGCTATCTGCAAAGAGTGCGCTTAAGTTCCTCGTATTTTCGGGCGCTGATTAACCAATAAGGCGTTGGGTCTCTGTCATCGTCAAGGATGATCTGTACGCCCGTTGGAATCCAGAAGGCAATCGCTAGATAGGCGGCAGGATCTGCATCGCGGGTACGTAAGTTTCGCATGGAGACTTGATCGGCCAGTTTTACTTCCTTGATGTATCCAATCTCAATGTGGGCTTTACCAACGCGCAATTCTTTGCCATCAAAAACTATTTCTCGGCGCCAGGTAATTGCGATTGCAATGATGGCAATCGTTGCAGCGATCCACGCCAGAAGCGCGGTTTGATTATCAAAAGCAGCCCAGATTGCAATCACTAGCGACAACAGGAGAAAGTAGATGAAGCCAAGTAGCCACAGTGGAGGCCGAATGACTTCCCGAAAGGTCATGCCCGCTAGATTATCGGTGAATTCTCACAACGCACACTCCATGAAGTAATCTAACGACATGAGTCGTGTAGCAAGTACTACCCCTCCCGATGGTGCAACGATTCCAGAACGTCATGCTCTCTCACCAAAAACTGGCACTCAAATTCCATCACACTTCAAACATTGTTTTGGTTGTGGCGAGCTTCATCCCACAGGATTACATCTAGTAGCCCACGTTGGAGAAGGTGTTGATATCACTGCTGAATTTATGGTGAGCGAAAATCACCAAGGAGCACCGGGCCTTGCTCATGGTGGACTACTTTCTTTAGCCTTTGATGAAGCGTTGGGAAAGTTGATGTGGTTATTACGTGCACCTGCTGTGACCGCGCGACTTGAAACGGATTTTCTCAAGCCGGTTCCCATCGGAACCAAACTTCACATCACAGCACGTATTACTGGGCAAGTAAATCGAAAAGTGTATTCAGAAGCTGAAGGAAGATTGGGTGGGCCACAGGGGGACATTGCGGTAAGAGCAGCAGCGCTCTTTGTAATTGTTCCCATGAAGCACTTTTTAGAGAATGCACCAGCTGAATATTTGGAGACGATGAAGAAGAATCCAGAACTACTTTCCTTTGTAGATCCAGAGTTTGATATCAATCCATGAATAATCTTCAAGTTCTCATTACTCGTCTAGATCCAGATTTGCCGCTTCCAACGTATGCAAAGGGTGGAGATGCTGGAGCCGATATCGTCTCTCGTATTGATGTCACGCTAGCCCCCGGAGAACGAGCGCTCGTGCCCACGGGAATCTCGATAGCACTTCCCGATGGATATGTTGCGCTGGTGCATCCACGATCTGGTTTAGCCATCAAACACGGGGTGACTATGGTCAATGCCCCGGGCACAGTTGATGCAGGTTTTCGAGGTGAACTGCAATGCATCATGATTAATCACGATCCCAAGGAGAGCATTACCTTCAAACGAGGTGATCGAATCGCGCAACTAGTCTTTCAAAAAGTGGAGAGAGCAGAATTTATTGAGGTAGCTGAATTACCAGGATCTGGTCGTGGGACCGGGGGATTTGGATCAACGGGGCGACAATGAGTCAGCACGAAGACCGCGAAAAGGTTTTACAAGCCTTTGGTGGAAAGAAAGGTTTGATTGATTCTGGAATTCCTGCCGTCATTTTTCTTGTCGTTTTTAATATTGCTGATGCGCTCAGACCCGCATTGATCTCGGCAATTGCAGTATCGGCGCTACTGACATTGATTCGCCTCGCTCGTCGCGAGACTGTGCAACATGCAATGAGCGGATTTATCGGGGTGCTGATCTGCGCGTGGTTTGCAAACCGAACGGGTAATGCCAGCGATTTATACATTCCAAAATTACTTACCAACCTCGGCTACGGAACTGTCTATTTGATTGGCAATCTCGTGGGATGGCCAATCATGGGACTGGTGCTTGGACCAATACTTGGCGAGAATTTAAAGTGGAGAAATCATCCTGAGCGAAAGCGCGCCTACACATTAGCGAGCTGGCTTTGGGTTGCTATGTTCTTTACCCGCATCGCTGTTCAATATCCAATTTATCGAACTGGCAATGTCAATCTATTAGGAACCGTAAATCTGGCGATGGGATATCCGCTATTTATTGCAACCGCCTACGGAACCTGGCAAATCATTAAGAACGCTCCCGCGATTCCTACTGAGCGATAAAGCAGCCTTTGAGCTGATTTTCGGCAGCAACGGATGCAACGAAGAGAAGTTCATCGCCAGCGGTAAATACATCACTTGGAGTAGGAGCAATAACACGTCCATCACGCACGATAGCGGCGAGAGATGCATCTTCGGGAAGTTCAACTTCTTCAACCGTTTTACCAATACAAATCGAGGAATCCGGCAATGTGATTTCTACGAGATTTGCTTGACCTTTTCTAAATGAGAAGAGGCGCACGACATCGCCAACGCTGACAGCTTCTTCAACCAGCGCTGCGATGATACGTGGAGTTGATACTGCAACATCAACTCCCCATGATTGATCAAAGAGCCATTCATTCTTTGGATGATTGATACGTGCAACAACGCGCGGAACACCATATTCGGTCTTACCGAGGAGAGAAGTCACAAGATTCACTTTGTCATCACCGGTAGCAGCAACGAGAACCTGACAGGTATTGAGCTGAGCCTTATCAAGTGCAGCGATTTCGCAAGCATCTGCCAGTAACCATTCGGCATCAGGCACTGATTCAGTTTTAAGCGCTTTTGGATCTCGGTCAAGGAGCAATACTTGATGGCCATTGTCGAGCAATTCGCGAGCAATCGCACGGCCAACGTTTCCAGCACCAGCAATAGCAATTCTCATTCTCTATTTACCTGGCCCTTGCGACAGTGCAGATTCAGCAGTTTTCATCTTGGCATTTTCAATCATCATATGTACAAGATCTCCATCTTGCAGGACTGTCTGCGCATCCGGAGTTAAACCTTCGCCAAGCCGAGTAAGAAATGCGACGCGCGATTCAGAAGCCGCCTCAAGTTCGGAGAGTGGTCTTCCATACCAATCGCGGTGCGGATGGACTTCAAGTAGTTGCACAGTTCCGGTTGCATCGCGCCATTCTGAACGAGTTCCTTCAGGAATGAGGCGTCGCAATATTTGATCGGTTGCCCAAATGACTGTCGCCACTGTTGGGATTCCAAGACGTTGATAAATTTCAGCACGACCTGGATCATAAATTCGCGCAACTACATTTGTGACGCCAAAACTTTCGCGGGCAACACGCGCCGCCAAAATATTTGAATTATCGCCGTTGCTGACCGCAGCAAAAGCTTGAGCGCCTTCGATACCTGCTTCTAGCAAGGTATCGCGATCAAATCCGACACCTACAACTGTGCGACCTTTGAAATCTGGTCCCAATCGCCTAAATGCTTCTTTTGCCTGATCAATAACGGCAACTTCATGGCCCGCAGCTTCTAATTCGATAGCCAGCGATGATCCAACTCGTCCGCATCCCATGATGACCACATGCACAAGGCAAACTTACTACTTTATTCAGGTATGCGTGTGCACCTCTACTACGCTTGCCGTTATGTCACCGCAGGAACGAAGCACATTAAGAGTCGGTGAACGAATTAACGTCACAATTGAGAAAATCGCTCATGGAGGACATTGCATAGCCCGACACGAAGGTGCAGTCATCTTTGTCCGCCATGCAATTCCCGGAGAAAACTGCACTGTTGAAATTACCAGTGTAGGAGCATCTTTTAATCGAGCTGATGTAGTAGAAGTTCACTCTACTTCTAGTGATCGAGTGAATGCACCTTGTTCATTTGCTCACCCCAATGGATGTGGAGGATGCGATTTCCAACATATCTCAGAGAGCCGGCAGCGAAAACTTAAGGCAGAGGTAATCAAAGAACAGTTTTCTCGTATTGCGAAGATGGATATTGAGATTGATGTTGAGGAGGTAGGTCCTTCGCTTGGGTGGCGAACCCGTTGCATCGCTCATGTCTCCGCTCAAGGAAAAATTGGTTTCTATCAATCTCGTAGCCACACAGTCGTAGAAATTTCAAAGTGCCCAATTCTCGCGCCACAACTGCAATTTGAAGAATTGGCCAAGTCCCAATTTACTCCGCAGGCAACTTTAGAAATCGCAACCTCGAATACAGGCGAACGTACCGTTGCTCTCAATGAAAAAGATTCTCGCCACAAGGTGATTCAGGGTTCTGAAATATTGCACCATAAAGTCGCTTCAAAAAATTTGGAAGCCCACTACCAATCTTTCTGGCAGAGCCATATAAGCGCTCCAGAAGTATTAACCAAATGTGTTCTCGAATTTGCTGAAGTACAAAGCGGAGATCAAATATTGGATCTTTATGGCGGAGTTGGTCTCTTCACTTCTGTCCTCATCGACCGCATTGGGTCCAGTGGCTCGATCACGCTCGTTGAGGGAAGCAGGCGAGCCACTGCAGATGGACTCAGAAACTTTGCAGATTATTCGAATATCAAAGTTGTTACTGGTGATGTTTCCAAAATCTTGCCAAGAATTGCCAGCGCCGATGTCATCATCCTTGATCCGCCGCGAGAGGGAGCAGATAAATCTGCACTCACCGAAATGATTCGCATGCGCCCACGACGCATCGTCTATGTCTCTTGCGATCCAGCTTCGCTTGCTCGAGATGCGCGCATATTGCACGATGCCGGTTTTCCACTCGCGAAACTGCGCGCTTTTGACCTCTTTCCCATGACCCACCACATCGAATGTGTTGCACTTTTTACATCAGATAAGGTATCTTGACGTCAAGATATCTCGGAAAGCGAGCTCGCCATGAGCAAGAACTCACTCGGCACAAAGAAGAATCTCACCGTATCTGGTCAGTCATATGAAATTTTCGATATTTCGCAGGTCGCCGGAGCTGCTGATCTACCCTTTTCATTAAAGGTACTTCTTGAAAATTTGCTTCGCACCGAAGATGGCGCAAATATCACTGCAGAGCACATCACAGCGCTAGCGCAATGGGATCCATCTGCAGAACCTGATACTGAAATTCAATTTACTCCCGCACGAGTCGTGATGCAGGACTTCACTGGAGTTCCATGTGTCGTTGATCTTGCCACGATGCGCGAAGCAATCGTTGATTTAGGGGGAGACCCTGCCAAGGTAAATCCGCTAGCACCTGCTGAATTGGTGATTGATCACTCAGTGATTGCTGATGTTTTTGGTACAAAAGATTCTTTTGAAAAGAATACCGACATTGAATACGAACGTAATCGCGAACGTTATCGCTTCTTGCGTTGGGGACAAGGCGCCTTTGATGAATTTAAAGTAGTTCCTCCTGGAACTGGCATTGTGCATCAAGTAAATATTGAGTACTTAGCTCGTGTTGTCATGGTGCGCAATGTTGATGGAGTTAACCGCGCTTATCCAGACACCGTTGTAGGTACAGATTCACACACAACCATGGTCAACGGATTAGGTGTGCTTGGGTGGGGAGTCGGCGGAATTGAAGCTGAAGCAGCTCTGCTTGGCCAACCTGTATCCATGCTGATCCCTCGTGTCGTTGGATTTAAATTGTCAGGCGAACTTCCAGTTGGAACGACTGCAACGGATATGGCGCTCACCATTACAGAGATGCTTCGCAAACATGGCGTCGTTGGGAAATTTGTGGAATTTTATGGCCCTGGAGTTGTTTCAGTTCCGATGGCTAACCGAACCACTATTGGAAATATGTCACCAGAGTATGGATCCACGTGTGCCATCTTCCCTATTGATGATGAAACTTTGCGCTATCTGAAACTTACTGGTCGAAGTGCAGAACAAGTTGCCCTGGTCGAGCAATACGCCAAAGCGCAGGGCATGTGGCATGACCCTGCCGCAACGCCGCGCTTTTCAGAACATATCGAACTTGATCTATCGACTGTGGTCTCTTCCATTGCTGGGCCAAAGCGTCCACAAGATCGCATCTCGCTCACTCAATCTAAGAGTGCATTTGAAAAATCACTCCCAACCTATTTCACCGAAAAGACGGGCAAATCTTCCTATCCCGTGAAGGTGGGAGATACGGCAACCACCATTAAGAATGGTGATGTCGTCATTGCATCTATTACCTCATGTACAAATACTTCAAACCCTTCCGTCATGATTGGCGCTGCGCTGCTTGCCAAAAAAGCAGTGGAGAAAGGGTTACGTTCTAAGCCTTGGGTAAAAACAACGCTTGCACCGGGATCAAAAGTTGTTACTGATTACTACAACCGCGCGCAACTCACCCATTACATGGAAGAACTTGGATTTAACTTGGTGGGTTATGGGTGCGTGACATGTATCGGTAATTCAGGACCACTTCCTGTTGAAATAAGCAAGGCGGTCAATGAGAACGACCTTGCGGTATCAGCAGTGCTCTCTGGTAACCGCAATTTTGAAGGCCGCATTAGCCCTGATGTGAAGATGAATTATTTAGCTTCTCCACCACTTGTTGTTGCCTATGCTTTGGCCGGCACTATGAATCATGATTTTGAAAAGGATTCACTAGGCTCTGATAAAAATGGAAATCCAGTATTCCTTAAGGATATTTGGCCATCCGCTGCTGAAATCCAAGAAGTTATCGATTCATCTATTTCTTCAGAGATGTTTACTAAGGATTACGCAACGGTTTTTGATGGAGATCACCGCTGGAAATCACTTGATACCCCAACAGGAAAAACATTTGAGTGGGATCCACAATCTACCTACGTCAGAAAACCTCCTTACTTCGAAGGAATGCCAGCGCAACCAAGCCCTGTCACTGACATCAATGGTGCTCGAGTACTTGCTATCTTGGGAGATTCCGTCACTACGGATCACATCTCACCTGCCGGAAATATCAAGGCCGATTCACCTGCCGGAAAATATTTAGAGGCGCATGGTGTTGCGCGAAAAGATTTCAATTCGTATGGATCTAGGCGCGGAAATCATGAAGTAATGATTCGTGGAACTTTTGCCAACATTAGGTTGAAGAATTTATTACTCGATGGTGTAGAGGGCGGCTTTACTCGCAACTTCCTTGCTGGAGGCGAGCAAACAACGATTTATGATGCATCGGTTGCATATCAAGCTGCCAATGTGCCGCTTGTCATTCTTGCAGGAAAAGAATATGGCTCGGGTTCATCACGAGACTGGGCGGCGAAAGGCACTGCACTACTTGGCGTGCGTGCCGTGATTGCCGAAAGTTTTGAGCGCATTCATCGATCTAATTTGATTGGAATGGGCGTTCTTCCACTTCAATTTAAATCAGGCGAAAGCGCTCAGTCACTTGGATTAAAGGGCGATGAAATCTTTTCAATCTCTGGAGTCACTGCACTTAACAATGGAGTTACTCCAAAGGAAGTGACAGTTACAGCAGGGGATAAGACCTTCACCGCCGTAGTGCGAATTGATACGCCAGGAGAGGCGGATTACTACCGCCATGGCGGCATCATGCAGTACGTGCTGCGCCAACTACGCGGCTAATCTAGACTTACGGCATGCTTGAATCTATCAAGAGTCCGCAGGACGTTCGTGCGCTCACACACGCCGAACTCTCAGAGCTCGCAGAAGAGATTCGCCAATTTCTGATCACGAAAGTTTCCAAGACTGGCGGCCACTTAGGCCCTAATTTGGGCGTCGTCGAACTCACCATTGCGCTGCATCGCACCTTTGATTCCCCTAAAGATGTCATTCTCTTTGACACAGGTCATCAGTCTTATGTTCATAAAATTTTAACTGGTCGTGGCGATCAATTTGATTTGCTCCGTCAACGCGGTGGAATTGCAGGATATCCAAACCGCCGCGAAAGCGAACACGATGTTATCGAGAATTCTCATGCATCAACTGCGCTTTCTTGGGGCGATGGAATTTCTCGCGGATTCGCAATGACAGGACAAGATGATCGCCATGTTGTTGTAGTAGTTGGAGATGGCGCGCTCACCGGCGGAATGTCGTGGGAGGCGCTCAATAACATTGCAGCTGCTGAATCTCGTAACCTGATCATTGTCGTCAATGACAACGAACGCTCGTATTCACCCACTATTGGCGGACTTGCCACTTATCTTGCAACGCTACGCGTCACCCGTGGCTATGAGCGATTCCTGGATTGGGGCAAAGATGTTCTCGCCAAAACTCCAGTAGTTGGTGCGCCAATTTATGAAACCTTGCACGGAATGAAGAAGGGGCTGAAAGACATCGTCGCTCCGCAAGGAATGTTCGAGGATTTGGGTCTTAAATATGTTGGACCGATCAATGGCCATGATGTAGCAGCAATGGAACGTGCGTTGGTGCAGGCTAAAGAGTTTGGAGAGCCAGTTCTCGTTCATGTCATCACTGAAAAAGGTCGTGGCCACAAACCTGCCCTGGAAGATGAGGCAGAGAAATTCCATGCAGTTGGTGTTGTAGATCCAGAGACCGGAACCCCGCTTGGAAAATCTGTCACAAGTTGGACCAGCGTCTTTGCTGATGAATTAGTCGCACTTGGAAAACAGCGGAGCGATATTGTGGCAATTACTGCGGCGATGCTTGGACCTACTGGACTTGATAAATTTGAAAAGCATTTTCCAGAGCGCACGATTGACGTTGGAATCGCCGAACAACATGCCGTCACCAGCGCTGCTGGTTTAGCGTTTACAGGATTACATCCTGTTGTTGCGGTGTATTCCACATTCCTTAATCGTGCATTTGATCAGATGCTACTTGATGTTGCGCTGCATAAGGCCGGTGTCACTTTTGTACTCGATCGAGCTGGAATTACTGGAGATGATGGACCTTCTCACCACGGAATCTGGGATCTGGCGCTGACTGGAATTGTTCCAACGTTGCATGTTGCCGCACCTCGAGATGGTGCAAGACTTCGTGAGACTCTGCGCGAATCTCTCGATATCAAAGATGCACCTTCATTAATTCGTTTTCCAAAAGGTGCAGTACAAAGTGATATTCCAGCGTTCGAGCGTCGCGATGGCATTGATGTGCTTTATCGCGGAGAGAGCGCAGATGTATTGCTTGTCAGCGTGGGTGCAATGGCAGCAATTGCAGTCGAAGCTGCATCACAGGCATACCGAGAAGGTGTTGGTGTGACAGTCATTGATTTGCGTTGGGTGAAGCCACTTCCGCAATCAGTCGTTGCGATGGCACAACGTTATAAGAGCGTCGTTGTCCTAGAAGATGGAATCCGCCATGGAGGAATTGCCAGCTCAATTTCAGAGTTGTTCCGTGATGCAGGAGCAGTGATTGCGCTGCACAGCATTGGCGTTCCGCTTGAATTTATTGAGCATTCCAAGCGCTCTGAAATCTTGGAAGATCTCGGAATTACTGCGCAGAAGATTTCACGCGATATTGTCGAGTGGAGTTCTAGTGTGGAAGGGATGCAATTCCCGGCGCATGAAAACGCTGACCGCAAACAGACTCACTAATTCCTTCGCGATCTAAATACGGCAAAATGCCGCCTAGATGCATCGGCCAGCCCGCTCCCATCAACATACAAAGGTCAATCTCTGCAGGTGTTGCTACAACGCCTTCATCGAGCATCATGCGCGCTTCTTCGGCAAGCGCCTTGAGCGCACGTGCACGAACTTGTTCAGCTGTCGATGGAGTATCGCCTTTGTGGATCAGCGCCACTGCTTCTGGATTGGGCGCAAAGGAACCGTCTGCTCCTTTCATATAGAAAGTTTTTACTCCCGCTTTCACCATTGCTTGCATTGTGGGGGAGATGCGATAGCGCGGACCGAGATTCTCGTGCAGGGTTTCAGCAACATGCAGTGCAACGCCAGGCCCAACTAATCCCAATAACTCAAAGGGTGACATAGGAAATCCAATTGATCTCATAGCGTTATCTGCAACTGCTGGATCAGTTCCTTCATCAACAGCATCGGTAATTTCACCCATGAATCGAGTAAGTAAACGATTGACCACAAAGCCAGGAGCATCTTTACAGATGATCATAGTTTTCTTTAACTCTTTTCCGATATTGACTGCCGTTGCAGTAGTTGCATCATCAGTCTTTGATGTGCGCGCAATTTCAAGGAGCGGCATGATGGCAACTGGATTGAAGAAGTGAAAACCGACGACACGTTCTGGATTCTGCAAACCTTCACTCATACGCTCAACAGAAAGTGAAGATGTGTTGGTTGCCAGAACGCACTCTGGTCCAACAATCTTCTCTAGCTTCTTAAATAACTCTTGCTTGAGCGCTAATTCTTCAAAGATTGCTTCAATCACAAAATCGCAACCGGCAAATACGTTCTGATCTGCACTTCCTGTTACTAATTTGGCAAGGCGACCGGCAACTTCGGGATTGAGCCGTTTCTTTTCCACTAACTTGTTAAGTTCGTTATGCACCCACGCCACGCCTTTATCGGCACGGGCTTGATCAATATCTGTCATCACAACGGGGCACTTGAGATTACGTACTAAGAGCAGGGCAAGTTGAGAGGCCATCAGCCCAGCACCAACAACACCGACCCGCGCTACTTTGCGAGCTAGCGCTGGTTTGGGTGCGCCTTCAACTTTTTTACGCTTCTTCTGAATCAAGTTAAAGGCGTAGAGAGATGCGCGAAGTGGATCTGACATTGTGAGATCAGCGAGCACTGAATCTTCGGCATCAAATCCTTCGCCCTTCTTATTGTGCTGCGCAGCTTTGATTAGCTCGAGTGCGCGCATGGGAGATGCGATTTCAGCCCCGCCATATTTCTTGAGAGCAGCAGCGCGACCTGCAGCGAGCGCTGTATCCCAGGCAGGATCAGATGAATAATCTTTTCGCTCAATTTTCTTGTCGCCCTTAAGGACGGCAGCCACAAATGAAACAGATTTTTCGAGAAAATCAGCAGGTTCGTACACTGCGTCAACAACTCCGAGTGCAAGCGCATCTTTAGCTTTCATCATCGTGTTGTTATTGAGCGCATTATGGATAATCACCTGCACGGCGCGTTCTGGCCCAATCAATTTGGGAAGAATAGTTGCACCGCCCCAACCGGGAACGAGACCTAAGAAAACTTCAGGGAGCGCGGTGAATGCAGTACTTGCCAAAGTTCGGTAGTTGCAATGCAACCCAACTTCTAGCCCACCACCGAGCGCTAACCCATTGATAAATGCAAAGGTGGGAATACCAATTTCATCAAGTCTGCGAAATACATCATGACCTAATTTTCCGATAGCGAGCGCTTGATTGCGTTCTTTCAGAAATGCCAGCGCTGACAAATCTGCTCCAGCTGCAAAGATAAATGGCTTTCCAGTAATTGCAATTGCTGCCGGCTTGCGGGCTGCTGCATCTGTAATGGCCGCATCAAGTGCCTGCACTGATTGTGGACCGAAAGTATTTGGACGAGTGTGATCAAGGCCGTTATCGAGCGTGATGAGCGCAAGAGTTCCGGCAAATCCAAAGGGCGTTAAATCAACATCGCGCACTAATGCATGCGTAACAACTTCTTCTGGCGCACCTTCAGGCAAAGTGATCGTTGTTGTCATTACTTCGCTCCTTTGTAATGTGGGTTCTCCCAAATAACAGTTCCGCCCATGCCAAGTCCGATACACATAGTGGTGATTCCATAGCGAACATCGGGCTTTTCTTCGAAGGTGCGCGCCAAATTGAGCATGAGACGAACGCCAGAGGATGCAAGGGGATGCCCTACCGCAATCGCGCCACCGTATGGATTGACCCGTGGATCATCATCTGCAATTCCGAAATGATCGAGGAAGGCAAGCACCTGTACTGCAAATGCTTCATTAATCTCAATGGCGCCAATATCTGCAATAGAAAGCCCGGCCTTTTCGAGGGCTTTGATGGTTGAAGGAACTGGACCATAACCCATAACTTCTGGCTCTACTCCGGCAAAAGCATAGGTAACAAGACGCGCTTTAATGGAGAGCCCTAATTCCTGCGCTTTCGCTTCACTGGCAAGTAGCGCTGCAGTTGCTCCATCATTTAGACCTGATGAATTACCAGCAGTGACGCGACCGGCAGGGCGAAATGGAGTTTTTAATCCAGCAAGACCTTCCATTGTTGTAGTTGGGCGTGGAGCTTCATCGACTGTTGCAATACCCCAACCTAATTCGGGATTGCGTGCTGCTGTTGGAATGAGGTCGCGTTGCAATTTTCCATCAGCATATGCTTTGGCTGTTTTCATCTGAGAGTTATAGGCATATCGATCGGCGCGCTCTTTTGTTAATTGTGGAAAACGATCATGCAATCGCTCTGCTGTTGCACCCATGGCGAGTGCATCTTGTTCTACTAATTTCTCGGCTAAATAGCGCGGATTTGGATCCATTAATTCGCCCATTGGGTGATTACCCATATGTTCAACGCCACCAGCAATAGCAATATCAATTGCACCCATCGCAATCGCACCAGCAATCGTTGTGGTTGCTGTCATTGCACCTGCGCACCAACGATCAATCGAATAACCTGGAACCGATTGGGGAAGACCAGCAAGCAATGTGGCGCTACGACCAATGTTCATACCTTGATCACCGGTTTGAGTTGCTGCTGCAATGGCAACATCTTCAATTGCATCTGGTGCAACTTTGGGATTGCGTTCAAGGAGGCCACGCATGGCACGCACCATCAAATCGTCGGCGCGTGTTCCGGCATACATGCTGCCTGCTTTTCCAAATGGGGTACGAACGGCATCAACGAGCACGACGGTGCGAAGTGATTGCGACATAGAAAAACCTCTCCAAACGGGTATGTTGCTAGGTTACCCGCCAGTAGAGGTTTTTGCTAGGCGCGATCGCGCCGTAAAGGCTTAGGCGTTGATGAGGCGCTTGGACTTCTTGGCAGGTGCCAAGTAGGCGCTCAAAGTAAGGCCAAGGTATGCAAGCCAGACAATGAATTGCAACCACGATGTGGTGGTGTCGAATCCGATTGTTCCGCCGAGCGCTGCTGCGATAAATGAATCCTTTGGCATCCACGAAGTGACATCCCAGATGAAAGCATCTTCACCAGGTAGCAATCCAAATTCTTGGAATTCATGAATGCCATACGAGAGAACTCCGGCGGCAACGATAATCAACGCAACGCCTGAGTATGTAAAGAATTTCGAAAGATTGATTTTTACAGCTTGACGATAAATCCCAATTCCAAGTCCGACTGCCAGGCCGAGACCGAGAATCAAACCGAGTGTGGCAGTTGAAAATGCACCCACTGCTTGGAAATTTGTATAGAGAAAGAGTGATGTTTCAAGTCCTTCACGAGCAACTGCAAAGAAGGCAAGGAGAGCGAGCGAGAGCGCACCAGATGCAACTGCAACTTCTGCTTTGCCATTGAGTTCATCGCGAAGGCCGCGAGCAGTGCGCTTCATCCAGAAAACCATCCAGGTCACAAGTCCCACTGCAACAAATGATGTTGTACCTGCAAACATCTCTTCACCTTTAGGAGTGAGTTCTGCTGAGGTGTAGGTAAGAAATGCACCGAGAGCAAGGCTTGCAACGAGAGCAACAGAGACACCGATCCAGAGCGGGCGCAGATGGTGGCGGCGATCTGTCTTGACGAGGTAGGCAACCAAGATTCCGACAATGAGCGCGGCCTCTAGGCCTTCGCGTAGGGCAATGGTGAATGTACTGAGCATGCCAGGAGCGTAATAGATGGGGCGGGAATTACGCAACTTGAGTGTTGCGTAATTCATCACTCAACGGCGGATTGTTCCTCACCCTCGGGTACCTCGAGCGGCTCGGTTTCACGCAGCGCCGCCTC
>CALMJL010000111.1 GCA_937864425.1 uncultured Candidatus Planktophila sp.
CGCGCTTATCTCCGAGATTTCAGCTTCATAATCGCGCGCCATGGGGTAAGGATAGCGAGAATTTAATTGATATCTATTCCATAAAAATTACTCGTAATTTTTCGCTCCGCAATACTTGAAACTTGTGAACGTATCTGAACTTCTTCAATTCCAAATATGGGAACTGCAAAGGGGAGTTTGATGCGAGCCAGCGTGGACAACGAGATTTCATATCCATCGCAGTGAAATTCACTAATTTCTATATCAATCAAATTTGCTCGCCCTAATGACTGTACTTCATTCTTGCTCAAACCGATCCAGTTATCCATCGCATCAAGAGCATCTTTTCTTCCTCGCGAGCAATCAATCGGTATTCCTGGGTCGCTATCTAGCAGTATTGACTGCTTCTCGTAATACTTCTCAAAATTTAGATTTCGAACTCCTCTTTGCGTCGCTGCCTCGGTGGCTTGCGTGAGGGTTCTCTTAGCAAGATAAACAGATGAAATATCCGTGAGCGCCATGAGTACCAAAATGCTTGCAAGTAGAAATGCCAGAATTAAAACAGAAAGTGAACCCTGGTCATCACGCAAAAAATTGCGAAATTTATATTTCATTTATGCCCATGGTGATACATATTCAACAACGGAGACATGCGCTTTAGATGAATTCGATTTAAGTGAAATAATTACGCGATTATCCGGAGAGATACATGGTTGTTTCTCACATTGAATGTCTAGTTGCAAATTTGACTCTGGATCTGCGAAACCAAGAATCTGACCCCCTTGGTTAACTACTGACCTGGCAACTTCAAAAGCAATGCGATCGTTCGACGAAGAAACAAATACTCGGGCAGACTCTCGAGCCAAGGTGCGTAATCTCTCTTGAGTATCACTCGCTTCTGCAAAATAGTTGAGATAAAGAAATAGCGGCAAAAAAAGCGGAATCGCTAATAGAACAAACTCAACAGATGCACTCCCCTGCTCTGAGCGCCAGAAACCGTTTCGAGTACGTATTATCAACGTTGATTCTCGATAATCGCGATTCCAGTTACCTCAACAGTTTTTGGCTCCGAAATAATGTGAGGAACTAAGGACCTTTTTTGCGAAACGATTAAATCTAGATTTTGGTGGCGATCCGGAGAATAGATATGAAGAAATGTATCCGAATCCAGAAATTGGCCTGAAATCGCTCGCTTGGAAGCACCGTCCTGAGCAGAAATTTTCGCCGTATTACGAGCATGTATGGCAACGCTGATTTGAGTTGCAATGAGAAAGAGGGTGAGAAGGGGTACCAATACCAAGGCACTTTCAACATTGCCGCGTTCGCAATGTATAAATCTTTTCAAAGGTGCGAAGAATTTTAAAATGGCCATAAATCAGCGAATACCATTCATGGCATCAAGTGAATTCCGCAGAATCGCACTCAATCTAGGAGCTGCAATAGTCCAAATCGCAGTGACTAACCCAGTTGTCATCAATACAACTAGCACCCATCCAGGTACATCTCCACGCTCATCGCTTAACGCTTGAAAAATTCTAGACTTCTTCCATTCTTCAAGTTTCAACATCACCATTAGTTGTAGCGCAATTAACCTTCTTCTCAACTTCTCAACTATTACCGATTGATTTAAACCAATTTCTCTCTTGCTAATTCTTGCGAAAGTGACTTTATCGAGTTTTGTTTCTTTGAACTTGTTGTACATTCCTGCCTTCTTTCTGTTGTCTTATTTATCTTTTTGTGGAGAACTAAATTCAGCTTCCTGAATAAAGGTTCAAATTTGAAAGTGAAGGCCATAGTGCAAAGAGAATTGAAATCGGCAGAATGAGAAAGACGACAGGAATCATCATTGAAATCTCTGACTTTGACGCGAGAGAAAGTATTCGATTACGTTCAATTCCTTGTGCCTCTTTTGCATGACTCTGCAGAACTTCCACTAGAGGTGCCCCTCGTACAATCGCAATAATGAGAGAATCAATGAATCGACGAATATTTGCCGAGCGAATTCTTTTACCCATTTGATCCAACGAGTCCGCGAATATTTTCCCTTCTCTGACTTCTGTGACAACTTGTGCAAACTCGTTAACCAATAAACCAGAACCACGTGATGAAACTCTTTGTAGCGCACTCAGCGGGCTTTCTCCTGCAGATAGTGAGAGCGCAAGCATCTCCACCACTGACGGGAACTCGGATTCAATCTTGATGCGATGAGCCTTTACTCGTTGATCAAGCCGCCATTCCAGAAAGAAGATTGTGCCTGACACGGAAAGAACAACTAATCCAATAACTGACGGAATGGAGAGTTTTCTTAGAGTTCCGATCAAGATGGAGGTAAAAGAAAAGACAGAGGCAAGAATTAGTTGCTTGTACCTGAAATTCTCATAACCGATGGCGCTGCGATGTCCCAACTCTTCTAATTTTGCTCTAACGGATGTGCGATCTCCCAGCTTATGAATCCCCTGTATAGAAGCATCTTCGAGCGAAAAATTTTCTAGCATTAATAGAAATGCCGGCAAAAGAAAGAGAATAGTAACTAGTAAGGGATTATTCATTGTGTGCCAACTTGAGGTCTAGCAAAAATTCGTTCTGGTTCTGGAAGTTTGCTTAATTGGTTCATCCATAGATACGCAACTGCAGTCAGCACTAACCCTGCAAGCAATACCAAAACACCTGGTTGAGATGAGTAAGCGCTCTTAGTACTAGATTGAGTGGATAGAAGTAGAAGCAAAAGCCATGGCGCAGCAGCTGATAGGTGAGCAGAGTTCCTTATCCAATTTTGTTTTACAGCAATTTCATTACGGAGAACAAGATCCTCCCTAATAAATGTTCCTAGCAAACGTAGAATATTGAGCAATTCATTACTTCCAAGAATTTTCGCCATAGCTAAACACTCAAAAATTTGATCCAGTGAATGGTGGCCAATTTCTTGCTTCAGAAATTTGATACCAAGTTCAAAATCACCAGTATCCATAAGAACACTTCTAAAACCATCAAAACTTGGTTTTAGTATCTCTGGGCCACGATCAGCCAAACTCGAAAGTGATTCGTTGAGAGAAAGACCAGATTGAATACCTGAAATTAATAGGTCAATGACTTCAGGAGCTGCACTTTGTAGCGCATGGTTTCGTTTTAATCTCGCTTTTCGATGAGATAAGACTAGGAAAATTGTGACAAATAATCCGATTGCTGCAGAAATAACGACGGAGTGCGAGATTACAAATGCGAGAATTAAAGTTGCTGCGATTGCGAATATTCTTGCTCTCACAACAATCTTCCAATGCCTCGCACATAATCATGGCCATCCCAGCGCCAGAGATTTTCGACTTCTACAAGGTTCTTTTCACATCGACCTGTGACTCGGGCGATTTCGACAATACGCCGCAGTCCATCTGAATCAAGTGAGACTTGAATGACTAAATCAATAGCAGATGCAACAACAGGAGCGATGAATTCGTATGAAATATTTTCACCAGCTAAAAGTGGCAGAGTTTGAAGTTTTGTAATCGCATCTCGAGAAGAATTGGCATGCAGAGTTCCCATCCCGGGAAGACCCGAGTTGAGAGCAAGAAGCAGATCTAGCGCTTCAGCTTCTCTTACTTCTCCAACCACAATTCGAGCAGGCCGCATGCGCAGCGCCTCTTTGATTAATTTTCGAAGTGAAATTGCACCATCACCTTGTAAATTTGCAACTCTTGTCTGCATTTGGATTAAGTCTGGAATGCGCGGTTGCAATTCAAAGACTTCTTCAATCGTAATAACTCGCTGCGTTGGTGCAATCTCATTTACTAAGGCATTCAAGAGAGTTGTTTTACCCGCTTGAGTACCACCACTTACCAATATGTTTTTCCCACTTTTGACCGAATGTGAAAGTTCATTCTTAATTTCGGAGCTCATCACATTTAGTGCAAGTAGATCGGTGAGAGTTTTGTGTCTCATCAGATGCTTACGAATATTGATGGCCCAATGTTCAGCTGTAATTTCAGGGATAACTACATGGAGCCTGCTGCCATCGGGTAATCGAGCATCGACAAATGGCTGAGAGATATCTAGACGTCTTCCGCTCCAAATCAGCGAACGTTCTACCAATGCGCGAACTTGATCAGCGGTGAATACAAGATTTGTGAGCTGACTCTTTCCTGCTTTTGCAATAAATATGCGTTCAGGTGAATTGATCCAGATTTCTTCGATGGTTGGATCTGCCATGAAATCTGCAAGCGGTCCAAATACAACATTTGCATCCATCTGCTCCATGCGGCAGAAGTTAGATGTCGACCGACAAATATTGCCCCTT
>CALMJL010000112.1 GCA_937864425.1 uncultured Candidatus Planktophila sp.
GAATCAGTTCGCGAACATATAGTTAAGAAGGGAATCACTTGGCCGATTCTCTATGACAAGAATGACTCCACGCGTGCGCAATTTGGTATGGGAGTTCCAGTGACTTGGTTTATCGATCAGGATGGCAAAGCCGTCTATAAGAAATACGGGCCATTTAAATCTCTTGAAGAAATCCAGCTATTGGTAAAGAAATATTTGGGTGATGCATGATTTTTGATCTCATTTTTGCGCTTGTTGCACTGGGCGCTCTCTTTACTGGATTTAAGAATGGTTTAGTGAAAACAATTTTGCGCGGCGTATTTTTTGTAGCGGGTGCTATTGCGGCTGTCTATTTTGTCATTGAAAAGAACCAAAGCGGGTGGCTCATCCTCGCCATCATTGCAGGTGCATATGCCGGAGCTTTCCTCGGAACGCTCGTTGCCAAATCACTTCGCATCACAATTATTCGCGGCCCGCTTCGTTTTATAGATTCGTTGGGTGGTGCTTTATTGGAAGTTACAAAATATGTACTTCTCTTCTATGTCATCGGCACCATCATGTTGTGGGCGCCTTGGGCGACTGGACAGAATCAAATTTCCGAAAGCAAGGTCTATTTACAAATTAACAAACATGCACCCGGAATCCTTGCCGATGTGCGCCGAAATATTGAAAAAGCTTTAGAAACTAATCTTCGTCCTTAGCGCCCTGCAAACCTTCGGCAATCAACTTCATCACGTTTGGATCAGCGAGCGTTGTGGCATCTCCCACTGCGCGATTTTCTGCGACATCTTTCAGAAGCCGGCGCATAATCTTTCCACTTCGCGTCTTGGGTAACTCATTAACAACCATGATCTGGCGAGGTTTGGCTATTGCACCAATTTCTTTCGCCACGTGATCGCGTAATTCTTTATTGAGTACATCACCTTGTGCACTCTCTACTCCACCTCGCAAAATTACGAAGGCAACAATTCCTTGTCCCGTCATCGCATCGGCAGCTCCTACAACTGCTGCTTCTGCGACCGCAGGATGCGAAACAAGTGCGGATTCCACTTCTGTCGTTGAAATGCGATGGCCAGAAACATTCATCACATCATCAACGCGACCAAGTAACCAATAAGCGCCATCTTCATCTAGCTTTGCACCATCGCCTGCGAAATAGATTCCGGGAAAGCGCGACCAATACGTTTCTTTATATCGCTCAGGTTCACC
Source organism: uncultured Candidatus Planktophila sp. (assembly GCA_937864425.1). Taxonomy (GTDB): domain Bacteria; phylum Actinomycetota; class Actinomycetes; order Nanopelagicales; family Nanopelagicaceae; genus Planktophila. The sequence goes on from CALMJL010000112.1 coordinate 1,189, forward strand.
CCAGACTCCACGCAACATTGATGGCCAAGGTTGATCGAGAATAAGAAAACCACCATGGCCATTTCCAACTGGAGTTGCTTTCTCATCAACAACTTTGGCGCTAATTCCAGGAAGCGGTCGCATAGCAGAACCAGGCTTTGTCGCAGTAACACCAGGCAGTGGTGAAATCATGATTGCACCTGTTTCAGTTTGCCACCAGGTATCAACGATTGGACATCTCTCTTTACCAACAACGGTGCGATACCACATCCATGCTTCTGGATTAATTGGCTCTCCCACTGATCCAAGTAAACGGAGTGACGAGAGATCAAACTTATTGGGAAATTCATCGCCCCATTTCATCCATGTGCGAATCAATGTTGGTGCGGTATACAAAATTGTGACGCCATATTTTTCAATGATTTCAAAGGCGCGACCTTTATGTGGAGTATCTGGAGTTCCCTCATAAATTACTTGTGTTGCGCCATTAATGAGTGGTCCATAAACCATGTAGGAGTGCCCGGTTATCCAACCCACATCTGCTGTACACCAATACACATCGCTTTCAGGTTTGATATCAAAAACAACTCGGTGGGTATAAGAAACCTGCGTCAAATATCCAGCAGTTGTATGAAAAATTCCCTTGGGTTTTGCAGTCGTACCAGAGGTATACAAGATAAAGAGCGGATTCTCGCTATCGAAATATTCAGGCGTGTGCGATGTGCTCTGGCGCTCTACTAATTCGTGCCACCAAATATCGCGACCTTCAACCCAATGAATATCTTGGCCAGTGCGCTTTACTACCAATACTTTGGCTACGTTAGTTGCACCTTTAAGCGCATCATCTACTGCAGTTTTTAGTGCAAAGGCAGCACCTTTGCGGAATCCACCATCTGCTGTAATAACAAGCGTTGCATCGGCATCTTGAATACGAGAGAGAAGCGCATCTGCTGAAAATCCTCCAAAGACGACTGAGTGAATGGCTCCAATGCGTGCACATGCCAACATCGCAACTACCGCTTCTGGGATAAGTGGCATATAGATTGCGACTCGATCACCAGATTTGATTCCGATTTCTGTTAAAGCATGAGCGGCTTGTGAAACTTCTGCCAATAAATCAGCATATGTGATTGTCCTGGTATCACCGGGTTCACCTTCAAAGTGAAAAGCAACGCGATTGCCTCTTCCCTCTTGAACATGTCTATCTAGCGTTGAAACAGTTGCATTTAACTTGCCACCAACAAACCACTTGGCAAAAGGTGATTGCCATTCCAAGACTGAATCCCATTTCTTATGCCAGGTAAGTGCTTCGGCTTGAGATTCCCAAAATTTCAAGCGATCAGCATCAGCCTGTGCATAGAGATCTGCTTTGGCATTTGCAGCTGCAGCAAATTCTGCGCTCGGTGCAAAGGTACGGTTCTCGGAGGATAGATTTTCAATGGAATCTGAAGTCACGATACGAGATTACTGTGTGAAATTCTTTTCGTGAAGCCTTAATAGTTATCAACAATGAGTGCTTCCACTCAAATTTATTCTTTTTATAACTCGGATACTTCGCACCTTATTTCGGATGAAAGGAGTAAATATGACGGTAGCTACCTTCCTGGCAATTTTGCTCAAGGTGCTCAGTAATCCCGCCCTCATTGCGGGATTAATCGCCTTCCTGCAAAAAGTTCTGCATCCGTAAGGCTGTAGGCCGCCACAATCCGCGCGTAAGGAGAGCGCCGATTTTTCTTACGCGGGGGTAGGTGGTTGGATTAGGCGTAAGCCCTTCAGACCCAATGGAGTGTCAGAGCGTTTACACCAGTTCTAGCCACGATTTATTGGGAGCAAGAAATGCCAATAGCAAGCCCTGAAGTTTATGCAGATATGTTGGACCGAGCCAAGGCCGGTTCATTCGCTTACCCAGCAATCAATGTTTCTTCATCACAGACCATCATCGCTGCAATTCGTGGATTCGCCGAAGCAGAATCAGATGGCATCATTCAATTTTCTTGGGGCGGCGCTGAATACGCATCTGGTTCAACTGTAAAGAACATGGTTGACGGAGCAGTTGCTCTTGCAGAATTTGCGCACGTTGTTGCTAAGAATTACAAAGTAAATATTGGTATTCATACAGATCACTGCCCTAAAGAGAAGTTAGATGGATTTATGCGTCCGCTTCTTGAAATTGGGGCACAGCGCATTAAAGACGGAAAGCAGCCACTCTTTAACTCACATATGTGGGATGGATCAGCTGTTGATATGCCCGAGAATATGAAGGTCGCTCGCGAACTTCTTGATAAGTCAGTGGCTGCACGAACAATTTTGGAAATCGAAATTGGTGTAGTTGGTGGAGAAGAAGATGGCATTGAAGCAAAGCACGATGCCAAGTTGTACTCAACTCCAGAAGATGCACTTTTAACTATTGAAACGCTCGGCACAGATTCCAAGGCGCGCTACATGGTCGCTGCAACATTCGGAAATGTTCACGGCGTGTATAAGCCAGGCAATGTGGTTCTTCAGCCAAAGATTCTCAAGACTTTGCAGGATGCAGTATCTGCAAAACTAGGAATGCCGGCAGGTAGCAAGCCAATGGATCTCGTATTCCATGGTGGTTCGGGCTCATTGCTCTCTGAAATCCGCGAATCACTTGATTACGGTGTCATCAAGATGAATATCGATACTGATACTCAATACGCATTTACTCGTCCAGTTGTCGATCACGTAATGAAGAATTACGACGGTGTTCTTAAGGTTGATGGCGAAGTTGGAAATAAGAAGGCTTACGATCCACGCGCGTGGGGTAAGGCTGCAGAAGCAGGTATGGCAGCTCGTGTTGCACATGCATGTGAAGATCTACGTTCAACTGGTACTTCAGCACTCAAGTAATTTTCCACAATAAGGAAAGGCTTTATCCATGCCTGCATTAGTACTGCTCGGCGCTCAGTGGGGCGACGAAGGCAAGGGTAAAGCCACAGACTTGTTGGGTGATCGTGTTGATTATGTAGTGCGATATCAAGGCGGAAACAACGCCGGACATACCGTTGTCATCGGAGATCAAAAATATGCGTTGCACTTACTTCCATCTGGAATTTTGTCGCCCAACGTCATTCCAGTAATCGCAAACGGAGTTGTTATTGATCCGGGTGTATTGCTCGAAGAAATCAAGGGGCTCACCGAACGTGGAATTGATTGCAGCAAATTAGTTATTTCGACTAATGCTCACTTAATTACTCCGTATCACCGAACAATCGATAAAGTTTCAGAGCGGTTCCTTGGCAAGGCAAAAATTGGTACGACTGGCCGAGGTATCGGTCCTGCATATGCAGATAAAATCAATCGCATCGGAATTCGCGTTCAAGATCTCTTTGATCCATCTATTTTGCGTCAAAAGATTGAAGGCGCGCTGCGCGACAAGAATCAAGTTCTCATCAAGGTTTTCAACCGCAAAAATATTGAAGTTGAGGAAGTTCTTGAAGAATATCTCCGCTATGCCGAAATTCTTCGCCCTTATGTTGCAGATACTGTCTTGCTCCTTGATAACGCGCTCAAAGCAGGTAAGCGTGTACTTCTAGAAGGCTCGCAGGGCACGCTTCTCGATGTTGATCACGGAACCTATCCGTTTGTTACTTCATCAAATCCAACTGCCGGAGGCGCGTGCACAGGTTCAGGTATCGGACCTACCAAAATTGATCGCGTTATCGGAATCGTCAAGGCTTACACAACTCGTGTTGGTTCAGGTCCATTTCCAACAGAACTCTTCGACGAAGATGGCGAAAAATTGCGCACCATTGGTGGCGAAGTTGGCGTAACAACTGGTCGAGCACGTCGGTGTGGTTGGTTTGATGCACCTATTGCACGGTATGCAGTTCGTGTTAACGGATTAACAGATTTCTTCCTCACCAAGCTCGATGTCTTAACGGGTTGGGAGAAAATTCCAGTGTGTGTTGCCTATGAAATTGATGGCAAGCGCGTTGAAGAACTTCCAGCCTCACAATCAGATTTTCATCATGCAAAGCCAATTTACGAATACCTACCTGGTTGGCAAGAAGATATTTCCCATGCAAAGAAGATTTCAGATCTACCTAAGAATGCTCAGGAATATATTGCTTTCCTAGAAAAGATTTCTGGAGCGCCTATGAGTGCAATCGGTGTTGGACCCGGGCGTGACCAAACCATTGTGGTGAAGGATTTCATCTAGCCATGAAAATCCTCCTAGTCGGAAGTGGCGGTCGCGAACACGCACTCGCACTAGGGTTAAAGTCAGATAAAAGTTGTACGCAGTTGCATGTTGCACCAGGAAATCCTGGAATTGCAGAAATTGCACAGATTCATTCTCTTGTGATCACCGATAATCAAGCAATCTGTGCACTTGCTCAGCAATTATCTGTTGATCTTGTTGTCATCGGTCCAGAAGTTCCTTTGGTTAATGGTGCTGCAGATGTACTGCGCGCTGCAGGATTTGCAGTATTTGGACCATCACAGGCAGCTGCCCAATTAGAAGGATCGAAAGATTTTGCTAAAGGTGTGATGCGTGATGCGGGCGTACCGACTGCACGAAGCTTCACATGCAATAACGCTGCTGAAATTGAAAAAGCGTTGGACACCTTTGGTGCTCCATATGTTGTGAAAGATGATGGATTAGCAGCAGGTAAAGGTGTTGTCGTCACAGTGGATCGAGAACAAGCGCTGCGTCATGCACTCTCATGCCAGCGTGTGGTAATCGAGGAATACTTAAGGGGTCCAGAAATTTCACTCTTCGGTATTTCAGATGGCCGCAATATTTTGCCGATGCAACCTGCGCAAGATTTCAAGCGCGCTTTTGATAATGATGAAGGCCCAAACACTGGAGGAATGGGTGCATATTCACCGCTGCCATGGGCACCTGAAGATATTGTCGATCGCACGTATGAAGAAGTGCTTGCTCCCGTTGTTGCTGAAATGGCTGCGCGTGGAACACCTTTTATTGGTCTGCTCTATGCGGGATTAGCTCTGACTGATACTGGAATCAAAGTGATTGAATTTAACGCACGCTTTGGAGATCCAGAGACTCAAGTATTGATTCCACGTCTCGTTACTCCACTCGCATCACTTCTTTATAAAGCAGCGACAGATAATTTAGATGATGAAGTTTTGCAATGGAAAGATGAGAGCGCAGTGACAGTTGTTTTGGCAGCCGAGGGATACCCTGGTGATGTAAAGATTGGTTCGAAGATTTCTGGATTAGAAAAAGTAGATAGTGCTTTTATCTATCACGCAGGAACTACCAAGAAAGAGGGCTCATTACTCTCAAGCGGTGGTCGAGTTTTAACCGCGACCGGAATGGGCAACGATCTCGCTGCTGCACGCACCAACGCCTATCGTGCAATCTCACAGATTGAACTCGCTGGCTCCTTTTACCGAAGCGATATCGCACTCACTGCGTCTATCACTGAGAAGGTGAATTAAATGAGGGAGAATGCACCAGTGAGCGTCCTAGCTAGTCGATATGCATCAGCTGCAATGCGCGACATCTTTGCACCGGAAGCCAAGATCATTGCAGAACGTAAGCTCTGGATTGCAGTTGTACGAGCACAATCACAACTTGGTCACCCAATCTCTGACGCTGTTATCGCAGATTATGAAAAAGTAATTACCAAAGTAGATCTAGAATCGATTGATAAGCGTGAAAAAGTAACACGCCATGATGTAAAGGCGCGCATCGAAGAATTCAATGCGCTCGCAGGGCATGAAGCAATCCATGCCGGCATGACCAGCCGTGACCTCACGGAAAATATTGAGGCGCTTCAAATTCGCGATGGGCTGGCGGTTGTGCACGATAAATCAGTAGCACTTCTTTCTGCCCTTGCTGCAAAAGCATCTCAATATGCCGAGCAACCTATTGCTGGACGTTCTCATAATGTTCCAGCTCAAATCACAACTCTGGGTAAGAGATTTGCTTCGGCGGCAGAAGAATTGCTTTATGCCTACGAGCGATTGGTATCGCTGCAAGGGCGCTTTCCAATGCGTGGCATCAAAGGTCCAGTAGGAACTGCGCAAGATTCGATTGATTTACTCGGTTCATCTGCTGCACATCAAAAATTAGAAAGCGCTATCGCTGCAGAATTAAAATTTAGTAATACCCTTGATTCAACGGGTCAGATATATCCGCGCTCACTTGATTACGAAGTTCTTACTACATTAGTTCAAATTGCTGCAGCGCCATCATCATTGGCAACATCAATTCGCTTAATGGCTGGAGCAGAACTTGTAACAGAAGGATTTAAGGCCGGACAAGTTGGATCTTCGGCGATGCCACATAAGATGAATACTCGATCTTGCGAACGAGTAAATGGCTTAACAGTTCTGCTCCGCGGTTATGCCGGAATGGTGTCAGAACTTGCCGGAGATCAGTGGAACGAGGGCGATGTTTCATGCAGCGTGGTTCGTCGAGTTGCTATCCCAGATGCTTTTTATGCCATTGATGGATTGCTCGAAACTATGTTGACTATTCTCGAAGAGTTCGGAGTTTTTAAAGCAGTTATTGCAGCAGAACTTGAACGTTACCTGCCATTTTTAGCAACTACAAAGATATTAATGGCCGCCGTAAAGGCAGGAGTTGGAAGAGAAGTTGCTCACGAAGTCATCAAGGAACATGCAGTCGCAGCTGCACTGAATATGCGCGAAGGTAAGCCCAATAATTTGCTTGATGCACTTGCGAATGATTCTAGAATTCCATTAGATCGCACCGCTTTGCAATCACTGATTGGTAATCCACTTGAATTTACTGGCGATGCTCGCCAACAAGTTGCTCGAGTTGTAGATCGCATTGGCGCGATCACTTCCGCGCACCCTGCCGCTGCGCAGTACAAGCCGCACAGCATTCGGTGAGCGGCTTCGGCGCCGTTGGCGCACCTCCAGCGCAAGAAATTGCCGGATGGAGCCACCTACGCACTGGAAAAGTAAGAGATCTCTATCAAAACGATTCTGGCGAAATTCTTCTTGTTGCATCTGATCGAATCTCTGCATTCGATTGGGTGTTACCAACTGAGATTCCCAATAAAGGCGCAATCCTGACGCAACTTTCGCTTTTTTGGTTTGAATTGCTTGCAGATATTGTGCCAAATCACATCATCACTGATGAGGTTCCAGAAGTTGTTGCAGATAGAGCAGTGATTGTTCAACCGCTAAATATGTTTGCAATCGAATGTGTAGCTCGTGGTTATCTCACTGGAAGTGGGTTAAAGGAATATAAAGCAACACAAGAAGTATGTGGAAATAAACTTCCTAGTGGACTTTTAGATGGCTCCAAACTTCCTGCAAGTATCTTTACGCCAGCAACAAAAGCTGAGATAGGCGATCACGATATTAATATTGATTTTCAGAGAGCAGCTGAAATCGTTGGAGACGAGAATGCGACTGAATTGCGCGAACTGACATTAAAACTCTATGACACAGCCGCCGATTTCGCTCGCGAGCGAGGAATTTTGCTCGCTGACACCAAATTTGAATTCGGCCTGAATATGGCAGGAGAAATCACATTAGCTGATGAAGTACTGACTCCAGATTCTTCGCGCTTCTGGGATTTATCGCTGTGGCAACCCGGATCTACTCAACCATCATTCGATAAGCAATTTGTTCGAGATTGGTTGACTTCAAGTGGATGGGATATGCACACTCCACCTCCTGAACTTCCTCAAGAAATAGTAGAGAAAACTGCAACACGTTACGAAGAAGCTTTTGAACGTATCACCGGAAGTAAGTTCTAGAGAGAAGGTATGTGATGGCAAAGATCGTGGTTGATGTGATGTTAAAGCCCGAGATTCTTGATCCGCAGGGAAAGGCAGTTGCAGCAGCGCTGCCTCGCTTGGGATTTACCTTTGCCAAAGATGTACGACAAGGAAAGCGTTTTGAAATTGAGGTAGATGGTCAACCAACCGCCGCTCAATTGGCTGAGGTCGAAAAAGCTGCCGAAAAATTGCTCTCTAATCCAGTGATTGAAACCTTTACAGTGCGAGTAGAGAAGTAACTGTATGAAGATAGGTGTTGTTACATTTCCAGGCACTCTAGATGATCGGGATGCAGCGCGCGCAGTCCGTCACGCTGGAGGTGATGCGGTTTCACTCTGGCATAACGATGCCGATTTACACGGGGTTGATGCAGTCATTCTGCCCGGAGGTTTTTCTTACGGAGATTATCTGCGTTGCGGGGCAATTTCACGATTCTCACCCGTAATGGAACCCATCATTGCAGCTGCACAGAAAGGAATGCCTTTGCTTGGAATTTGCAATGGTTTCCAAGTACTGGCTGAAGCTCATTTGATTCCAGGTGCGCTCACTAGAAATCACGCGCTTCACTTTATTTGTAAAGATCAAAAGCTAGTGATTGAAAATAATCAAACAGCGTGGACTTCAGCTTTTGCAGAGAAAGAAGAGATTGTCATTCCCCTAAAAAATGGTGAAGGCGCATATATGTGCGATGATCAAACCCTTGCCATGCTGGAAGGTGAAGGGCGCATCATCGCGCGTTATGTGGGAGAAAATCCCAACGGCTCTCGAAATTTGATTGCCGGCGTTACAAATGAACGCGGAAATATTGTGGGATTGATGCCACACCCAGAACATGCCATCGACGCATTAACTGGACCCACTGCTGATGGTTTGGGCTTTTTTACCTCCGTTCTCAAGGCGCTAGCTGCAGGAGGAGTGAAGTAATGGCGCTCGATACTGTAGCTCAAGCAATTGCTCAACCTGATGCTGTTCAACCATTTGCTGAATTAGGTTTGAAACCAGATGAATATGCTCGTATCAAAGAAATTTTAGGGCGGCGCCCAACATCATCTGAATTAGCAATGTATTCAGTGATGTGGTCTGAGCACTGTTCATATAAATCTTCCAAAATTCACCTCAAACAATTTGGAGAAAAAGCAGTTAAAACTGATGCACTTCTCGTTGGGATTGGTGAAAATGCTGGAGTAGTAGATGTTGGTCAAGGTTATGCAGTGACATTTAAAATCGAATCACATAACCACCCGTCATTCATCGAACCGTACCAAGGTGCTGCCACTGGCGTTGGTGGAATCGTGCGCGATATTTTGACGATGGGAGCTCGCCCAATTGCAGTCATGGATCCACTTCGATTTGGACCTGCAGAAGCTGCAGATACCAAGCGAGTTTTACCGGGGATTGTTGCTGGTATCGGCGGATATGGAAATTGTCTCGGTCTGCCCAATATTGGTGGGGAAGTTGTCTTTGACGAAACGTATTTAGGAAATCCATTAGTGAATGCGCTATGCGTTGGCGTCATGAAACATAGCGATATCAAATTGGCGAAAGCTGCTGGCGCTGGCAATTTAGTTGTGCTCTATGGAGCAAAAACAGGTGGCGATGGTATTGGCGGAGTATCTGTACTTGCATCAGAAACATTTGAATCAAAGGGACCAGCTAAGCGTCCGGCAGTTCAAGTTGGCGATCCGTTCGTAGAAAAAGTTTTGATCGAATGTTCGCTCGAAATTTTTGCGGAGGATTTAGTCGTTGGCATTCAAGATCTAGGTGGCGCAGGTCTGTCGTGTGCCACATCAGAACTTGCATCGGGCGGTTCTGGTGGCATGAAGGTACAACTCGACAAAGTTCCGCTCCGTGATCCATCACTTTCTCCCGAAGAAATTTTGATGTCAGAGTCGCAAGAACGTATGTGTGCAATTGTCGAACCTAGCAAGATTGCTCGCTTCTTAGAAATATGCGAAAAGTGGGATGTCACCGTAACTGTGATTGGTGAAGTTACCGACGGCAACCATTTAGAAATTACTTGGAATGGCGAATTAATTGTTGATGTTCCACCAAGAACAGTCGCGCATGATGGTCCGGTTTATCAACGACCATTTGCAGAACCTGCTTACATCAAGCAGGTTGCTGCCGAGCAGATTGATGTACCACTTGCTGCAAGTGCTGCTGAAATTCGAAACACTGTGCTTACTCTTGCAGCAACCCCAAATTTGGCTGATAAATCGTGGATTACAAGTCAATACGATAAATATGTTCAGGGAAATACCATTCAAGCTCAGCCAGATGATTCTGGAATGGTGCGCATCGATGAAGAAACACATCTCGGCGTTGCGATTTCAACGGATGCAAATGCCAATTGGTCTTATTTAAATCCATATGAAGGAGCTAAATTGGCGCTGGCAGAAGCTGCGCGCAACATCGCAACAGCTGGCGCTAAACCCCTTGCTGTGACCAATTGTCTGAACTTTGGTTCACCCGAAGATCCCGGAGTGATGTGGCAATTTGCCGAATCAGTACGCGGACTTGCAGATGGTTGTGTAGAAATGGGATTACCTGTCACGGGCGGGAATGTTTCGTTCTATAACCAAACTGGATCAACCGCAATTTTGCCAACTCCCGTTATCGGAGTACTTGGAGTCATTGACGATGTACGAACTCGTACACCCATGTCATTTAGTAAAGCTGGGCTCGAACTCTATTTACTGGGAGAAACTCGCGCAGATTTAGCGGGAAGCGAATGGGCATATCTACACGGACAACGTGGCGGAAAGGCACCTCACGCAGATCTTAAGAAGGAGTTACATCTCATTGATTTATTGGTCGCAGGACGCACCAAAAAGATTTTCACAGCTGCACATGATGTGAGCCAAGGTGGATTAAGTGCAACCCTCACTGAAATGGTTTTGCGCAATAATGTAGGTGCAACAGTTGAGTGCGAAAATGTAGGAATAGCGCTCGTAAGTGAAACTCCAGGTCGTGTAGTCGTTGCGGTAGATCCATCACAGCGCACTGCACTAGAAAAAGAAGCAGCCTCACACGGAATTGCACTTACTCATTTAGGTACGACTGGTGGCGATAAGTTAGTAATCAATGGTGCAGAAATTTCACTCGATGAACTCCGCATCGCCCACACTCAAACTCTTCCCAAGTTATTTGGATAGCCATGAGAGATCCTGAGATTATGAATGCGGTTAAGGAAACGCTTGCACTTCTTAGCGAAAAAGCTCCAGGACGCGCTATTGAAGTCAGAATTCCGCCGTATGCAGCGATTCAGTGTGGCGAAGGTCCAACACATACTCGTGGCACTCCACCCAATGTGATTGAGATGAAAGCCGATATTTGGCTGGCTTTAGCGCGAGGTGAAAAAACTTGGCATGAATCAGTAGCTGCGGGGCTGATCAATGCATCTGGAGCGCGCGCCGACCTTTCAGAATTCTTACCTCTTAGGATGAGCCAATGAGCCGCCGCCCTGATGGTTTGTTAAACCACAATGTGCTCGATGCCGATAAAGGTCCGCAAGATGCATGTGGAGTATTTGGAGTATGGGCACCTGGCGAAGAAGTTGCCAAGCTAACTTTTTATGGACTCTATGCACTTCAACATCGCGGACAAGAGTCTGCAGGCATTGCGACATCTGATGGGGAACGTATCTTGGTGTATAAAGATATGGGCCTTGTTTCACAAGTATTTACTGAAACAGATTTAGCATCACTTGTTGGAAACCTCGCGATTGGTCATTGTCGTTACAGCACAACGGGATCAAGTACATGGGTCAATGCTCAACCAACGCTGCGTCCAACAAAGTACGGAACATTGGCGCTTGCTCATAACGGAAACCTCACCAATACAGGTGATCTTGCAGAATTAGTTCAGAAACTCGAGGACGAACCAACTAAAAATGGTCGAGGAGCTACGACAGATACCGAAATCATGACTGCACTCATTGGGTTGCAAGATGAAAACAATGTTGAAGCAAGTGCCCGTGCAGTGCTTCCTAAATTGGAAGGCGCATTTTCACTCGTCTTTATGGATGAAAATACTTTGTATGCAGCACGTGATCGACATGGTGTTCGTCCGCTAGTGCTTGGAAAATTAGATCGAGGTTGGGTAGTTGCATCAGAGTCCGCAGCGCTCGATATTGTGGGAGCAGCATTTGTCCGTGAAGTTGAACCAGGTGAATTCTTGGCAATTAATGAAGATGGAATTCGCTCTGAAATGTGGGCGACCGCCGAACCTAAAGGTTGCATCTTTGAATATGTGTACTTAGCAAGACCCGATACCGCTATTGCCGGACAGAGTATCCACGCAGTGCGCGGGAAAATTGGCCAGCAATTAGCAAAAGAGGCACCCGTTGATGCAGATCTTGTTATTCCAGTTCCTGAATCTGGCACACCAGCAGCTATCGGTTTTGCCAAAGAATCAGGAATTCCATATGGATTAGGACTTGTCAAAAACTCTTATGTTGGGCGCACCTTTATTCAACCATCTCAAACTATTCGTCAATTAGGTATTCGACTTAAATTAAATCCACTTCGCGAAATTATCGAAGGCAAACGAATTGTGGTTGTCGACGACTCGATTGTTCGTGGCAATACGCAGCGAGCAATTGTGCGGATGTTACGTGAGGCAGGTGCTCTCGAAATTCATGTGCGCATCTCGTCCCCACCAGTAAAGTGGCCATGTTTCTATGGAATTGACTTTGCAACCCGAGCAGAATTGATTGCAAGTGGCTTAGAGATCGAAGAGATCAAACGCTCTATCGGAGCTGATTCACTTGCTTATGTATCTGAAGCAGGATTAATTGAAGCGACCAATGTTCCTGGCGATAAATTGTGCACCGCCTGTTTCTCGGGCAATTACCCAATTTCTATTCCAACAGATATGTCAGAAGGAAAAACTCGCCTAGAAATCACTGATGTTCATTCTGCAAAGGTGCATCCATAGTGTCAACGTATAAAGAGGCAGGCGTTGATATTGATGCAGGTGATCGCGCCGTTGAATTAATGAAGGCAGCAGTTGCCCGCGCTGGCAGACCAGAAGTTATGGGAGGCATCGGGGGATTTGCTGGCCTCTTTGACGCTTCGAAGTTAAAAGAGATGAAGCAACCGTTGCTGGCAACATCGACAGATGGAGTTGGGACAAAGACTGAAATTGCTCGACAGATGGGTAAGTACGACACCATTGGTGAAGATTTAGTTGCCATGGTTGTCGATGATTTAGTTGTGTGCGGTGCTGAGCCGCTCTTTATGACCGATTACATTGCAGTTGGCAAAGTTATCCCTGAAAGAATTGCGCAGATTGTCGAGGGTATTTCTAAAGGTTGCCAGAAATCTGGAACTGCCTTAGTTGGTGGAGAAACTGCTGAGCATCCTGGATTACTCGCAGATGATGAATTTGATATTGCTGGCGCTGCCACTGGAGTCGTTGATGCGCCTTATCAACTAGGTGCTCACCGAGTACGTGCAGGCGATTCGATTATTGCTATGCCAGCAAGTGGCTTTCATGCAAATGGATATTCGTTAATTCGTCACATTGTTTCTAGCAAAAAACTTGATCTCAAGCGTACTTATCCAGAACTTTCCCAGAGTTTAGGTGAGGTGTTACTTACTCCTACTGAAATTTATTCACTCGATTGCTTAGCACTTATCAAAGCCCAGCAAGATAATCTGCATGCATTTAGCCACATTACCGGCGGCGGGTTAGCTGAAAATACTGCTCGCGTGATTCCAGATGGATTAACCGCTGTCTACGATCGATCAACGTGGGCGCTGCCGGTTGCCATGAAATTTTTGGCAGATATGGCAGCAGTGCCCCAATCAGATATGGAACGAACCTGGAATTGTGGAATCGGAATGTCAGCGATTGTTGATGCAAAGATCGCAGATTTAGTGATTCGCTCACTTGCCGCTCGCGGCATGCAAGCGTGGGTGGCGGGCACCGTTGTGGCGTCTGGAGATAGCGCAGCTCCTCGTTCATACTTAACCTCAGAGTACAAAGGATAAATTCAATGGCCAGCAAATCTAAGGCTGCTCGAGCGCAGCAATCAAAGAACGATAAGAAAATTAATTTTTATTTGGTTGCAATTCCAGCCATTGCCTTTTTTATCAAACTCATCACCATGGCCAATATTCGCGGAACCGATGGCAGTTTTCTGGGTGGTTGGTTAGGTGCTGACGGAGAAAATTATCTGAGCGGAGTTGATGGTCTATTAGCTCAAGGATATTTGAGCGACAAAAGCATTCTCTCTTATTGGCCCGCTGGATATCCGATTCTTATTTGGTTGTTAACTTTTGTTTCTTTGAAATATGTCATCGCTCTCATCTCCTTTTCACAGAGCATCTTCTACGCATATGCCAGCTACTACTTTGTAAAACAATTGCGGGGCACTCGTTTGCAGCCCTATATGTTTCTTATCGGGCTGGCGCTCGCATTTAATCCAACGCTTTCACTGAGTTCACTGGCGGTTGGATACGAAAGCCCAATTGCTGCCTGCATGTTGATGGTTGTTGGTCTCATCATTAAGTCAAAGCAGAGCCCACATGATCGCGCCTTTGTACTTAGAGTCGTATCAGCAGGATTCTTTTCAGCACTTGCATCTTTTATGCAACCTCGCTGGGTGCTCACCACAATCGTTATTGCATTTGTATGGGCGTTGATGCATAAGAGCAGAAAAGCGCAAGCGCTCATCGTTGCGGGAGTTATCGGCATCATGGCGATTGCACCTGCCATCATGATTCAAAGAAATATTGCATCCATTGATAAAGCAGTGATCTCTACAAACCTCGGTGTCACCATGAATATTGGTGCCGGCCCGGAAACTTCGGGTGGATATTCGAAGAAGGGACCGAGCGTTCCGTGTGAACCAACTCCACCTGCAACTTCTGTGTCAGATAACGAAGTCGTTAAATGTGTTATTAAGTGGTACTTAAGTAATCCAGGACAGATGGCGCGACTCTTTATTAATAAAGGCTGGTTCTATTGGTCACCATGGTCTGGACCATTGGGCAACGGAACTATGGCGCGCAACCCATGGTTAAAAATTAATCCCATTGTAAATATTGCAAAGGGCAGCCAATCTGGAAATGATTTAGTGTATAAATCTATTGGTAAGGGAATTTCATTCTTCTGGACCATCGGCTGTATCTCACTCTTCTTTATTGGATTCTTCTGGCTTCGCTCTATGAAGGGGATCTACTCCAATTTGGCGTGGGCCACATTTATCCCGGTTCTTATTTCATGGGTCGTTGCCATGGGCACTATTGGCGACCATCGATTCCGAATACCGACCATGTCCCTTAGCGTCTTCCTTCAGGTGATGGGCTATTTCGCCCTTCGCCATAAGGTAAAAACTCGCTCATTTGCCGTTGCTTTGGAGCCAAACGCCAAGGCGCGCTAATCTGACCGCCTGAACATTAGCTATTCGTAAGGAGGTCGCCCATGGGCCGCGGCCGTGCCAAAGCAAAGCAGACCAAGGTTGCTCGCGACTTGAAATACAACTCTCAGGAGATGGATCTCGATCGTCTTGCTCGTGAACTTCACGGTGAATTACCTGAAGAGAAAAATCAGGATGACGAAGATCCATTTGCAGAAGGAAATTACATTCCGCGCGCGTGAGACCAACTCCGTACGTCGCATCACTTCGAATCTACGAACCACTGTCAGCGTTCGAACCTGTCGATCGCTTGCGCTGGGAATCACTCGATGCATCAATTGATACAAAGCGCGCCGAACAAGAGTTAGCGCTTCGTCGATTAGTTTTTCCAGAACCACCGGCGGTTCGTCCAGATGGTGCACACGTTCTTGATATCAACGGCACGCGATATGTATCTCCTTGGTCTACCGCGACCAGATGTTGGGCAGCGCTCGATGATTTTAAGGAATCGCTCCCAGCTTCCATCACACCATTTTTTATTCCTCAAGCGCTCGAAGAAGTCATAACAACAGGAATTGATTTACTCGAAGATCGCGTGCCACATATCATTACCGAAAATTGGGTAATTCCACCGCGTTGGTTCTCGCTCTTTACTCCAGAAGAGCGGGTTCGTGGTGAAGGCGATGATGGCCCTTATTGCTTTGCGCGTACCACAATGTCAAAAGCGCGTGAACGCGCAGAACGTTCTCATGAAATTGTTCTAGGCGCTTTTGGGCAAGGACCAGTCGAGCAAGAGATTGAAAACTTATTGAATTGGCTAGAACTTTTTCATCCCGAATCTCTTATCGAACTTGATTACGGCGGACTTGCTTCGTATTTAGATAATGCAATGCGTGTGCAAAATTTCGACGGAATTAACGATGACACGTCTATCGAAGATGTTGCACAAAGTTTGGCCGGATTATCAGCAGGTGATGGCGCTATTGCAGGTCAAGGTTATGAACGCCTTGTGAGTCGTTGGCGTTCTGTACAAGCCTTTGAATCTGCGATTTAGCGGGCTGAATCTTCAGATTGCCCCTTGCATCCAGCGTGAGGGTGGTGAATACTTCCCGACATTACGGAGCAAAACGGACATAGTCCGTTACCGAAGGGAATCACATGAATCGTCTGCCAGATGCGGAGGTGCTCTTAACGCCCCGCGAAGTGGCAGATCTCTTTGGCGTTGATCCCAAGACAGTAACTCGTTGGGCAAAAGCTGGAAAATTAACATCGATTCGCACTTTGGGTGGACACCGTCGCTATCGCAAGTCAGAGGTAGAGCAACTTCGTCAAAGTTACTTTAAGGCGCAGAATTAAAACTTCTTAGCACTATGACTTATTCCATCGCGCAATTTTTCTTACTCGGTTTCATCACATTTGTCTTTGTTGGATTGATTACCGCTCCCATGCGCAATTTAGCAATTCGAGTAGGCGCAGTAGATGCACCAACCCTTGCTCGCAAAGCGCAGAAAGAACCTGTTCCTTATCTCGGTGGAGTCGCTATTGCTGTTGGAATCGTTGCTGCTTCTTATGCATCTTTACTTGCTGTTGATTTTTCTTGGGAAACTCTCAAACTTGCCAGCTTTGTTTTGATTCCAGCAATTGCAATCTCTGCCATGGGTCTGTGGGATGACCTCAAAGGGCTCGAACCTTGGCCGCGGTTGGTTGCTCAAACATTTACCGGCATCATCGTCGCAGTAATTTTGACAGTCACCGACACGATGGGGTTTGCCTTCAGTAGCCACATCCTGAATTACGCAATTACCGTGTTATGGATTGTGGGAGTCTGTAACTCCATTAACTTCTTTGATAACCACGATGGCGGAGCTGCCGGAACCGTGGCGGTTATTACCTTTTTCCTCTTCTTTATCGCCTACGACCGCCAGCAGATATTGGTCAGCGCGCTCGCCATTGTTACTGCTGGCGCCACTGCAGGTTTTCTCATCTGGAATCGCCATCCTGCAAAGATTTATATGGGGGATGCTGGTTCGCTCTTTTTAGGAATCATCATTTCGGTATTAACAATTCGCTTAAGCCCTGGAGTAGTGCCAAGTTATAAATCGCTGGCTATTCCACTTTTCTTGATGGCAACGCCAATTCTGGATACAACTGTTGCAGTGACTTCTCGCATTGCTCGGGGAATCTCACCTTTTCAAGGTGGGCGCGATCATCTCTCGCATCGATTGATGCGCAAAGGACTTAATCGTCGGGTAACAGCTTTTACGCTCTGGGGATTGGCTGCAATTTATGGAGTCATTGCACTCTCCATTTATATTTGGCCAGACACTTTTGGCCTTGAGTTGATTCTTGTTGGCGCTGCGCTCTGGCTTGCTCAGTTAATTTTTTTCCTACGAATTCCATCAGAGGGGTAGACTCACGCCATGCCTGATAAGAATTCAAGTAACGAGGATATGAAAGCCAAAATGTTGGCTGCTCTTGAAGCGAAGAAAAATAAGAAGGGCGCACCTGGTTCGGCTTCAAATACCGAAACCGGTTCAAAGATTCGTGGCGGTCAACGTTCTGGCGGTGCACCGCAAGTTCAACGCAAAGCAGGACCATCTGGTTCGGGTTCTGCAGGTTAATCAATATTTAATTCAAGACTTTTTCTAAAAATTTTTCAGTGGCTCGGGACAGGATCGAACTGTCGACCTCACGATTTTCAGTCGCGCGCTCATACCAACTGAGCTACCGAGCCGTTATGAAGTTGTAGTACTTCTTTGTGAAAAAAGAGAGTGTTTGCACACTCTCTTTGCGACCCAGACGGGACTTGAACCCGCGACCTCCGCCGTGACAGGGCGGCGCGCTA
>CALMJL010000113.1 GCA_937864425.1 uncultured Candidatus Planktophila sp.
CAAGCTCTCGCATATTTACGAGCGACTAACGACTCGAAAAGTTTTTAAAGTCGGATCAGATGCATAGGCAATTCGAACACCTGCCGCCTTTGAACTTTGCAGTCCTGTCACAATCTCTTGTGTAAGAACTTCTCCAGGCGCTGCAACAGCAACACCTGGTGGGTATGGAGCAATTAAATCTGCAGAGATACGACCCACTGCAGCCGCCGCATCAACAAATTCAGTCTGTGCAAAATAGGCATCACGCATCGAAATTGCGCGCTCTGGAACAACTGACCAGCTGAGCGCTGTTGCGCTCTCCCGTCGCTGTTCTTGCCGGCGTTTCAAGATTGGGATCAAAGCATCTGCCAGGCGATCAAAATCTGCAGCTGAATCAGCAATTGTTGCCAGAAAAATTATGGTGTCGCGATCTGCCATTTCAACGCGGATTCCTGCATGTAATAGATCTTTCTCAATCTCAATTCCAGATGCGCCCAGTTGCTGAACTCGTAAGACTATTTTGGTGGGGTCAAAGCGGCCAGCTGGAAAATCTTGCGCATAAAGAAATATCGGAAGCGCAAATTCACTTTGCACCATCGCTTTGAAACGATTTACCTGAGTAAGCAGCCCCTCAATAAGTTCTTTTCCTCGAGTCTCAAGCAAAGCTCTGACGCCGTCGATTGATGCAAGTGGCGCACCAGCGGGAGATGTTGTGTGTGTACTTTCAAAACTCTGTTCCATGCGAGCTGCACTCAAATATTGAGTGCGTGCTAACAAAATTGCTGCAGCGCTATATCCGGGTAGCGCTTTATGAATGCTGGTAATCAGCGCATCTGCGCCCATTTGAATTGCATGTTGGGGAAGCGCCGGATGAAATCCAAAATGTCCGCCCCAAGCAGCATCGAGAATTACTGGAATTTCTTTGCGGTGCGCTGCCGCAATCAGCGGTGGTAAATCAGAGAGCGTGCCAAGATATCCAGGTTCGGTAAGCAATACCGCGACTGGATTTTCAGCGAGTGCGTTTTCTAATTCTTTGATTCCGATTCCCATCGGAACTCCTGTTGCTTGATCAATTTCTGGAGACATCCAGATTGGTTCAAGGCCGGCAAGTACAAGTGCACTTAAAACAGAGCGATGAGCAGTTCGTGATACCGCAACTTTGTCACCAGGTTGGCCCAGGGAAAAAATGGCGGCTTGATTGGCATGTGTTGATCCACCAGTTGAAAAACGTGCGTAATCCGCGCCCCACAACTGCGCAGCAAGCTTTTCGGCTTTACCTAAAGTTTGACGGGTAACTTTCATTTCATCGAGCCCGCCATAGAGTGGAATATCTCCATCAACAAGTGCCCCTAAATCGGGATCGAGCGCAGCAGCCTTTTGTTTATGCCCTGGAATCGTGAATGGTGTTCCAGTATTTTCAAAGTAGGCGAGATAGGCATCTAGCAATGGAGCGTTATCTCGAAGGAGGCTCATGTGGCAAGCCTAACTTGCTCCACCTAGTGATTCGGATGGAGAACCAATTTCACGGCCATAGAATTCAGGCATGGCTGAAACCGGTTCGCTTCCACAAACTCGTCACCTTGCTACCGAGATTCCTGGTCCACTTTCTAAAGCCGCGATTGCACGTCGCAATGATGCAGTTTCTGCAGGTCTTGGAATGGCGATGCCCGTTATCGTCAAGCGCGCTCATGATGCAATCATTGAAGATATTGATGGCAACCGAATAATTGATTTTGGCGCAGGTATCGGCGTTGTGAATGTCGGCAATTCAGCACCACGTGTTGTGAAGGCAGTTCAAGATGCGGTTGCAAATTTCACACACACAAATTTCACAACTGTTCCATACCTTGAATACATCGAAGTATGCGAAGCCCTTAATCGCTTGACCCCTGGATCGTTTAAGAAGAAATCTATTTTGCAAAACTCTGGCGCTGAAGCAGTGGAAAATGCCATCAAAATAGCGCGGCACTACACCAAACGTGCTGCAGTCGTGGTCTTTGAACATGCCTACCATGGACGTACCAACTTAACGATGGCGCTTACTGCCAAGAACATTCCATATAAAGATGGCTTTGGTCCCTTTGCGAGCGAGATCTATCGCATGCCACTTCCATATCGTTTTCGTTGGGATGGAAACCCCGACACCATTGCACAGGATGCGCTAGAAATTGTTACCCATAAGATCGAAAAAGAAATTGGCGCGGATCGCGTTGCTGCTATTTTGATTGAGCCAGTAATTGGTGAGGGTGGATTTATTGTCCCGCCTGAAGGATTTATGCCAGGGCTACAAGAATTCGCAACCAAGCATGGAATTGTCTTTATTGCGGATGAAGTGCAATCAGGCTTTGCCCGCACTGGAAAACTATTTGCGGTAGAGCATGAGGGCATGACTCCCGACATGATTATTACTGCAAAAGGAATCGCTGGCGGATTGCCTCTTGCTGCAGTGACTGCTCGTGCTGAGATTATGGATTCATCTCACGTTGGTGGACTTGGCGGAACCTACGGCGGAAATCCAATTGCATGCGCAGCAGCGCTCGCAGCTATCAAGACAATTGAAGAAGAGAAATTGGTAGAACGTGCAGCGCATATTGGCAAGATTCTTGTTGACACGCTCAATGAGCTCAAAGTGAAATACCCGGTTATCGGAGATGTTCGCGGACGTGGTGCCATGGTTGCCATTGAATTGGTAAAGCCAGGTACTAAGGATCCAAATCCAGATGCGATGACAAAAGTTATTAAGTATTGCCAGAGCAAGGGTGTACTTATTTTGACCGCAGGCACCTACGGAAACGTCATTCGTTTCTTGCCACCAATTGTGATTACCGATGAACTACTCAAAGATGGACTTTCTGTGTTGGCAGAAGGATTTGCGACTCTCTAA
>CALMJL010000114.1 GCA_937864425.1 uncultured Candidatus Planktophila sp.
GCTGTTGCTGCCGCAGTTGCAATTGCTAATTCCTTCTGCGCTTTCACATACAAAGCGCGAGCAGTATTTGCTCGCGCAGTTAATTGCCGAAGCGTCAAATTTGCTGCAGCTAATTTCTTTGCCGCTTCATCAGCCGCCTTTTTCTTGGCAGCCTCAGCCTTTTTTGCTGCTTCAATTTCAGCAAGAGTTGGTTTGGGTTTCGCGATTGCAGGGGTCGTAGAAAGAGTTAACCCAGCGATGAGGGCAAAAGTAATTACGGAGAAGCGTTTGCGCACTAGTCAAGGATAAGTGAGCAAACAATAATTTTGGCTGACCCCGTTATTAGTGTCGGTTATTAGTGTCGCTAATTGGCAACATCACGCCGCGAGAAGAGAACTGCAGCAATGACTGCGCCAAGAATCACATATCCGCTTCCAAGTAGAAGCGCATGAGAATAATCCAGATTCTGTGAACCACCCTGAGCGATTGTTGAAAGCTGATTGCCAGGCATCCACTCTAAAGTGACCGGCTTAACTGCTCCGATCAAATTTTCGATAATGAGAAGCCATAAAACACCGATAGAAATTGCAGAAATTGGAGATCGTAGTAAGAGACCCAAAACCATTCCAACAATTCCAAAATAGATTACCGAAATGCTTACGTTTAAAAGCGTCTTCCCAATTTCAGTAAATCCGGCAGAGGTAAACCAGAGATCAGTTGTCACTCGAGCATGATCGGATAGAAAGTATGAGAGCGAAATACTTACGATTGCTGCGATAACAACCAAAATCAGTGCGAAGATTTTCATTGCAATCAATTTGCCTATCAGGATTCGAATCCTTCCAGGCTGGCGCACCAAAAGATTTCGCAGGGTTCCGTAGGTGTATTCCTGAGCTGTTTGTGCAGCAAATACGCAAAGTGCGATGATGCCGAGCAAGCCACCTACAGATGCAAACCCATAAACAGATCCACTCGCTAATCCAAGAACTTCTCGGCCAACTTGGCGACCACGATCTGAGTTTCCTTGCTCTGAATCAATCATTAAATATAGAAATGTTGTTGTGAGCGCTGTGAAGAAAAGCGCTGCTCCAAGAGTGCCCAAAAATAACGTTGGACGACGAAGTTTTCTCCACTCAGCGGCAATAACTCGAATCATGAGCGGTCTCCAGTCATTTCAAAGAAAGTCTCTTCTAAGTTTGGCAATTGTGGAGACAGTTCCGTTAATACGATGCCAGATTCAAATGCTTTTCGGTTGAGAAATCCTGCCCAGTCAGCCGGACCTTCGATGTGTGCAACATCTGAACGGATTGTTGCACTATGCCCAGCTGCTTGTGCGATTTCAACAACCTTAACTAAATCCGCAGGATTTTCAGTCTTTACCAGAATCACTGGTTGCTGTTGTAGAAGTAATTCCTTCATGGTGCCGGCAAAGACAACCTCACCTTTGCGTAGCATTACTAAATATTCGCTGATCAGCTCGAGTTCAGAGAGTAAGTGTGATGAGACGAAAACAGTGGTTCCGTTTTGCGCCAACTTTTTCAAGAGATCACGAACTTCTTGGATTCCTTCGGGGTCAAGTCCATTCGTTGGCTCATCTAAAACCAAAAGCTTTGGATTAGGTAGAAGTGCTGCTGCAATTCCTAAGCGCTGTTTCATGCCGAGCGAATAAGTCTTGTACTTAGAGTGTCCGCGTCCTTCTAATCCAACTGTTTTTATTAATTCCTTGACGCGTTCGATGGGAAATCCACCAAGCGTTGCAAGCACTTTCAAATTTTCTTCACCAGAAAGTGCCGGATAAAAAGCGGGACCTTCAATCATCGCGCCGACTTGAGATAAATATTTTTCAGGATGATTAATCGACTCACCCAGAATGGTGGCACTTCCCCCTGTTGGAGTAATGAGACCTAACAACATTCGAATGGTTGTCGTTTTTCCAGCCCCATTTGGCCCCACGAAACCACAGATGGTTCCTAGAGGGACTTCAAAATTTGCATGCGAGACTGCAAATCCTGAGTCATATTTCTTGCTCAAATCATTCGCTTTGATTGCTATTTGCATCATGCAGGGCAATATATACGGAGAAAATTAGAGAATTCTGGTTATTAACTTAAGATTCACCTATGAGCAAGGATGTATGGGGGTATCACGAGCACCCAAAACGTCGCGAGCCAGATTGGGAATTAAATCCTCAAACTGCAGCAGTGCGCGAAGGTTTGGCGCGCTCTGGATTCGGAGAAACTTCCGAAGCTCTCTATCTAAATAGTGGATTTACCTACACCGATGCACAAGAAGCGCTCGATTCATTTACTGACGAAACTGATCATTTTCTTTATAGCCGTTTTCACAACCCAACAGTTGCCATGTTTGAAAAGAGATTGGCGGCAATTGAAGGAGCTGAGCACTGCGTAGCAACTGGTTCTGGAATGTCAGCCATGTTTGCATCGCTTGCTTGCCTAGTTGAAGCAGGCGATCACATTGTTGCTTCTGCCGCCATGTTTAGTTCTTGCCACGTCGTCATCACTGAGATCTTGCCCAAGTGGGGTGTTACTTACGAATTAGTGAAGGCAAATGACAAAGCGGCCTGGCAAAAAGCGCTCTCTAAACCTACCAAGGCTGTTTTCATTGAAACTCCAAGCAACCCGCTACTTGAAATCGTAGATATTAAATTTGTCAGTGATTTAGCGCATCAAGTTGGAGCGACGGTCATCGTCGATAACGTGATGGCATCTCCTGTACTACAAAAACCGCTCGAACTCGGCGCTGATGTTGTTATGTATTCAGCGACTAAACATATTGATGGACAAGGACGAGTTCTTGCCGGTGCCCTTCTTGGTTCCTTCTCCTACATTTATGAAAATTTGATTCCATTTACTCGTCACACAGGTCCAACGCTAAGTGCCTTTAACGCCTGGGTGTTGGTGAAGTCTCTTGAAACTATGGAGATGCGCGTAACTCGCATGAGCGAAAATGCCCAGGCAATTGCTGAATTTTTAGAAGGTCGCAAAGAGATAAAGAGCGTTCGTTATCCAGGTTTATCGTCGCATCCAGATTATGAAGTGATTAAGAAGCAGATGAAATCTGGTGGAACCACCATAGGTATTGAGTTTGCTGGCACTCAAAAAGATGCATTTAAGTTCATGGATTCACTTAAAGTGATCGATATTTCAAATAATTTGGGTGATAGCAAATCTCTTATTACTCATCCTGCCTCAACAACGCATCGCAGGCTGACACCGGAAGTCCAATTAGAAATGGGAATTACCCCGTCAGTACTGCGTCTTTCTGTCGGTCTTGAGCACATTGATGACTTGCTCAAAGACCTTTCTCAAGCACTTAATAACTGAGCGACGACTAGCAGCACCGAAAACAGACTTAAATAAGTAATTGACCAGTGAAAAATTCCTGAAGCAACTTTATTGTAATTTTCTGAGTTCTCTTTAAGTGCAAAGAGTTGAAAGGTAAAAATCGCTCCCAGTAATACTGTTGCACATAAGACCCACACAGGTAACTTTGCAAGTTGAATGAGGGCGGTCGATGAAATTACCATGGCAATTGTGTGAAACCACATTTGGCCAATAACTGAGGATTGCGAAGAGACTGAAGGCAACATAGGGATTCCAGCTGCCGAGTAATCTTCCTTATATTTAATGGCCAGCGCCCAAAAATGTGGTGGTGTCCAGAAGAAAATCACCATAAAAAATGCAACAGGAACCCATGTGAGTGAACCAGTTACAGCGGCCCAACCAATCAACACTGGCATACATCCAGCAGCCCCACCCCACACAATATTTTGCGAAGTATTTGGTTTAAGAATGATTGTGTAAATGACAACGTAATAAAAAATCGCAAGCGCATTAAGGAGAGTGGCAAGTGGAGTTGTGAAAATTTCAAAGATTACGAGCGAGAGTGCGCCAATAATCGAAGCAAAAACAAGTGCGTGAGTTTTCCCTATCGAACCAGTAACCAATGGACGCTTTGATGTTCGAGCCATCAATTTATCGGTCTCAGCTTCAATCACCATATTGAATGCATTGGCAGAACCTGCAGCCAACGTTCCGCCGATTAAGGTGGCCGCAACCAGTTGAAAGGAGGGCAACCCGCGTTCTGCTAAGACCATGGCCGGGATAGTCGTGATGATGAGCAGTTCAACGACCCTCAATTTCATGAGATCTACATAGGCTCGAAGGCGCATCACGCTCGTAGCCTACCGATAATTACCAACCAAAATAGGGGCGTTTCTCAGTCTCCTCACAGTTTGCAGATTTACCTTATGCAAGTCAAAGGAGAAAAAATGACAGCGCAGAAACCAGAATGGTTTGAATTAACAGAGAACACTCCTGCAACTGGAATTCGTAAAGTTGATAAGAAATTGCCAATCGCTGCAATTGCGGTGGCAGGGGCAATCATGGTTGCTGGTTCTATCTTTGCAAACGCCGGTGATGGACCTGCTGCGGTTGCTGATACTCAACAAACTTTGACTACAACTGCTCCAACTACAACACAGCCACAAACAGCATCTCAATCTGTGGCTCCTGCACCACAGATCTCAACTTCGCCACAAAATTCAATCAGAGGTGAAGAACAAGAAAGTCGCGAACATGATGGTGATCGCGGTGGTGATGACGACTAAGTAGCAGAGCTCGACGCTGTTGTTACTTCGGAATTTGAGTTAGGCAGGACTGGAAGTAAAGGCACTGCCACTTTTCCCAAAATTTTGTCGATTGTATTGCGGGCAGTTTTTTCGGCTCGATAACCCGTTTTAAGTTGATCAGCAATAATCACAAAAACATACTCGCGATCTCCTGCTTCCACGTATCCAGCCAAATTTACTGTTCCATTGAGCGATCCAGACTTAGCTTTCACTAAACCAATTGCTTGAGGTGCATTCTCAATAAAGCGATGGCGTAGTGTGCCCGAAATTCCTCCCACGGGTAGGCCACCAATTACTGGTGCAAACTTGGAATTCTTTTTGAGCTGAAGTAAGAGCTGGGCAATTTGAGTTGCGCGAACGCGATTCTCTTTTGAAAGCCCGCTGGCATCTTTAATGATTTGGTCACCTTGTGCGACATTGAGCGAATTCAACACATCTGAAAAGGTTTGTGACACACCTTTATCTGTAAAAGAATAACCGGCCGCTCGGGCAGATAACCGTGCAATTCGCTCTGAAAGCACATTGTCACTCCACATCAATGCAAAAGAGAGCATTGTTTGCAGCGCTGGAGATTCTGAAGAAGTAATCATGTGATGTGACTTTTTCAGCGCATCATCACGAGAAACTTTTATCATGGTTGCGCGGATTCTGTTTTTCGAGAAATAGCTTTTAATGTGGCTTACTTCTTTGGGATATAAATCAACATAGTAAATTTTTGCGTCCCTGGTTTTACCATTCACTTCTCGGAAAGCGCCAAGTGTTTTGGATTCCAGCCCAGGCAGTGAAGTTCTTCCCATCTTCTTCGCTTGGGATGATAAGAAACTAATCCATGGGTCATAAGAACCTTGAATCACCAGGCTCTTATCTGATGTGCCCACCCACGTTGATGTGGTGAATTTTTGTTGGGGATCAAGGTAGGTCAAGGCAGCAGCAGCGGTATACAACTTCATCAGTGAAGCTGGTTTACGGAGTGAATTTGAATCTTTTTCATATACAACTTGCCCGTTTGATTCATCGATAAAGATGACAGATGGGTTTGAAAGGGAGGCGCTCCTAGTCAAACTACTAATAAGCGAACCCACATTAACTGGCTCAAGTGAATGTGCCGGCTGAGGCGCAA
>CALMJL010000115.1 GCA_937864425.1 uncultured Candidatus Planktophila sp.
CCCCTGGTGCTGTTG
Source organism: uncultured Candidatus Planktophila sp. (assembly GCA_937864425.1). Taxonomy (GTDB): domain Bacteria; phylum Actinomycetota; class Actinomycetes; order Nanopelagicales; family Nanopelagicaceae; genus Planktophila. The sequence continues at coordinate 16 of CALMJL010000115.1, forward strand.
CCGCTACAAAGAAAATTAGCAATGGGGTTGCATGTACAAAGTCAAATGCAGTCACAACAGTTGCAGGATATAAATATCGCTGCACCCGAAATCCACTAGTAAAGAATTCAAAATTAACTTGGCTTTCTTTTGAATGCCTCACTGCAGTTCGTCAATTCCAGGCTGCAACTAAAGCTCAAGCTGATTTGGCAAATGTTTCAACTCAAACTGCAGAACTTGATGCTGAATATCAGAAAGCGACTGCGGCACTTGCTTCAACAACTGCTGCGCTAGAAAAAGCACGCGCTCAAGTGACTCAGTTCCAAGCCACCATGAATTCCTCGACCAACGCTGCTGAAAAACAGAAACTTGCAACTGCTGTATCAAAACTGGCAAATGCCGTATTGGTTCTCAGTGGCTCCCGCTCTAAGTTGGCCGCTCAGGTAAAGGATCTAGAAGCTAAGAAGGCGCTGCTTGTTTCTGCTCCCGAACAGTTGAAGACCAACGCAAGTGATGCCAAGGCATCTGCAGATTTGCTCTGCGCTCGCGGTTTCTAAGTAATTCACCCAAGCAGTTTCGTAAGGCTTCCCCTATTTATAGGTGGAGGCCTTACTTATTTAATGCGGTAGGTGTACCAACTCCTTAAGTGGTCTGCGCCGATGCTTCTGCTGGTGCATGTGATTGCAAAGGCAATCGCGCCAGCACAATCTTTAGCGCTTGATCTCATGCTCTATAACGCAATTTGGTTAACGGCGGTCATTGCCATCAATCAATCTCCGCTTCTTAATGACCCTATTGCAATAGCCACAATCTGCCTTGCGCTTACCTTCTGGGGGCTTGGCTCATTCCTCAATAGCTACAGTGAATTCTTCGTTATCTCAGAACAAATCCAACTCTTTGCCAATATCAGTTATGCCCTTTTTTATCCCTGTGCGCTCATTGCTTTGCCGCGTGCCATCAAGCGTGGACGCAGATTTAATCCCATTGAACTCTTAGATTCCGCCATCTTTGGACTCGGAATCTCATCTATCGCAGCAGCAATTTTTGTCAGCCATGTATTTCCAGAATCAGTATCGAGTTTTCAAGATGAATTCTTCTCTCTTCTTTTTCCCATTGGAGACTTGTTGATGCTGGCACTCGCAGCAGTGGCTGCCCTTACTTATCGCCTACAAGCTCGAGCGCTCTTACTTTTTATTGGAGTTGCCATATTTTCTCTCTCGGATCTATTTTTCTTATGGCTTGCAATCAATGATCAATATTCCTTTGGTCAGATTACAGATGATGGGTGGTTAATTGGAATCACCTTGATTTCACTCTCCTTCTGGGCACAGCCAGATCGCGATAGTTATGAAATTCGCATTCATCCAATCTTTATTACAAGTGCAATTTTCGTAAGTCCAACTCTGCTGGCTCTTTCAGCAATCAAACCTGGCATCTTTCCCGTCTTTATTTTGGCGCCAACTATCGCCACGCTTTTCTTGGCATTCATCCGTATGGGAA
>CALMJL010000116.1 GCA_937864425.1 uncultured Candidatus Planktophila sp.
ATTTTGGTCATGAAATTAACCGTGATGCCGCCAGTGGTGAGTTCGGGTGCATCGCGAATAATGGCTTGTACATATGAAGTCTTATCATGGAAAGCCAGTGCATCTGCATCTTTCCAACCTTCTAGAAAATAGAAGATGGTCGGATCTGATCTATCGACATGGAGGTTGTAGAAGAGACATCCTGGTTCTTGAGTGGTGTAAGTGACCATTTCAAAAAGTCTGGAGCGTAACTCTTCTAGCTTCTCAGGTTTAGCCTGAAAACGAGCACACATAATTATTTCTTGGTTGGACATCATTTCCTCATTTCACAATGTGTGGACGTAAGGTTTTGTAGGCAATTTGCAGTCCTACTTTGATTTTCTCTTCGGTTCCGCCCCACTGAGGATCCTCATGTTCAACAGAGAGGGTGCCATTAAATCCACCTTCATACATCACATCAATTAATCGGCGCCAGTCAACATCGCCTAATCCGGGCACTCGATAACGCCACCAACCAACATCCCAAGGGTTTTCGCGGATGACAGATTTGCCGGGGTATCCGTAGAAATTACGTTTGGTTGTATCTACCTGAATATCTTTTGCTTGCGCATGCGGAATACGATCTAAATAAGGCTTTATCGCGGCAATAGGATCAATTCCCATCCATACTAAATGAGATGGGTCGTAATTGAGATAAAGACCTAAATCAAACATCCACTCCCAAAGCTCTGGGCTGTAAGCCAAATTTCCAGGATAACCGTCAGGATGCCAACCTTCCATGACGCAATTTTCGATAATGATTTTGACGCCCTTGGAATCAGCGTGCTTTACAAGAGGCGCAAATACATCTTTGGCCATAGCAAGGTTTTCACGAACTGGCTTATTCCAATCGCGACCAACAAAGGTGCCTACGGTGTCAACTCCAAGCGCAGCTGCGGTATCAATGCATTTAATGACATGAGCATTGATCGCATCTCTGGATTTTTGATCTGGGTGAAGATTATTGTCATAGAACGCAAGAGAAGAGAGCGTGAGGTTACGCTGAGTGAAAATCGCCTTGACTTGTGCAAGATATTGCTGATCAGTGGATTCTGCATTGATATGGGTTGCAATAAAAGGCCGGGCTCCAAGATCGGGCCAGGCTGCAACTTCGAGTGATTCAAAGCCTTCTTGCACCGCCCAGTCAGCAATTTGTTCAAGGGAAAGATTTGGTAGACACGCAGTTAAGAACCCAAGTTTCATTTGATTTCAACCCACTTTCCAGTTCGCGCTGATTCCAAAACCGCCTCAGTTAATTGCGCAGCGCGTAATCCATCAGCGAATGTGGGAACACCAACAATATGCGCTCCTCCAATTGAGCGGTAGGTGTCGCTCACAAAAGCATTGAAGCAATCTTGATATCCCTGTGGGTGGCCAGCGGGAAGGAAGGAGTAATCCTGGGCCGCTTCTGATTCTTCGGTCACACCGCGCATCACGATTTGATTGGAGGCAAGTCCCCCAATCCAGAGTGACTCAGGCGCCTCTTGATCAAAAACAAATGATTCGGTGGGACTTTCGAAAGAGAACCACAGTTTATTTTTTCGACCAGCAGATACTTGGCTTAATACAAGAGAACCTTGGGCACCTTTATCCGTTTTAAAGATCATCGTGGCTCCATCCTCAGTATCAATCTCAGTCTTGGAGCCGCGACTTGAGAAAACTTTCATCAATTGGGCATTGATGTGTGTAATTCGATGGCCGGTGACAAACTCAAGAAGATCGCACCAGTGCACTCCAATATCTCCAAATGCACGTGATGGACCGCCAATACTGGAATCAAGGCGCCAATTAAAGGTGGATTCGCGCGATAACCAATCTTGCAAGTAATAACCGTGAAAGAGTGAAAGTGCATCCTGCATAGTGGCTATGCGAGCGCGTGCTTCACGTACGGAAGGGTGATAGCGATATACAAAAGGAACTGTGGCAACAGATTTTTTCTCAGAAGCAAGTGCACTGAGGTGGCTCGCTTCTGCAACTGATATTGCTAGAGGTTTCTCGCAGATGACGTGCTTTCCAGCCCGTAGCGCCTTTTCGGCGAGTTCTGCGTGGAAGACATTGGGTGTGCAGATGTGAATCACATCAATTTCATTATCGCTGAGCATCTCATCGATGGACAGAGCTTTTTCGACACCCATCTTGCGTGCTGCTAATTGTGCTTCTTCAACGGTCTTTGCAGCAATTGCTGTGACTACACCGCCTGCTGCACGTATAGCGCGAACATGGACTTCACCAATAAAACCGAAGCCAATGACTCCAGCGTTAACGACCAGTTGTGGTGCTGTGACAACATCACCGCGAGAGAAAGTTGTTGTCATCTTATTTCTTCCGTGCCAGAGCTACAGCGAGGATGATGATGAGGCCACGGATGATCTGCTGCTGGCTCACTGGAAGTCCTGCCAAAATCAAACCGTTATTAATCAGACCTACAAGAAGAGCGCCAAAGAATGTTCCAATAATTCTTCCGCTACCACCAAAAAGACTCGTGCCGCCCAAAATTACAGCTGCGATTGCGGAAAGTTCATCGCCTGCGCCCCATTCGTATCGGCCGGTTTGCAAACGTCCTGCATAGAGTAAACCTGCAATGGAAGCCACTACTGATGAAATTAACATCACCTGGAATTTAATATTTTTAGTATTAATCCCATTAAATTCTGCCGCATCACGGTTGCCACCGGTTGCTAATACGCGGCGCCCAAAGGTGGTCTTCGTCAATGTGACCCATCCAATGATGACTGCAGTAAAACTCCAGAGAAGTAGTCCTGGAAATTTACCGATAGTTCCAGAACCGAAGATACGGTTGAAGGTGTCATTCAGGATTGGAACTGGGTAATAGTTGGTAACAAGGGCTGCGAAACCAACTGCAACACCTTGCATGCCCAGCGTGACAAGAAAGCTTGGTATTCCAACACGAGCTACTAATAAACCGTTTGCTGATCCAACAATGAATCCAATAGCAAGTCCGGCAAGGATCCCTTGAACTAGGCCATGGTCACGAACCATTAGTGCAGCCACAACGCTGGTAAGTCCAGCGACTCCCCCAATAGAAAGATCAATCTCCGCTGCTGAAATAACAAAGGTCATAGCAACAGCCATCACGGTAATGGTCGCAGTTTGACGCAAGATATTGAGCAAATTATTGCTCTGTAAGAAACCATCGTCATGCAAGATGACGGAGAAGGCAAGGAATATCACCAGGAACATCCAATAAATCAAGGTTGAGCGGAAATCTATCTTCTTGAGATTTGCTATTTTCATACGTGTATCCCCTGCACAATCATTTGTAAGTGATCTTCATCTTTGATTTCATTTCGGTTTAGGTCCTCAGCGATTTCGCCCTTGCGAATCACCAAAATTCGATCGCACACGCTGAGCAATTCAGGAAGCTCAGATGAGATCAAAATGACGGATTTTCCTTCGTGTGCAATAGAGCGAATCAATTTCATAATTTCAACTTTGGTACCAATATCCACTCCAACAGTTGGTTCATCAAGTAGTACAAATCTTGGATTAGTCGCCATCCATTTTGCGATAACTACTTTTTGTTGATTTCCGCCCGAGAATAAACGCACTTCACGATTTGCTTCTCCGGGGCGTACTTCAAATTTGGTAATGGCATTGTTGACAACAGAGTTGATCTTTGGAAAATTGAGGAAGCTATGGTGAGACAGGGAAGATAAATTTGTTGAGAGTATGTTGTGTTTGACTGTGTGCTCCATGATCAAACCTTGGCGGCGGCGGTCTTCGGGAATAAACGCCAAACCATGCGCCATTGCATCGCGTGGATTTTTAATGGTGACTTCTTTGCCATCGATTTTGATGGTGCCTTGATCTTTCTTATCTAACCCAAAAAGCGCCCGAACCAATTCAGTGCGACCACTTCCCATTAAGCCGGCAAGTCCCAGAATCTGTCCAGGAAAAAGCTGGAATGAAACATGATTCACGCGCGTGCCGACCTGTAAGCCTTCTACTTCAAAATTTGGCGATTCGAATTGACTTGATGATCTACCATCATGTGCAAGCATCTCTAAATCTTTACGACCAGTGATGTGGGCAATGATTTCGTTTGGAGTAATTTCTTCAAGTGAAGCAACAGCAATTCGCTTGCCATCTCGCAAAATAGTGATGCGATTGCAAATCTTGTAAATTTCATCCATACGGTGGCTGATGTAGATAATTGAAACGCCTCGGCTAGTTAATCCACGTAGAACTTTAAAGAGCGCCTCTACCTCCTCTTTTGCCAGAGAAGCTGTTGGCTCATCAAGAATTAATATCTTGGCATCGCCAGCAATTGCTTTAGCAATTTCGGTAAGTTGCTGATAGGCACGACCTAAAGTCGACACCTTGGCAGTGACATCGATATGCAGCCCCAGAGATTCCATAACGATGTGGGCTTGCTTGACAGTTTCTTTCTCATCAAAGAGACCAAATCTATTTTTATGCTCTCGATCGAGAAAAATATTTTGCGCAACTGTGAGTTCAGGGACGAGCGAAAATTCCTGAAATACCATTCCGATTCCAAGATTTCGTGCATCCTGGAACGAGTGAATGGATACAGAAGAGCCAGCAATTCTGATTTCACCCGAATCCATACTGTAAACACCTTGCAAAATTTTCATCAAGGTGGATTTGCCAGCACCGTTTTCTCCAGCCAAAGCATGAATTTCCCCCGGAAGCACAGCAAAGCTGACTTCGTCAAGAACTTTCACGCCGAAAAATGATTTAGAAATATCAACCATTTCGACTGAATGAACGGTGTTGGTCATTTATAAATCCTTATGGAGTTACTTCACTAATTGGACAGGTGTCCAAGCACGCGATTGTGCAGAAGCAGCCATGGCATCAGCGACGAGATTAATTTGATATCCATCCTTAAAGTTTGGACTCACCTCACCACCTTCGACGATTGCTTTTACGAAATCGTAGGTCTCGATAATCTTTGTTTCACCGTATCCAATCCCAAGCGCTGGTATTGGCCACAGTCCTTCACCATATGGGTGTGCAGGTCCGGTATAAACGGTGCGGAATCCTTTGCGATCACTTTGATCTGCTGCAAAGGCAACCTGTAATTCATCGCGGCGTTCATAATTGAAATAGATTGAACCTAATGTGCCATGAATTTCAAAAGTCAGGAAGTTATTACGGCCGTGGGCATTTCGAGTTGCCTCAAGTGAGCCAATAGCGCCACTTTGGAATTCAAGAAGCGAAATTACCTCATCATCAACATCAACCTCACCTCGCGGTGCCTTTGAATCTTTCGTGCTGGCGCCTAACTTGTCGACACCGCCCGCTTGAAGAGGTCTTGTTGCTACCCATGTCTTGAGTTGAGTATTTACTTGAGTAATTTCTCCACATAGATAGCGCGCCATATCTACTACGTGAGTTCCGATATCTCCGAGTGATCCTGATCCAGCGATTTTCTTTTGAAAGCGCCAAGAAAGCGGACCATCCGGGTCAGCTGACCAGTCTTGAAGATAAGTGCCACGGAAGTTAAGAATTTCACCTATCGCACCTTCATTTATATATTTCTTGGCAAGAGCAACTGCAGGAGTTCTGCGGTAATTAAAGGCAACCATATGAACTATGCCAGCTGACTTCACTGCGTCATACATGGTTTTAGCTTCTTCACCTGTACGAGCGAGAGGTTTCTCGCTGATGATGTGCTTACCCGCTGCAGCTGCTGCAATAGCAATTTCCGCATGCAGATGGTTAGGTGTTGCAATATCAATAATATCAATTTCTGGATCTTCAACGACGGAACGCCAATCAGAACTACTTTTCTCAAATCCAAAACGAAGGGCAGCTTCTGCTGCGATTTCGTCAGTTACATCAACAATCGATTTACGAACTGGAATTGCGGGAGCTGGCCAGAAAAACATGGGCATTGCCATGTAAGCCAGTGAGTGCGCCTTCCCCATAAATCCGGCACCGATAAGACCTACATTTAATTTTTTCATATTGTCATTCCTTCACTCGAAAATTTTTTAAATGCTACCCCGGGCGATTAAGCCCGGGGTAGCATTTCGCGGATATGTATCGGCTAGTACAGACGCTTACTTCTTAAAGGAGTTCTTTAAGTCAGCTGGTGCTGGTGCGCTGTACACGGTCTGCCATGCCTGGAGGACTCCAGCATGATCTACTGCAAGTGCTGGCATAGCGATGTAAGCAGGAGCTTTCTTACCGAGAAGGGCGTAAGCGGCAAGGTTTGCTTCAGTTACACCTGCATCGAATGGACGCTGTGCGCCAAGTCCGATAACTTGACCTTTTTTAGCCAATGAAATTGCTACGTTTGCACCAAGATCTTGTGTAGCAATTTTTGTTGTGGTGTTTCCAGCGTCACGTAGTGCAGCCATGACACCCTCAGCTGGTGTATCCCACACAGCCCAGATTGCTGAAAGTTTTGGATTCTTTGTAAGAATCGCAGTAGCAGCTTTCTGTGCATCGCCTGCGAAGTCAGGTCCAGAAATTCCCTGCTCTTCAACAATGGTAATTCCTGGGAACTTCTTTTTAATGGTGTCCTTGAAACCATTCCAACGTTGCTTAGTTACCCAGAAATCTGCTGCGTGATAAATCAGCGCAATTGTTCCAGTTCCGTTTAGTTCGCGTCCCAATAGGTATGCTGATGCTGCACCATTGGCATAATTATCAGCAGAAACTACAGAAACATAATCTTTGCCAACTTGCAGATCAGCTGCGGTGTTATCCATAAATACAATCTTGGTACCAGCAGCTGCAGCGGCTTTATACGCTGCGGATGTTGCCTTACCGTCAACTGGAATCGAGACCAAAATGTTTGGCTTCTTGGCCATCAAAGTTTGAATCTGAGATACCTGGACATCTGCCTTGAAGTCCGCTTGAGTAACTCCAACTACCTTGATACCAAGTTGCTTAAAGCGCTTTGTAAGACCTGCTTGTTGTCCCGAAGTCCAATCTGAGGTCAAGTGGAATGCGATGGCAGCAGTTGCGTTCATCTTCTTCAATTTAGCGAGTTCATCCTTAGTGAATGTGAGAGAACTTGCTGCGGTTGCTTGCTCACCGTTTGGACCGGTGGAGTAAACACCTTTAGCGAGCTCAGCGAGCCCTGCTTTTGCAATCGAGGCAGCTGATTCGGCACCAGTTGCGCTCATGGTTGATAGGCCAAGGAGTGCTGCAGTAAGAGCAGACAACACAACCTTTGATGAGAGCCTAGTTTTCATCTTTTCTCCTTTTGTTTTATTTATCTAGTGGATATGTTGAAACTCTTACTTCAGGTTTTCTTTGATGAACTTCATGCTGATATCAGCGGCATCTTTTGGATTACCGTCATATCCATCAAGTTCAACGACGAGCCAACCGTTGTAAGAAACTTCTTTGAGGGCCGCGAAAATATTGTGAAAATCAATATCTCCCTTGCCCAAGGGCAAAAATGCAAATGGGTTTGCTCTGAAATCTTTCAGGTGGACATGGCGTACACGATTTCCGTACTTGCGGATTGCAGCAGCTGCATCAACACCGCCAGCTGCTAGGTGAGCGGTATCTGGGCAGAAATGAATCTTGGAAAGACCCATGATCTTGTCTAGCTCCGCAGTGTTTTCAACAATCGTGGTGAGATGTGGGTGGTAGCAAGCCGTGAGCCCTGCCGCTGCGGCAAGATCCGTTACTCGATCAAGACCTTGTGCCAACATCTGAAAATCTTCTTCCGTAGTACCAGTTGAGCGCTTAGCTCCTCCTCCAACGATCAGATTCTTTGCTCCCATATTTTGCGCAAAAGAAATCGCCTGATTTATTTTGTGGAACTCGTCCACCAAGATGTCGTTGTAGATGAAATTGGCGCCGGTATAGACGCTCACCAATTCAAGCTTGTGTTTGGCCAATAAACTCTTAAAGGCACCTGGGTCATTCGCGTACTCGGCGAGGTTGCCATCGAAAATTTCAATACCGGAATAACCGGCTGCAGCGATATCCTCACAAGCCTTCGCTGTCGAACCGTAGGTTTGGTAAAAGAGATCCTTGATGCTGGTAACTCCTTGTGCCTGACCGACAACACCGCCCCATGTGATTGTTTGGTAGCCCAGTTTCATTATGAAACCCCCTTCTTGACGTGGGACAAACTTATGCTGAAAAAAACATAAGTCAAGACATAAACAGCCTAAGTTTGATAAATTTATGCAATTGTTATAATCTTTCACCGAAGGTTCTAGGGGTGAGAAATAATCACTTCCATGAGAGGTTATGGAGATCAGACTTAGATGGCAGGAAAGAAGAAGGTGGCAGCCTTTGATTTAACTGCGGATGACGCTCAATATCTCGCACTAATCATCAGTTTTGTGCGCGGAGCGCGATCAGTCACTCGCCCTGAAATCTCTGAAGCCACTTCGCTCTCGCGCTCACTTTCAACAAAATTTATTGATGTTGCGTGCGACTTAAATTTGTTGAAAAACGGAGATATCGGACAATCAACAGGGGGACGTGCGCCTCGTTTAATAGATTTCAACGAAAATGCCGGTCAGGTCTTAGTTGCTGAGTTAGGTGCGACTGGATTCAATGTTGCCGCTTCAGACTTAACCGGTACCTTGATTGAGAGCGCCTATGTGGAAGCTAACGTCTCAAAAGGACCGGAAACAGTACTGGCTCTGGTCGAGCAGAAATTCGAAGAGATTATCAATGCTCACAAATTAAAGAATGTATGGGGTATTGGAATCGGAGTTCCTGGACCTGTTGAATTTGCAACAGGGCTTCCTGTCTCTCCACCCATCATGCCTGGTTGGGATCGTTATCCAATCCGAGAGCGATTCTCTCAAAAATTTAAGGTGCCGGTGTGGGTTGATAATGATGTAAACCTCATGGCACTCGGTGAACATGCGCTCCGGAAGGATGCAATTACCAACGAGCTGATCTTCATCAAGATTGGTAGTGGAATTGGCGCGGGGATTTTGACTCATGGACGCTTGCATCGAGGTGCACAAGGATGCGCTGGCGATATCGGTCATATCTCAATTGGTGTGAATGAAGTTACATGTAGGTGCGGAAATACCGGATGCATTGAGGCGGTCGCAGGAGGTTTGGCCATTGCCCGAGATGCCGAAAAAGCAGCGCAGAGTGGTGGAAGCGCCTTCCTCTCTAAAATCTTAAAATCTACGAAGAAGGTAACTATTGAAGACGTGATTGCGGGTTCTGAAAATGGGGATCGCTGGTGCGTTGAGACAATCGTGAAGGCAGGAAAAGACATTGGCGCTGTTTTGGCGACGCTAGTCAATTTCCATAACCCTTCTCTTATTGTGATTGGTGGGAGTGTTTCGAACGCCGGAGATAAGTTATTAGCGGCGATTAGAGAGTCAGTTCTCAACCGTTCGTTGCCACTTGCTACTAGGGATTTGCAGATTCGACTGAGTGAATACCCATATCAAGCTGGACTTTCAGGTGCAGTCGAGATGGTGATTAATGAGCTTTTTGAATCAGAAACGCTGCGACGTTGGGTTGCAGAAGGGCGTCCAAGTCCTACAGTGGTCCATGCTTAAAAATAGATTCTTGATTGTGACAATAATTGCTACTTCCAGCTTTGCTCTTGCGGGTTGCGCCGATAATGAAAAA
>CALMJL010000117.1 GCA_937864425.1 uncultured Candidatus Planktophila sp.
CTCTTTACTGCATCAATATCTGAAACTTTTACAAGTGCAATTGCGCTACCACCAAAACCGCCGCCTACCATACGCGACCCAAGCGCGCCTGCACTGAGTGCAGCATCCACTGCACAATCGAGTTCAGGGCACGAAACTGTGTAATCATCTCGCAATGAAATATGAGATTCGTTAATCAATTTACCAAGAGCGACAAAATCTGATGTACGCAGCGCACTGACAGCTGCTTGCACTCTCTCAATCTCTGTCACAGCATGTCGCGCCCGAATGTATTCAGTGTCCGTGATCTTAGAGCGACCTGCCTCTAGTTCAGCGCGACTGAGGTTGCGCATGGATGCGACGCTAAGTTTTTTAGCGACAGATTCGCACGATGCACGTCGTTCGGCATATCCACCATCGACAAGAGCGTGATGTGCTGCAGTATCGATGATTAACAGTTCTAAACCAGCACTTGCCACATCAAAAGGAATGAGTTCAGTGCTTAAGTCGCGGCAGTCGAGCAAGAGCGCTGAACCAGCAGCTGCCATCAAAGACACTGATTGATCCATAATTCCGCAGGGCATACCTACATAATCGTTCTCTGCTTTTTGAGTGGCACGAGCTAAATCCGCTAATGATTTTTTCAATCCGAGCAAATCATTGATGCCAACAGCAACTGAACATTCAAGCGCTGCCGATGATGACAAACCAGCTCCAGCTGGAACATGGCCATCGATAAATATGTCGAAGCCAACTTCTGCACCGAGCGCCCAAATGACTCCCAGCACATACTTTTCCCAATCACCAGGGCTTCCTGGTTTAACATCTTTGATATCAATCGAAAAAATTTGCTCCTTACGTTGTTGTGAAGCAATTCGAACTAAACCATCTGGGCGCGTTGCGATTGCTGCATATGTGCGATCGGCAATTGCAAAGGGAAGAACAAAACCTTCTGAATAATCGATATGTTCACCAATTAGATTGACGCGCCCAGGTGCTTCGGCGATAACTTCAGGTCTTCGGCCGTAGAGCTCTTCAAATTGGCGCGAAATAGATTTCATTTAAATCTTTACATCTTTGAGCTGCTGCGCAGATTGCTCGGGTTTCATATCCATGATGAATGCTCCCATCGCAGATTCTGAGCCTGCTAAGTATTTCAACTTTCCAGGAGCTCTGCGCACACTGGTGATCTGCCAATGTAAACGGAGCACATCACGTCCTTGCCGTACCGGAGCTTGATGCCACGCTGCGATATAAGCCATTTCAATTCCAAATACTCCATCAAGTCGCTTCATGACTTCTAGTGAAATAGCAGGAAACGAATCGCAAGCAGCAGGAGAAAGTTCAGTCAGATCGGCAACAGGTTGTAATGGAGCAACATGAATTTCAAATGGGTAGCGCGATGCATATGGTGTGTATGCCACCCAATGTTCATTCTGAGCGATGATGCGCACTTGATCGCGTAATTCGCGAGCAACCACATCATCAAATAGCACCCTGCCGGTTTTGGCTTTATGGGCTACGGCAATTTCCAACATCTTTACTACACGTGGGGGTAGATATGAATACGCATAAATCTGTCCATGGGGATGAGCCAGGGTGACACCGATTTCTTCTCCACGGTTTTCAAAAGGTGCAATATGTTCGATGTAGGGAGCCTTCGAAAGTTCAGCAGTGCGATCGCGCCAAGCTTCGAGCAAGGTGCGTACGCGCTGCGGCGATAAATCTTTAAAAGCGCCACCGTGGTTATCGGTAAAGCAAATGACTTCGCATTTTCCAGCGGCAACACCTTCGTCGGTATCAGTTGCAACTTCATCTGGAAGTGCAAAATCACCTGTAGGTGGGCGAAGCGATGGAGATTTGTTATCGAAAACGACTACTTCAAAATCTTTTTCAGGGATTTCAGTAAGCAACTCACCAGTTGTAGGACAGAGCGGACATAACTCTTTAGGTGGAAGAAAAATTCTGCTTTGGCGATGAGCAGCCATAGCCACCCATTCATTAAGCAATGGATCTAGTCGAAGTTCGCCAATCCCAGGTTGTTCTTCTTGTGGACGTTCATCAATTGCGGTGCGCGATTGCCCTGCTGTGTCGTAATAACGAATTGTTCGTCCATCATTCATGGAACGGCTGGTGCGAATTACGCCAGCGGTTAACTCCACGATTTCATTCATGATGTGCGTACTCTATCGCGTGCTAGGCCCAATCAAGGGTGCGCTCAATTGCCTTCTTCCAACTGGCATAGCCTTTTTCGCGATCTGCAGATGTTGAAGTTGGATTCCAGCGTCGCGATTGTTGCCATTGTTTCTTCAATTCTTCAATATCTTTCCAGAATCCAACTGCAAGTCCAGCAGCATATGCAGCACCAAGCGCTGTTGTTTCAGTAACAAGCGGTCTCGTAATGTCAATTCCCATAATGTCTGCTTGCATCTGCATACATAAAGAATTTGCAGTGATTCCTCCATCAACTCTCATTTCAGTCATGGGTACACCACTATCGGCCACCATTGCATCCATGACATCGCGAGTTTGATAGCAAATGGCTTCAAGCGCAGCTCTAGCTAAATGTGCTTTAGTTGCAGCACGTGTTAATCCAACAATGACACCACGAGCATCGCTACGCCAATATGGTGCAAAGAGTCCTGAGAATGCCGGAACAAAATAAACTCCAGCTGTATCTGTCACTGATGATGCTAAACCTTCTGTTTCGGCAGCGCTGGAAATGATTCCTAATTGATCGCGCAACCATTGGATAGCTGAACCTGTTACTGCAACAGAACCTTCGAGCGCGTACATTGCTGGCTGATCACCAAATTTGTAGCACACTGTTGTGAGCAGCCCATTTTTTGAACGCACAATGTCGGTTCCAGTATTGAGGAGTGCAAAATTTCCAGTTCCATAGGTTGTTTTTGATTCTCCGCGCGCAAAGCACACTTGTCCGACCATGGCAGCATGTTGATCGCCAAGAATTCCGGCGATTGGAACAGCACTTCCGAGTGGACCATGTGGATCAGTAAGTGCATATTGTTCTGACGATGATTTGATTTCAGGGAGTATGTTGCGTGGGATTTCAAATTGCTCAAGAAGCTGTGGGTCCCATTGCAAAGTCTCGAGATTCATTAACAA
>CALMJL010000118.1 GCA_937864425.1 uncultured Candidatus Planktophila sp.
ACCAGTCATTAAGGCGCTGGAAGAACTGGGCGTTGAAATCAATCACGGTGGTCGTTACAGCTTGCCGCTCACAATTTCTGCACATGGAGTAATGAAAGGTGGCGAACTCACCATTGATGCCAGCGCATCAAGTCAATTTCTTTCGGCGCTCTTGCTCGTTGGACCAAGTATGCAAAATGGAATTACCGTCACACATCGCGGTGGAGCGCTCCCATCCATGCCACACATTGACATGACAGTTGCTATGGTGCGCGACTTTGGCGCAGAAGTAACGATTGATACCAAAGCGCAAACGTGGCGCGTTGCACCAGGTGTTTTGCATGGAAAAGATTTCACCATCGAACCAGATTTATCTAATGCTGCGCCATTTCTCTCTATTGCGATGGCGTGCGGTGGTCGCGTGACAATCGCTGATTGGCCAGAACACACAACTCAACCAGGTGATCAATTACGCACCATCCTCGCACTTATGGGCGCCGATATTTCGATCAATAAAGATGGATTAACACTTTCTAGCGATGGCACGATTCACGGCATCGATATTGATCTTCATGATGTAGGTGAATTAACTCCTGCAATTGCTGCACTTGCAGCGCTGGCAGATTCTCCATCGCATCTACGTGGCATCGGACATCTGCGTCTGCACGAAACAGATAGATTGGCAGCGCTGACTCGCGAAATTAACGCGCTCGGTGGCGATGTGGTTGAAGAAGAGACTGCGCTTCATATTTCACCTCGTCGACTTCACGGTGGCATATTCCATACTTATGACGATCATCGTTTAGCAACAGCTGGCGCCGTCATTGGATTAGTAACCGAAGGCGTTGAGATAGAGAACGTTGCAACAACACGTAAGACCCTCCCTGATTTTCCTGGACTTTGGCATAGTTTGTTGGCATGAGTCCGCGTGAATATGACGAATCCGATGCACGGATTCGTCCCAGTCGAAGAACCAGGCCACGCAGCAAAGATCGACCATCGCATTCAGATGCCACCACTGCTTTTGTCATTACCGTAGATCGCGGACGCACTACCTGCGTTACACACGATGGCATTGAAGTGATTGCCATGAAAGCGCGAGAACTTGGCCCACAATCTGTAGTTGTCGGGGATTCTGTCCAACTCGTTGGAGATTTAACAGGAGCCGTAGGCTCGCTCGCCCGCATTGTTCAGGTAAATGAGCGGAGCAATTCATTAACTCGCACTGTTGATGATGACGCCAATTTTGAGCGCACCATAGTTTCAAATGTCGATCAAATGTTGATTGTGGTTGCAGCTGCCAACCCCGAACCACGTGCGGGGCTCATCGATCGATTTTTAGTGAGCGCTTACTATGAATCAATCACGCCCATCATTGTGGTAACCAAGGTAGATCTTGCACCCCTTGCAGATTTCTTCAGCCATTATCGAGAATTAGGAATATCTATTATTTCAACCTCAGCAAAATTGGAAAATAGATCGGCCGAAGTTGCTGCAATTCAAAAAATTCTCGAAGGAAAAGTCTCGGTATTGGTTGGACATTCTGGTGTTGGAAAATCAACGCTCATCAATGATCTTGTAGAAAGCGCTGCGCGTGCAACCGGTGATGTTAACGACGTCACAGGACGTGGGCGCCACACTTCTTCTAGCGCATTAGCGCTTCCCGTTCATGGCGGCGGCTGGATCATTGATACTCCAGGAATTCGCGCCTTTGGTCTCGCGCACTTAGATAAAGAGCGCGTTCAAAGTATTCAAGAAAAATTAGGAATCAAGCCATTTGAGGAGGAGCGTTAGACTCACCATATGAGCGCAAGCCGAGGTGAAGATTTAACGCTGGCGCTGCGCATGGCAGATGCAGCAGATGCGATTACTTTGGCGCGTTATCAAGCTCAAGATTTAGCAATTACTACCAAACCAGATAACACACCTGTCACTGATGCAGATAAATCTGCAGAGGATGCCATTCGCGCGCTTCTTCGCGCTCACCGACCTGACGATGGAATTGTTGGCGAAGAATTTGGAAATGAAGGCCTCGATAAGAAGCGTTACTGGGTGATAGATCCGATTGATGGAACTAAGAATTTTCTCCGCGGAGTTCCTACCTGGGCAACGCTGATTGGATTAATTGAGAAGAGCGCATCGGGCGAAGAGAAAGTTATCGTTGGAGTTGTGAGCGCGCCTGCTCTCTTTCGCCGTTGGTATGCCTTTGAAGGTGGTGGCGCATTTGTGATTGTAAATAGAAATAACGATCAAGAAGCAACACCCAAACGCATCTCTGTCTCGAGCGTTTCACGGATGGAAGATGCATCTATTTCATATTCAGATTTTGTGGGATGGGGCGATCGCCTTCCGCTCTTTCATTCACTTCTCGCCAGCGCGTGGCGCACTCGTGCACATGGTGATTTCTGGTCGCACATGTTGGTTGCAGAAGGTGCGGTGGATATTGCCATCGAACCATCGCTTGCGCTCTGGGATATGGCAGCGCTCGACATTATTGTGCGAGAAGCAGGTGGAAGATTTACAAGTGTGGCAGGAGTCGATGGGCCACATGGTGGAAGCGGGCTCTCGTCCAATGGAAAATTACATCGCCACGTTGTCGAAACTTTGCAAGTAACCCCATGATCACTCAAACATATTCAGTCTCCGGTATGACCTGCTCCTCCTGTGTGAATACAGTCGAGCGCACTCTTAATGAAATTCCTGGAGTTAAGGCATCGGTAAATTTCGCATCTGAAACGGTACATATCGTGGCGCCTGCAGATATTTCATCGGCACTCATCATCAAGACAATTAAATCTGCAGGATATACAGCTGCGCTTCTTTCAGATCAAGCAGATCCTGCGCTTCACCGCAAAGGCGCAGCCCGAGCATTGATCTTTGCGATCATCTTTGCGCTACCAACAATTGCAATTTCCATGCGAATGAGTTGGCATGAACCCATCAATACATTCCTCATGGATCTCTTTACGCGCTACAGCATCCCACTTCCACCCCATGCACACCATCTCTTTACAGCGTGGTTGGCAATTGCACTTACCTTGCCATTAATTGCGATAGTTGCATTTCCTATTCATCGCGCTGCGATAAGAAATATTTTTCATCCAACAATGGATACCCTGGTCTCGCTCGGGTCAATCACTGCATATATCTGGTCTATTTATGCGACCTACACCAACCAAGGCGATGTCTACACAGAAGTTGCAGCAGGTGTATTGCTCTTTGTGATTTTGGGACGATATCTCGAAGCTCGGGCTAAGCGATCTGCTAGCAGTGCGCTTGCCACGCTCCTTGCGCTCGGTGAAAAAGAAGTCGCAGTACTCCGTGATGGGCATGAAGTATTGATACCAATTTCTCAACTGCAAGTGGGTGATGAGTTTGTTGTTAAACCGGGCGCGCGTATTGCAACGGATGGAATCGTTATCTCAGGTAACAGCTCCGTAGATAACTCAATGATGACAGGTGAATCTACTCCCGTTGAAGTTTCACCTGGATCAAAGGTGATCGGTGCAGCGCTCAATAACAATGGACGGCTCATTGTGCGAGCCATCCGAATTGGTAGCGATACCGAATTAGCGCGCATCACCTCGATGGTGGTTGCAGCTCAAGGAAATAAAGCGCCAATCCAAGCACTCGCAGATAAAATTTCAGCAATCTTTGTTCCATTAGTAACTGCGCTAGCAATCGCAACTTTTGCATATTGGAATTACGTTGGCGATAAATCGCTTACCGATTCGATATCAATCGCCATCACCGTACTTGTCATTGCCTGTCCCTGTGCTTTAGGGCTAGCAACTCCAGTTGCACTTTTAGTTGCATCCGGTCGCGGTGCACTTCGTGGCATCGTCATTCGAAAGCCACGAGTGCTTGAAGCATCTCGCCAGATTGATGTTGCCATTTTTGATAAGACTGGAACTTTGACTGATGGAGCCATGAAGGTGCAGGCTGCTGTTATTCCAGTATCAGCTCAGAAAGTGTTGGGTTCTGCTTTTGCACCGCTACTTGATGAGAAGACAATATTAAGTTCGGCTCTTTCCCTTGAAAGTCAGAGTGATCATCCCGTTGCAAAGGCAATTACTTCATATGCTCTTTCTCGCGGTGCTCACCAATTACCTATCTCAGAACTCACGCAAACTCCCGGAATCGGAATCGCTGGTCGCGTCACCATCAAAGATAAAGCGCCGGTTGTCATTATCGGAACACCGGATTCCATTGCTCACAGCACAATCGCTTTTGATAGCGCAATCTCAGCAGCAATTAAGGCTGCAGAAGAGCAGTCACAAGCAGTTGCAGTTTTGGCTTGGGATGGAGTTGCGATAGCAGTATTTGCAACTGCCGATTCCATCAAAAATGATGCAGCGGCAACCATCACAGAATTGCACAAACGCGGCATTGATAGCTGGTTAATTACCGGAGATACCGCAGAGAGCGCAGCTCGCGTTGCTCATGAAGTTGGCATCGATAGCGCGCGACTAATGGCTCATGCGCTTCCAGAAGATAAATTAGCGAAAATTTCAGAGCTGCAAGCAAGTGGCAAGAAGGTTGCCATGATTGGAGATGGTGTTAACGATGCTGCAGCTCTTGCCCAATCTGACTTAAGCATTGCAATGGGAACTGGCACAGATACTGCGATTTCAACTGCTGATATCACAATCATGCGCCCTGAGTTAATGGGAATAGTTGATTCTCTTCAATTAGCAGGTAAAACGTTGAAGACAATTAAAATGAACTTAACATGGGCATTTCTCTATAACGTAGTTGGAATTCCAGTTGCCGCACTTGGATTAATGAGCCCTATGTATGCAGCAGGTGCGATGGCTTTAAGTAGCCTCTTTGTCGTGACTAATTCGCTACG
>CALMJL010000119.1 GCA_937864425.1 uncultured Candidatus Planktophila sp.
GCATCTGAGTTAACCAAGGAAGATCGCTATCACAACTATTTACAGTCACTCTATGGAGCGCAACAGATTGTCATTGGCACGAGAAGTGCAATATTTGCTCCGATAAGAGATCTTTCGGAAATCATTATCTATGACGAGGGTTCCGACAACCACTATGAAATGCGCACTCCTGGATGGAATACTCGTGATGTTGCCAGGTTACGTGCATCACTGGAGGGATCAAGCCTTACCTATATTGGATATTGCCCTAGTACTGAAATCGCAGCTTCGATCGAAAAGGGCGAAATTCGATATCGATCTGGGAAGAGTTCTGTCAAAGTAATTGCTCAACAATCAGAGCAAGGGGAACTCATTCCATCGCGGATTTTCGCTCTGATTCGTTCCACGCTGAAATCAGGTTCTGTTCTTTGTATCGCTCCCCGCAAAGGATATGCGCATGCAATCTCTTGCTCAAAGTGTCGCAATGTAGCGACATGTGTTTGTGGGGGAAAGCTGATACAAGAATCTGCGCACAGTGCATTGCGCTGCAATATTTGTTTAAAGGATTACACAGATTGGAATTGTTCGTGGTGCAATGCGAAGACACCTTATCTTCTCGCGAGAGGGTCCGAAAGATTTTCCTATGAGCTCGGTAAAGCGCTCCCTGGATACCGCATCATCGAATCTCACGCAGAATCAATCAAGGATGAAATTGATTCCCATGCGCTGGTAGTCGCAACTCCGGGGGCCATCCCACAACACAGTTCTGGTTATCAGATGATAGTTCTTCTGAACGGTGATCAATTTTTTTCATGGGCTGATGTCAGGGGAATTGAGCGTGCGCAAGCCATCGCTTTTTCCTCTGCTGGTTATCTAGCTAAGAATGGAACTTATGCACTCGTTCTCAATCCGAGCAGCCCCGTTGTAGGTGCGTTGGCGTCATGGAAACCATCGCTACTCAATAAACGCGAATTGCAAGAACGTGAAACAGCAGGATTGCCACCGTACTCGCGCGCGATTTCATTGGAAATACCTCAAGGTGAGGGACAGCAGATTGTTCGAGGTTTAGAGAGATCTATCTCAGATGGACGTTTACCTTCCCGGACCAAAATTTACGGTCCATTGGATGCAAAGGGGGATTTAGTTCGCATTGTTCTCTTTGCGCCCTGTGACGATGGCGATGCATTAGTTGAGATGCTCCATGAATTTCAACGAAAGCGAAGCGCATCGGGAAAGAATCTGGCTCAATTGCGAGTAGACCCCTATTCGATATAGGGAACGATAAATTGTTCAACAGGTAGAATCGGAACATGTCGATCAAATCTATTCGCCATTTCGGAGACCCAGTTTTGACTACTCCAGCGATAGAAGTGGTGGATTTTGATAAAGAGTTACGTACTCTCGTGGCTGATTTAACAGACACCATGCTTGATGCTCCTGGAGCAGGGTTAGCCGCTCCGCAAATTGGAGTTCCATTGCGTGTTTTCGTGTGGGATGTTGATGAAGCGCTAGGACATCTCATCAATCCGACTCTGGATTTAAGCGATGAGATGCAAGAAGGTGATGAAGGGTGCTTGAGTTTTCCTGATTTGGTCTATCCAACACCGCGTGCTTTTCGCGCAGTTGCCAAAGGGTTCAACATGCATGGTGAGCCAGTAGTCGTAGAAGGCACCGAATTACTTGCACGTGCGCTGCAACATGAGACGGATCATCTCAATGGAATTCTCTTTATTGATCGGTTATCGGATGCAGACCGCAAACTTGCCATGAAAGAGATTCGAGAATCCGAATGGTTTGGTCTGGCGCAAGGAGACACCCCACAGATTAAAGTTTCTCCCCACAATACTTTCGGCAAAGGCTTCTAAATGCGCATAGCGGTTGCGGCCACTCCTCCTGTGGCTCTACCAACTTTGGATCTATTGAAATCAAGCAAGTATCAGCTTGTTCGAGTAATCACACGCCCAGATAGACCAACTGGAAGAGGGCGTACTTCTCAACCAACGGTTGTGGCGCAATGGGCTGATGAAAACAATATTGACTGCCATAAACCTGAAGATGATGTGCAATTGGCGCACTCACTTCACGATGTGGATCTGCTGATCACAATTGGTTTCGGAGTAATTCTTTCAAAGGAATTACTCAAGATTCCATCACGTGGATCAATAAATCTTCACTTCTCTCTTCTTCCGCGCTGGCGAGGTGCGGCTCCTGTGCAGCGAGCAATAGAAGCAGGAGATCACCTATCAGGTGTCACTGTCTTCCAACTAGATGAAGGTATGGATACTGGCCCGATATTCGTGACGAAAAGATTTGCAATCGATAGCGACATTACAAGCGATGAATTACTTCACGAACTATCCCTTCTGGGACCTGAAGCAATTATGGAAACCCTTGCGCTCATAGAAAATGGTAAAAAACCCACAGCTCAAGATTCCGCAGGAGCGACCTTGGCCAGAAAACTCACAAAGCTTGAAGGAAAGATTGATTGGACGAATTCCGCCGAATCTATCCATTCTAAAGTTCGAGCATTTACCTCAAACCCTGGAGCTTGGACTGTTTTTCGGAATGAAAATCTGATTCTGCAGCAGCCTGAAATCTCAGCGCTGAGATTGAAACCAGGTCAGATAGAAGTAAGGGATAAAAAGCTTTATGTTGGAACTGCGACTTCTGCGCTCATTTTTCTCAAAGTAAAGCCCAGCGGTAAACCACTGATGGATGCATCTGCCTGGATCAACGGAGTAAGAATTTCTGCAGAGGAATTTTTCGGTGAATAGACGTGGATCCGGTCGAAAACCTCAGCCAGAGAAAGTTCGTAAGTTAGTTTTTGAAATTCTTACTGAAGTTAACCACAGAGATGGATATTCAAATCTTATTTTGCCTAAAGCGCTAGGCGAATCTGAATTTGATGTAAGAGACCGGGCCTTCGCCACCGAACTTCTTTATGGAACTTTGAGAATGCAAGGTCGCCATGATTATCTACTCAAGCAGGTTATAGATCGACCATTAGCCGAAGTGGATCACGGGATTGTCGATATTGCGCGTCTTGCGATTCATCAGCTCTTTGAAATGCGTGTGCCCACGCATGCTGCGGTCTCTGAATCAGTTGAATTAGGGCGTGCAGTGTTAGGGGAATCCAAAGCTGCATTTCTCAACGCAATTTTGCGAAAATTAAGTTCACAGTCTCTATCCGAATGGATGAACACCAGCGATAAAATTGAAGATCCTGTTGCAAGACTTGCAATTCAGCATTCACATCCAGAATGGATAGTGAGCGCTTACTGGGATTTACTCAAGGATTTTCACCTTGTCGAAGCGGAGTTAGCTGCAAATAATCAGGCTGCTTCTCCCACTTATGTCACATGGCCAGGCAAATCTGAAGTCAAAGAATTTCTCACTCTTGGGGGAGCGCAGACTCCGTATTCACCATATGGAATCAAGATTGATCAAGCTCCGGCCCAGATGGAGTTAATAAGAACTCGAAAAGCAGGCATCCAGGATGAAGGTTCTCAATTAGTTGCCCATCTCTTCTATCAAGCAGCACAGGGTGCGGAATCGATTCTCGATATTTGTGCCGGCCCAGGTGGAAAAGCGGCGCTACTTTCACATTTAGCTGCTCGAGATGGGAAATCCTTCGTAGGTAATGAGATTTCTTCAAAACGCGCCGAGTTAGTAAAGCAAGTGACTGCGAATCATGATGTGTGGGTAGGAGATGGTCGCAGAATTTCAGAACGCGGCATCAATTTTGATGCGGTACTAGCAGATGTTCCGTGCACCGGGATTGGTGCACTCAGGCGCAGACCTGAAGTACGTTGGCGCAGAAAGGTTTCCGATCTGCGCGAGCTCACACAATTACAGAGCGAACTTATCGATTCTGCAATTTCTGTTACGAATCCTGGTGGGATTTTTGGATACGCGACTTGCAGTCCACATTTTGCAGAAACAAGCGCTCAAATGACGATGTTGCACAAGCGCCATCCATATATGGAATCTATTGCAGTTCTGCCGCTTCTTCCCGAAGGATTGAAAAACGCGAATAGAGATGACGCGCTCTCGCTCTGGACTAGTCGACATAACACAGATGCGATGTTCTTAGCTCTCTTTCGAAAGAAGGGTTAGAGTGGCGCTGTGACGAGAGAAATTCGCCTCACGCCGAGCATTCTCAATGCAGATTTCACTCGGCTGGACGAAGAAATCCAGAAGATTTCTGGTGTGAGCGATCTTCTTCATTTAGATGTTATGGACAACATCTTTGTCCCCAATTTCACTTTCGATTTTCAGGCAGCTGAGAAGATCATTTCAAAATGTCCGCTTCCTGTCGATGCCCACCTTATGGTTGCGAGCGTCGACAGCGTTGCAATTTCCTATGCCGAAGCAGGATGTGCCAGTGTCACAATCCATGTTGAAGCGTGTTCTGATATTCGTCAGACCTTGCAAGGTATAAGAAAGTGCGGCGCACGTGCTGCAATTGCAGTTAAACCGAACACGCTAATCACGGAATATTCTGAGTTCTTTGATCTGATAGATATGGTCTTAATCATGACCGTAGAACCGGGATTTGGTGGCCAAAAATTTATGACTGAAATGATGGAAAAGGTTTCGAAAGCTCGTTCATTGATAGGTTCCCGAGATATTTGGCTACAAGTTGATGGGGGAATTTCTCTTGAAACAATAGAGATTGCGCGTGATGCTGGAGCAGATACCTTTGTTGCAGGCAGCGCAGTATTCAATTCTCCAGATCCAGCAGGAATGATAAATAGTCTCCGATCGAAGGCGCTCTCGCAGTAAACTCTGACCCATGAAGAACTTCGATGAGCTGTGGCAGGAATTGTCTCTTAAGATGCAATCGAGAGAAGCGGGCTCACACACCGTAGCTGCCGTTGACGCGGGAGTTCATTCAATAGGTAAGAAGATCTTGGAAGAAGCTGGCGAAGTATGGCTTGCGGCAGAACATGAATCTGATCAGGCTCTGGCAGAAGAAATCAGTCAATTCATCTATCACCTGCAAACTTTGATGCTCGCGCGAGGATTACAGCCCCAAGATATTTACAAATACTTATAGTTTTGAGAAGACCAACTGAATGGAAATTGAATGTTACGTATAGCAATACCCAATAAAGGCTCGCTTGCCGATTCCTCGATTGCAATTCTTAGAGAGGCAGGTTATCGCCAGCGAACTGATGCTCGTGATCTCATCCTTATTGATCCCGAAAATTCTGTTGAGTTCTACTATTTACGACCAAGGGATATTGCAATTTACGTTGGAACAGGTGAGCTAGAAGCGGGGATCACCGGCAGAGATTTATTGATTGATTCTGGTGCAACCTCGGAGGAGATATTGCCCCTTGATTACGGACGATCTACCTTTAGATTCGCTGCTCCAACAGGAAAATTAAGCGACATTAAAGAAGTGAGTGGAAAGCGTGTGGCTACCGCCTATCCAGGGTTAGTCAATGACTATCTCAAAAAGAATTCCATCAGCGCTAACGTTGTTAGGTTGGATGGAGCTGTTGAAAGCAGTATCAGACTTGGTGTCGCAGATGTAATTGCTGATGTTGTAAGCACTGGAAATACTTTAAAGCAAGCAGGTTTAGCAACTTTTGGAGATGTTATTCTCCAGTCTGAAGCAATTTTGATAAAGCGGAAAGGTGCGCCAACCCTTCCAGAATTGGAGATATTGGTGCGCCGACTTCAAGGAGTGGTGACAGCTCGCCAATATGTTCTCCTTGATTATGACGTGCCTTCAGATTCAGTAGAAAAGGCTTGCGCCATCACACCAGGATTGGAATCACCCACGATTTCACCATTGCAAAAATCAGGATGGGTTGCAGTACGCGCAATGGTGTTGCGCAAAGATACTAATCGCTTAATGGATGAATTGTGGGCTGTTGGTGCGCGGGGGATTCTCGTCACCGATATCCACGCGTGCAGACTCTAATTACTTTCGCTGAGCCCCAGCTTCCTCTATTTCCTCTCGGGTGATACCTAAGAGATAAAGAACCGAATCCAGATATGGAGCAGATACCGAACTATCTGCTGCCGCTTTCACGGCAGGTTTTGCGTTGAATGCAATTCCCAAACCGGCCAATGCGATCATATCTAGATCATTAGCGCCATCACCAATGGCGATGGTTTGTTCGAGTGAGACATTTTCGAGTGCGGCAAACTCGCGAAGTGCAGCAGCTTTAGCTGCACGGTCAATAATTGGACCAATAACTTTTCCAGTGAGTACGCCATCCTGAATATCAAGGCTATTAGCTTTGTAGTGCGTGATTCCGAGATCTTTGATGATGGGCTCTATCACTTCTGTGAATCCTCCCGAAACAACCGCAACGCTGTGGCCCAATTTCTTCAAAGTCGAAATGAGAGTTCGAGCACCAGGAGTAAGCGCAATTTCTGCGCGTACATCCGATATGACACCTTCTGATAAACCTGCAAGAAGTGCCACTCTTGCCCTGAGACTCTCTTCAAAATCTATTTCGCCCCGCATAGCCGAATCTGTGATTGCTTTAACTTTGTCGCCTTGATGTGCATGCTGTGCTAAGAGCTCGATGACTTCTTGCTGAATCAGGGTTGAATCAACATCCATCACTACCAATTTCTTGGCAAGACGCATGAGACCACCAGGTGACACTGCAATATCTACACCTGTATCTGCTGAAACGGAGAGAAGTTCGGTGCGTAATCTCTTTTGATCGGCGCTCGAAACTACAAATTCAATGGCGGTGATGGGATAACTAGCAGTTCGATGAATTCGCTCGATATTTCCGCCTGCGGATGCAATTGCAGTGGCAATTTTAGAAACTGCCTCTGGGAATATCGAAGTGCTCAGAGATACAACATGGAGTAAACCTGTCTTTGCCGCAATTGTTTCCAACGCTTCTTCTTGGAATGAGGTTGCTATATCGATATTGAGGCGACTTGCACAGAGTGCAAGGTCTGCATCTATAGCTGCCGCATGGGCAGGATCTAATCGAATAAGAGCGGTAAGAATCAAACGATCTCGGATGACAACTTGTTCAATATCCAAAACGGTGATGGAGAAAGGGGCTAGGGTTTCAAAGAGCGCTTGAGTGATGCCTGGTTTATCGACGCCTGTCACCAAAATTAGCCCAGTAAATTGGCTCTCCCGCGGATTCATATGGGTGAGATTATCGCGAATCACTTCACCTAGGGCGTCAATTCGACTCGAAACCAATCACCAAGATATATCTTGGCTCACTATGAATGGTCAAAAAGTACTCGAGATGAATGATGTCTCTGTACGACGTGGCAATCGCGTTATCTTGGGCCCAATCAATTTTTCAATACTCGAAGGCGAGCGGTGGGTCATTTTAGGTCCGAATGGAGCTGGTAAATCAACGCTCCTTCAAATCTTGGGAACTCGGATTTTTCCTACTACTGGCCAAGTTTCCATTCTCGATAAAACTATGGGGAAAGTCGATCTCTTTGAACTTCGTACTCGCATTGGAATTTGTGGTGCGTTGATTTCAGAAGATATCCCTTATGAAGAAAAAGTGAAGGATGTAGTACTCACTGCAGCCTACGCAGTTTTAGGTCGCTGGAATGAAGCCTACGATTTATGGGATGAGTCTCGCGCCGTTGCTTTACTAACAACTTTTGGAGTCCGTGAATTGGCAGAACGGGATTACGGAACTTTGAGCGATGGCGAAAGAAAACGTGTTCAAATTTCACGCGCCCTCATGGCAGATCCTGAGTTGCTCTTGCTTGATGAACCTGCCGCTGGTTTGGATGTTGGTGGCCGCGAAGATTTACTTCGCAGATTTTCAGAATTTGCCGCAGATCCTTTGGCTCCCGCTTCAATTTTGGTAACGCACCACATTGAGGAGATTCCTGTTGGAACGACTCATGCACTGATCCTTAAAGAGGGGAATATCGCAGTGTCTGGACCGATTGCCCAGGTGATTACCTCAGAGCATTTGTCGGCAATCTTTGAAATTCCACTTGAAGTACATTTCGATGGCGCTAGATTTACCGCTCGTTCACGCTAGTTGGAAACCCATTCTGGATCCAGTGAGGTCCACGATTGATACCATCCTGGAGAAAATTGCAGATCAAGAGATAGCTCCGCCGCACGATCAAATATTTGCTGCGTTCCAAATGCCCTTTGAATCAGTCAAAGTGGTGATCGTTGGCCAGGATCCCTATCCAACACAAGGGCACGCACACGGATTAGCATTTTCGGTACCTGCTGATGTGAGACCGATTCCAAGGTCGCTCAAGAATATTTTTACTGAGTTGCAATCTGATCTACGCATTTCCGCACCTGATAATGGCGATCTATCCAAATGGTCCCATCAAGGTGTTCTACTGCTCAACCGTGTACTTACTGCACAAGTAGGTGTTTCAAATTCCCACGTTGGTTATGCATGGCAAGTTGTCACCGATCACATCTGCCGCGAATTAGGTAAAGCGAACGTAGTCGCACTCTTGTGGGGTAAGAGCGCCGCAGAGGTATCGAGCTTCTTTAAGAACGCCATTATCGGCGTCCATCCAAGCCCCTTAAGTGCTCACCGAGGATTTTTTGGATCAAAACCATTCTCTGCGGCCAATAGGATTTTAGAAAATATTGGAGTTGAACCAGTCGATTGGCGGCTGTAAAAGAAATCAGCCCGCCTCACTCGGAGACGGGCTGATTTCAGATGTTATTTCTTATCCTACCCAAGCATTGATGGGAGAGGTAAGGAAGTAGATCATGAAGAGACCCGAGACCAAAAGCAACAACGGATGAACATCCTTGCGTCGTCCTTGGATATAACGGATCACAACATGGGTAACAAATCCAGCGCCAATTCCAACTGAGATGTTGTAGGTAAATGGCATAAGGATGACAGTAAGGAACGCTGGGATTGCGATTCCATAATCATCCCAATCAATAGATTTGATTTGGGTCATCATTAAGAAGCCAACGATGACAAGTGCAGGTGTTGCAGCTTCGTAAGGAATAATTGCAACAAGTGGTGCCAAGAAAGTGGTGAGCAAGAAACAAATTCCCGTCACTACCGAAGCAAGGCCGGTACGTGCACCTTCACCTACACCAGATGCAGATTCGATATAGCTCGTGTTTGAGGAAATACTTCCAGCTCCACCAGCTGCTGCCGCAATGGAGTCCACGAGCAGAATGCGATCGTTATTTGGAATGTTGCCATCTTTATCAATCAATCCAGCTTCGTGACCAATAGCTGTCACAGTTCCAACTGTGTCGAAGAAGTCTGAGAGAAGTAGTGTGAAGACCAACAAGATCACTGTGATCAGTGGAATTCGATCAAGTGAACCAAAGAGGTTAAATTGACCGAAGAGGCTAAAGTCTGGAGTTGCCACAATATCCTTTGGCATAGCTGGCACATTAAGTCCCCAGCCCTTTGGATTGACATTCTTGCCATCAAAGTTAGGACCAATCTTGAGAGTGGTCTCGATAATCACAGCAAGTGCGGTAGCAAGCACGATTCCGATCAGAATCGCAGCTTTGGTTCGCTTCACCATTAAGCCGATAGTTAAAAAGAGTCCAAAGGCAAAGACGATGATTGGCCATCCAACCAAAGTTCCACCATCACCCAGGGTGACAGGGACTGGTCCAGATGATGTGCGGCGAACGAAACCAGCGTCGACAAGTCCAATCAGAGCAATGAAAAGGCCGATACCAACAGAGATAGCGATTTTCAGCTGGGCCGGAACTGCTTTAAAGACAGCAGTTCTAAATCCAGTTAGAACCAATACGGTGATAATCAATCCTTCTAAAACAACAAGGCCCATTGCATCGGCCCATGTCATCTTGGATGCGATTCCAACAGCAACGAATGTGTTGAGACCTAATCCAGTAGCAAGTGCAAGTGGGTAATTGCCAACTACACCCATCAGAATTGTGAGTATTCCCGCCATCAACGCAGTCATTGCTGCAACGAGTGGAAGATTTGGTGCATCTCCGCCACCAATAAATTTCCCATCAGCATCTTTTGCAAGACCAATAATGAGCGGATTGAGCGCGACGATGTATGCCATGGTGAAGAATGTGACGAGACCGCCTCGAACCTCACGACCTACAGTTGATCCGCGCTCAGATATTTTGAAGTAACTATCGAGCATGATTTCCTTCCTAATTTTGTTATCGGGGGTGGTTGCGACCCCGTGTGAAATGACGGCTCACATACCGAGGGAAGGTGGTTTAAGGCTAGGGGAGACGTGGATTACTGGCGGGTCAGACGCGCGAGAACTCCGAGAGAAATTGCCACAGATTGGCCGATTAAGAGGGCAAAAAGAGCAGTCCCGATTCCAACTGTGCCACCTAAGAGGAATCCAATACAGAGAACGGTGATTTCAATTCCCATGCGCACTCGTCCCACACGAATCCCAGTCCGGTAATGAATACCTGTCATGGCACCGTCTCGGGGTCCAGGCCCAAGTCCGCAGGTGATGTACAAAGCAGAGCCAATACCAACGAGTGCAATTCCGATGAGATCGAAAATCACTCCTCGAATGAAAGAGTGTTGGAGTGGGAATATCTTTGTTCCAATTTCAATAAAGGTTGCAATTAAGACGATATTTGCAAGGGTTCCAAAACCTGGTTTCTCTTTCAGTGGAATCCATATAAGAAGTACACATACGCTAATAATGAATGTTGCCCAGCCGATGCTTAAATCAGTTTTAAGCGTTAAACCCTGAGCAAAGACTGTCCAGGGTGCATTGCCGACATTGCCTTGAATAAGTAATGAATCACCGAGACCGAAGATGGAGAGTCCGAAAGACAAGATAGCGAATCGAGATGGCGATAAATCCCAGCGCGATTTACCACGCCACGGTGTGTGAGGAACGGTCTTGTGGGGTTTGAGAAAATTGGCAATTCGATTTTCTCGCATCAACGAATTCTAATGTGAGAATCTGGGTAATCTGTCGATTTGCGCATTGTTACGGTAGAGAAATCTCTCATATAGTGCGCAGGTGAGTTTTCTTCCAGAATTTCTCGGCGCTGGAACTATGGTCAACATCGTCGCAATTTTGATCGGTTCTAGTGTTGGCATCTTGATTGGTGCTCGATTTTCCGAGAAATCGCAGGAATTGATCACCGACATCCTCGGACTCATCACGATCTTGGCTGCTGCTTCCGCTCTCTCTGAACTCTGGTCGAAAGAATTTGTTGCAAGCCTTCCTAAGGGGACTCCCATTCTCGTGATTTTGGCTGCAATGCTTGTGGGCGGTTTAATCGGATCAGTGTTGCAGCTTGAAAAAAAATTGGATCATTTCGGAGAAAACTTGAGGAGGAAGTTTCGCGCATCTTCTGAAGGAACTTTTGTCGAAGGATTTGTATCTGCATCTCTTCTCTTTGTGATTGGACCACTAGCCATTTTGGGTAGCGTCAGTGACGGGATGTCTCAAGGGCTAGATCAATTGCTTTTGAAATCAGCGCTCGACTTCTTCGCTGCCATGGCATTTGCCTCATCGCTAGGTTGGGGAGTCGCTGCATCAGCGATTCCTGTTGCGATATATCAGGGTTTCTGGACTGTCATTGGTTTTTTCCTTGGAGAAATCCTCTCAACTACACAAGTTCAGGCAATGACTATTGCTGGTGGTTTAATGCTGGTAGGAATCGGTTTGCGGTTACTGGGAATCAAGCGAATTGCAGTTGCCAATTTATTACCAGCACTTGTGACCGCTCCGCTCATCGTTCTAGCGCTCAGTTAAAGACCGTTCGACAGATTAGAAAGTCTTCGTGTCAATGACGAAGCGATATTTCACATCACTCGCTACGGTGCGCTCGTATGCTTCGTTGATGTAGTCCGATGCAATTACTTCCACATCGCTCACAATTGAATGCTTTCCGCAGAAATCGAGCATTTCCTGCAACTCTGGAATTCCGCCAATCATGGATCCGCCAATAGATTTACGGCCATTGAGTAGGGATCCAACGTGAACTGAATATGGCTTGCCGGGTAGACCAATCACCACCAAGGTTCCGTCGAGTTTGAGCAAATTGAGGTACTGGTTGATATCCAATTCCGCACTTACAGTATTGAGGATGACATCAAAAGTGCCAGCATGTTTCGCGAAATTATCGGGATTGCTGGTATCGACAAAGTGATGCGCACCCATCGCCAAAGCATCTTTTTCTTTCTTTGGTGAATGAGATAGGACAGTTACATCGGCTCCGAGCGCTGCAGCAAATTTAACCCCCATATGTCCAAGCCCACCAAGACCCATCACCGCTACTTTCTTTCCTGGGCCAACCTTCCAATGTTTAATGGGTGAGTACAAAGTGATTCCGGCGCACATCAACGGTGCAACCCCTTCAAGTGGAAGATTGTCTGGGATATGAACTGCGTAATCTTCATTGATGACAAAATAATTGCAATAACCTCCCATAGCTGGAGTAACGCCATCGCGTTCTAATCCGTTATACGTTCCGGTCATTCCTTCTAAACAATATTGTTGAAGTCCGGCTTGGCAAGATGAACAGGTGCGGCATGAGTCAACAAAGACACCAACACCAATCTTTTCTCCCACTTTGAATTTCGTCACCTTGTTTCCAACGCTGGTAACAACGCCAGCAATTTCATGTCCTGGAACCATCGGAAATAGCGCTGGTCCCCATTCCTCACGGGCTTGATGGATATCAGAGTGACAAATACCTGCATAGAGAATATCGAGAGCAATATCGTTCGCACCCAACTCGCGACGATTAAATTGATATGGCACGAGCGGCTTCTTAGCTTCCATGACTGCATAACCACGTGTATTCATCATTCTCTCCTCTTGTGATATCTACTTGTCAAAATTTACGATTCCTTAAAGGGTAGTGGGTCATGCGAAATATGGCCTGCTCGCGAAGCCCTGGCAGTTACTTGACGCATATGATGTCTGCGACAAAGAACTTCGTAGGCAACGGAATCTGTGTTTCCAACATCTCCAACCACAACTTGTTCGCCTTCAACAACCATGACTCCATTTACCGTGCGAGCGTTGTGAGTTGCACGAGCCCCACACCAGCAGAGAGCTTCAACTTGCAAGGTATTTACGCGGTCAGCGAGTTCTACAAGGCGTGCTGAACCTGGAAAGAGTTTGGTTCGAAAATCTGCCAGAATTCCAAAAGCATAGACATCGATTCCAAGGCCATCCACGATCTTTGCTAACTGATCGATTTGAATGGGTTGATAAAACTGTGCCTCATCGCAGATGATGTAATCAATTCTCTCTCCCATAGATAGTCGCTCCACTACGAGATTGTGAATATCTAGATTGCTCGACACCTCTATCGCCTCTGATTGCAAACCTAAGCGGGAGCTGATGACACCTACACCAGCACGATCCTGACTGGTAAAGATAAGTCCACTGCGACCACGACTTTTATGGTTGTGAGCAGTCTGGAGCGCAAGCGTTGATTTGCCACTATCCATGGTGCCGCAGTAATAGACAAGTTCAGCCACAGCCGTATCCTGCCACTAAACGGAAATTTAGTTGTAGTGAAGAACTCATTTCAGGACGAGAGAAGAGCCTTAACTCGCACTTCTGGCCAGTCGGCGAGAATTTTGCTTCTTCCATTAAGGAATGAAATCTCCAAGAGAACTGAAATTTGGGTAAGAACCCCACCCATGTCAGAAATCAATTTCGTAGCCGCCGCTAGCGTTCCACCAGTTGCAAGTACATCGTCAACAAGAACAACTTTTGCCCCCACAGGGAAAGCATCTTGGTGAATTTCTAATTGCGCACTCCCATATTCCAACTCATATGCTTGAGCGAAAACGTGATGTGGCAATTTTCCCGCTTTACGAAGGGGTACAAATCCAGCGCCAAGTTTCGTTGCCATGGCGCTTGCCAAAATGAATCCGCGTGCTTCGATTCCTGCGACGATATCAACATGGGTGAGACCTTCACAGAGGGCATCAATGACCACATCAAATGCTTTGCCATCGGATAAGAGTGGAGTGATATCTTTAAAAACAATGCCGGGCTTTGGGTAATCAGGAATTTCTCTGATGTGACTGAGTGCTTCAGAGAGATTCAACTTTTCTCCTCATGTGGTTTTACGCTGTGATGTGTCCGAACGGGGACTTGAACCCCGAAGCCCTTGCGGGCACTAGCACCTCAAGCTAGCGCGTCTGCCAATTCCGCCACCCGGACGAGCACCCGATTGCAGTAAGCGAGGCTTACGCTTTCAGGATGGAATAACTGGGTAACGATAGCAATGCGCTGGCACACAAGCAAAACTTGAGATTTATCCATGCTTTGAGAGGAGAATGTATCCATGACCCTCGAAAGTGAAGTCGTAAAAATTTGCCAAGAACTCATTCGAATTCCGTCAGTAAATTTTGGCGAAGGCAAAGGTGATGAGAAAGCAGTAGCGGAATACATTGTTGGATCATTAGCGGAGGTTGGAATTACCGCCACGATTTACGAATCAGCGCCTAATCGTTGCAACGTTGTTGCACATATCGAAGGAAGTGATTCTTCTCGCCCTGGTTTAGTTGTACACGGACACATTGATGTTGTCCCGGCTAATGCAGCTGATTGGACAGTAGATCCATTTGCAGCGGAAATTCGCGACGGTGCAATTTGGGGTCGAGGTGCTGTCGATATGAAGAATGTTGATGCCATGATTCTTGCGATTGTTCGAAAATGGGCGAGAAGTGGATATAAGCCACCTCGCAACATCACGCTCGTTTTCTTTGCCGATGAAGAAGCGGGGATGACATACGGTTCTCGCTGGATGGTTGCGCATCATCCAGAAGTTTTTGCCGGTTGTTCCGAAGCGATCTCAGAGGTTGGGGGATTCTCTGTCACGGTAAGTGGTGGAAAACGTCTGTATTTCATTGAAGCGGCGCAAAAGGGAATCCATTGGATGCGTTTAACTGCGCAAGGTCGTGCTGGACATGGCTCCATGATGAATGATGAGAATGCGCTTACTGCACTTACCGAAGCGGTTGCAAAAATAGGGCGGCATTCATGGCCACAGCGCTACACCAAAGTAGTAAAAGAACTCTTTAAGAAAATTGCTGAAGCAACCGGACGACCTTACGATGAAAACGATCTACGACCTCTACTCAAGGAGATAGGTCCAACTGCAAGGATGATTGGCGCAACGCTGCAGAACACAGCAAATCCCACCATGTTAGAAGCGGGGTATAAAGCAAATGTCATTCCTGGCACGGCAACAGCAGTTGTTGATGGAAGATTCCTTCCCGGTTATGAAGAAGAGCTCAATTCAACAATCAGGAACTTGATTGGTCCTGATATCGCGATTGAAACCATTTCTCGCGATATCGCTCTTGAAGTTGATTTTGAGGGAGACCTGGTTGAATCAATGTGCCAAGCAATCAAGAAGTTTGACCCCGAAGGAATTCCAGTTCCGTATCTCATGAGTGGTGGAACCGATAACAAGGCGCTTTCAGAGCTTGGAATAGTTGGATATGGGTTCAGTCCTCTCAGACTTCCTGAAGATCTCGACTTTATGGCGCTCTTTCATGGGGTTGATGAACGTGTTCCGATCAGTGGACTTGAGTTTGGTGTAAACGTGTTGGAGAACTTTTTAGAAAATTGCTAAAAAGCGTTACAGCGAAACTTCATTGAGAGCATCTCGCACAACTATGGGAAGCGAAATCTCTTCGCTTCGCAAAATTCCACGCAGTTGAGCTCCAGTGCGTGCCCCAACAATTGCAGAAGTGACACCAGGTGTGTCGCGGACCCAAGCAAGTGCAACTTCTAGGGGAGCAAAACCAAGTCCCTCAGCTGCAACAGCAACGGCTTCAACAATCTTTGAAGAGTGAGCATCTAAGTACGGTTCGACATGTTTAACAAAATGTGGCGCTGCCGCGCGAGAATCGCTGGGAATTCCATTGCGATATTTTCCAGTCAGGACTCCACGACCAAGCGGTGCCCATGCGAGAATTCCAATATCAGTGTCATCAGAACATGGAAATATTTCTACTTCTGCATCTCGGTTAAGCAGAGAATATTCAATTTGAATGGATGTAATTGGGGCTTTTGCTGAGTTGGATTCTTGCAAGGTAACTGCACGAGCTGTTTGCCATCCAGAAAAATTGCATATCCCAACATAGCGAGCCTTCCCAGATGAATATGCGTAATCAAGAGCCGAGAGCGTGTCTTCAAGAGGATTATTTGGATCCCAAGAATGTATCTGCCACAGATCTAGATAATCTGTTTCTAGACGATTGAGCGTTTTATCAAGCTCTGCGATAAGTGACGCGCGAGAGTTGTTAATGATGCGATTACCCTCGGGATAAGTCACTCCCGCTTTCGACGCGATTACTACTTCTTCTCTCTTAAAGAGAGTGCCGATAAGCCCTCCGATAACTCGCTCTGAGTCACCATCGCCATAGGTCGCCGATGTGTCGAGAAAATTGCCACCGGCTTCGATATACGCACGGCATTGATCGGCAGCTTCATGCGCATCCGTATCACGACCCCATGTCATGGTGCCAAGTCCGATACGAGAAAGTGTTAATCCGCTCTTACCTGCCCTACGCATCTCCACAAAGCGACCTTAGCAATAATCAACGCTAATCTTGTCTTTATGAGTCGTTTAGTCTTTTTGCGCCATGCGCATTCAACGGCCAACGAATCGGGGATTTTGTCGGGTCGTTTATCCGGAGTCTCATTAAGTAAACAAGGGAGAGAGCAAGCCATTGCCTTGATTGATCGCATTGGTGCTAGCTCCTTTGATCAAATCAGGATTAGTCCGCTAGAGCGATGTCATCAAACAATTCAACCGTGGCTCTCCTCAAAGTTCGCTGGAGGTGTCAAAGAATTTGTCATCGATGATGGGCTGAACGAAGTTGATTACGGGCGCTGGAGCGGGAGAAAACTCAACTCTTTACGACGTGAGCCTCTATGGAAACAAGTTCAGAACCGGCCAGCCACCGTAACTTTTCCTGACGGTGAACGGATGCAATCGGCGCAGAAACGAGTTCTCGCCTCCATTCACGAATGCCATGCAAAGAAGAAGAACGGAGTATTTCTCTTCATTTCACATGGTGATGTCATTAAAGCGGCAATTGCACAGCTCATCGGAGTTCCGCTGAATAGTTTCCAAAACTTGGTGATTAATCCAGCGTCACTTTCAATCCTTGATTTTGATGGAAAATCTGCACGCCTTCTTTGTTATAGCGATACAACCACAAATATTTCTCATCTATTGGGAAGAAAAAAGGTATCCACATCACTTCTTGGCGGTGGAAGTGGCCTCATCAAGGGGAAGCGAAAATAGTGGCACGAATAAATCTCTTTGAGAATCCTGATCGATTCACTGTGGGAACAGTGGGGCAGCCTGGTGAGCGCACATTCTTCATTCAAGTTCGAGAGAACAGTCGACTTGTCTCTCTCTCCCTAGAGAAAACACAAGTTCAGGCGCTGGCCGAGAGACTCATCTTTATGGTCAAAGAGATCAAACAGATGGATCCAACGTTCATATTCCGCACCTTGCCCCGAGATGAAGCACCACTCGATACTCCCATTGAGGAAGAATTCCGCATTGGTGTTATTGGACTTTCCTTTGATTCCAGCATGCAACGCATACAAATTGATATGCAAGCCGTCTCTGAAAATGCCAATGAGAGCGTTGAGTTTTCTGACGAACAGTTGCTCGACAGTGATGCAGAGATTGTTCGTGCCATGATTGACCCATCTGAAGTAGAACGATTTACCAAGCGAACGGGCGCACTGATGTCAGCTGGACGACAACCGTGTCCTTTTTGCGGAGGTCCATTAGATCCACGTGGGCATCTCTGTCCACGTGCAAATGGTTATCGGAGATAGCCATGTCGCCGGAGAACATTAAAGAGCATCTAGAGAACGGAGAGTTACACATCTCTGGCCGCTTGGTTGATGCATCGAATGCGACTCTATTTGGAACCTGCACGTGGCGTGATGTATCGCGCGATGTTATTTATAAACCCATCGCAGGGGAGCGACCATTATGGGATTTTGCAGAAGGTAACTTGGCTTCGCGCGAACTTGCCGCATACATTCTCTCCGAACTTGGCGGTTGGCATTTGGTTCCCACCACAGTATTGCGCGATGGCCCATTTGGCGAAGGCATGGTGCAAGAGTGGATTGAAATTGATGAATCCGTTGATCTAGCAGAGTTCTATCGAACCGACGATGCGAGATTGCGTTCGCTCGCGCTCTTTGATGCAGTCATCAACAATACTGATCGAAAGATTGGACATTTACTCCCTGACCATAGCGGCCATGTGTATGGATGTGACCATGGGGTGACTTTCCATGAAGAAGATAAATTACGAACTGTCCTTTGGCAATGGGCTGATCAGGAACTCACTGAGAAAGAGAAAGCTCAACTGAAGAATCTGGCAAACCTCATTCAGGAAAAGAGATTCTTCTTTGAGAAACTTCTCTCGGATGCAGAAATTAAGGCGCTTGAGCATCGAATAGATCGGATTTACAAAGCGGGCGTTTTCCCATCTCCTAGTGAAGATTGGCCAGCAATTCCTTGGCCACCTTTTTAAAGTAGGGTTTTCACGTGAAATCGTGGCCAGAGTTATATATTCCGAAATTACCGGAGAGATTTCACACCCCTGCTCTATCTCTCTTCGATACCGCTACTAGCTCGATTCTCACAGTTGCTGAAAAAAACAAGTATCGAATCTATGTGTGTGGGATTACTCCTTACGATGCTACTCATCTTGGCCATGCTGCTACATATCTTACTTTTGACCTTCTCTGTCGGTATCTGAAGGCAACAGGAGCAGAGGTTCTCTTTGTCCAGAACATTACAGATATCGATGATCCTCTTCTCGAGCGAGCTGCTAGAGATGGCGTTGATTGGCAAGAGCTAGCTCAATCCCAGATTGAACTTTTTAGAAGTGATATGAGCGCCTTACACATCATTCCACCATCTCATTACGTCGGTGTGGTTGAAGCCATGCCTTTGGTAGTGAATGCAATATCCAAACTCCATGAAGCAGGAGCAACATATTTAGTTGATCAAGATATGTATTTCCGCGTGAAAGCAGATCCTGAATACGGTACTCGCTCACATCTGACCGATATCGATGCAAGAAAACTATTTGCAGAACGTGGCGGAGATCCTGATCGAGCGGGCAAGGAAGATCCATTCGATGCTTTAGTGTGGTTAACTTCTAAGCCAGATCAACCTACGTGGCAGAGCCCTTTTGGATTTGGTCGTCCTGGGTGGCATATTGAATGCAGCGCCATAGCCCTTCACTATTTGGATACTTCACAGGATGCGAGTGAATATTCAATTGATTTCCAAGGTGGCGGATCAGATTTAATCTTTCCGCATCACGAGATGTCAGCTGCCCAAAGTCGCATCATTTCTGGAAAACCTTTTGCCAGACACTACGTACACGCCGGAATGATTGGCCTTGATGGCGAGAAAATGAGTAAATCTCTCGGCAATCTCGTCTTTGTTTCGCGTTTGATCGCAGAAGGTACAGACCCGATGGCTATTCGCTGGGCGCTCCTTGATCGACATTACCGAGAAGATTTCATGTGGAGCAATGAAAGCCTGAAGAAAGCAGCGTTAGAGATTGAAAATGTACGTGTCAATTTATCGAAGGTAGATGTAGCGCCAACTGAAACAGTAATAACAGAGATTATTGCAGCGCTCTCATCGGATCTTGATTCACCGAAGGCGCTCTCGGCTATTCGCAATTGGTGTTTGGCTACTCACAACGGGGAAGTAGGTGGAAATGCGGGCGAGTTATCTCGGGCGATTGATTCTCTATTGGGAATAGCGCTCTAGCGCTATTTCTCGTTCTGCCTACGAAGGAATCGCTCTAGCTCTTTTGCAATGGATTCACCAGTAGCTTCTGGCAAATCTGAAGCATCTTTACTTTCCTCAAGCGCCTTTACATACTCTGCAACTTCCGAATCTTCTTTTGCTAACTCAGTAACTTCTCGCTCCCAATCTGCAGCTTCATCAGGGAGATTTCCTTGAGGAATTTCGATTTCAAGAAAATCTTCCAGCGCATTGATGAGAGCAAGTGAGGCCTTCGGTGATGGCGAGTTTGATGCGTAATGGGGAATCGCTGCCCACAATGAGATTGCATCTATGCCTCGTTTGACACAACCATCTTGAATGACGCCAAGAATTCCAGTCGGTCCTTCATATTTGCTGATTTCTACTCCCAAACGCTTTGCAATATCGGGATGCGCACCGCTTCCGCTTACCGTGATTGGTCGAGTATGAGGGGTATCGGCCAACATCGATCCCAAAGTAATGATGAGATCAACTTCGCAATCATCTGCCAAATCGAGCAATTCGCTGGTAAAGGTTTTCCATTTCATGGATGGTTCAACACCGCGAACAACGATGAAGTCACAGGGAAGTTCAGGCGTTTGTAACGCATAGATCTGAGTTCCAGGCCACGTTAAGTTTCTAATGCTTGAATCATCGATATACACCAAAGGGCGATTTACTTGAAAATCATAAAATTCTTCAATATCAACTTCTGCAATCAATTCAGGAACGACATCAAATTCAGGATCTGTCCATGTTCCAAGTAGATGTGATGCCGCTCCAGTTGCAGCCTCACCTGCATCATTCCAACCCGAAAATGCGATAACCATCACGGGAGAGCGCAGATTTGGAATTTGAAGAATCTCCATATCAATACCTTAGGGTAACCTGCGCATTGTGACGACTCTTGCTACCGCACGTGAAGCTGGATTACTGCGCCGCGCCTTGGCAACTCGCACAATCATCGCCGATGGCGCGATGGGCACAATGCTGCAAGCGGCCGAGCCAACTCTTGCGGACTTTCAAAACCATGAAGGTTGCAACGAAATCCTCAATGTCACCCGGCCTGAATTGGTTCGCTCTATTCATGAGGCGTACCTAGCGGTCGGAGTTGATGCGATTGAGACAAATACTTTCGGCGCCAACTGGGCGAACCTCGCTGAATATGGAATCGAAGATCGAATCTACGAACTCGCTTACGCCGGGGGCAAGATTGCCAGAGAAGCTGCTGATGCATTTAGTACCAAAGAACATCCACGATTCGTATTGGGTTCACTTGGGCCCGGAACAAAACTTCCCAGTCTTGGCCACACTACCTATCAAAATCTTAAAGATGCTTATTACACCGCCTCAAAAGGGCTAGTTGATGCAGGCTGTGATGCACTGCTGATAGAAACCACTCAAGATCTTTTGCAAGCAAAATCTGCAGTAAACGGAGCCAGAAAGGCGATCGAAGAATCAGGTCGCGATGTCATTTTGATTGCGCAAGTAACTGTTGAAACTACCGGAACCATGTTGCTTGGTTCGGAGATTGGCGCAGCGCTCAACGCTTTAGAACCGCTTGCAATCGACATCATCGGTCTGAACTGCGCAACAGGTCCTGCAGAGATGTCTGAACATCTTCGTTATCTCTCCAAAAATGCCAGAGTTGCTATTTCAGTAATGCCTAATGCCGGTCTTCCGATTTTGGGAGCAAAGGGAGCCGAGTATCCGCTTGGTCCTGAGGAACTTGCTACCGCGCTTGAGACATTTGTAAAAGATTATGGAATCACTCTTATTGGCGGATGCTGTGGAACTACGCCACAACATCTTCAAGCAGTGGTGAATCGACTTTCAGAAAGGAAGCCGAAAGATCGAACCATCACAATTGAACCAGGTGCTTCTTCGCTCTATCAATATGTTCCATTCCGCCAAGATCAGACTTACATGGCTATCGGTGAGCGAACTAATGCCAATGGTTCAAAAGCTTTTAGAGATGCGCTCATCAATGAAGATTGGGGAACGTGTGTTGAGATAGCGCGCGATCAAATTCGCGACGGCGCTCATATGCTCGATCTCTCTGTTGATTATGTAGGTCGCGATGGCGTTCGTGATATGACCGAATTAGCTTCTCGATTTGCTACATCATCAACCCTTCCCATTGTTTTGGATTCAACCGAGCCTGCTGTGCTCAAAGCTGGCCTTGAAGCTTTAGGTGGTCGAAGCGTCATCAATTCAGTCAATTATGAGGATGGAGACGGTCCTACTTCGCGATTCGCTCGCATCATGCCACTAGTACGCGAACA
Source organism: uncultured Candidatus Planktophila sp. (assembly GCA_937864425.1). Lineage (GTDB taxonomy): Bacteria > Actinomycetota > Actinomycetes > Nanopelagicales > Nanopelagicaceae > Planktophila. The sequence continues at coordinate 22,009 of CALMJL010000119.1, forward strand.
CGGCGCATCAGTTGTTGCTCTCACAATTGATGAAGAAGGCCAAGCAAGAACAACTGAATGGAAATTGCGAGTAGCGCGACGCTTGATTAAGGATTTGACTGAAAATTGGTCGGTTGCAATCGGAGACATTTTGATAGACACGCTCACTTTTCCGATTGCTACAGGTCAAGAAGAAACACGTCGCGATGCGCTAGAGACAATCAATGCAATTCGAACGTTAAAGAGTGAGTATCCAGACGTTCAAACTACTTTAGGTGTCAGCAATGTTTCCTTCGGACTAAATCCAGCTGCTCGTATTGTCCTCAACTCGGTATTCCTTCATGAATGTGTGGCGGCAGGATTGGATTCAGCAATCGTTCATCCTTCAAAGATCACGCCGCTAGCGCGAATCGATGAACGTCAAAGGGAAGTGGCTCTTGATTTGGTCTATGACCGTCGCAGATACGAAGGTGATATCTGTACCTACGATCCATTGACTGAATTTTTGGCTCTCTTTGAAGGCGTAGAACTTGCCGCATCCCGCAATGTTCGTGCTGCCGAACTAGCGGCTTTGCCACTTGATAAACGGCTAGAACGGCGCATCATTGATGGCGAAAAAGTTGGGTTAACCGATGATTTAGATACAGCAATGGCGCAAGGAATTGCCCCGCTTGCCATCATCAATGATCACCTCCTTGAGGGAATGAAAACCGTTGGAGAGCTCTTTGGCAAAGGTGAAATGCAATTACCTTTCGTACTGCAAAGCGCAGAAGTCATGAAATCTGCGGTCGCCTACTTAGAACCACATATGGAAAAGAGCGATGATTCTGGAAGAGGCCGTATCCTGCTTGCCACGGTAAAGGGCGATGTGCATGACATTGGGAAAAATCTGGTTGACATTATCCTTTCCAATAATGGATACCAGGTAGTCAATATCGGGATCAAGCAAACCATCAATCAAATAATCGATGCAGCGCTTGAAAACGATGTTGATGCAATCGGTATGTCAGGTTTGCTCGTGAAATCCACCGTGATTATGAAAGAGAATTTAGAAGAGATTACGGCGCGAGGGTTGGATCAAAAATGGCCCATTCTTTTGGGTGGAGCGGCGCTGACTAGAACATATGTGGAACAAGATTTAGCTCAACTATTCCCAGGAGAAGTTCGCTATGCACGTGATGCATTCGAAGGCTTGCGCCTCATGGATGCGGTCATGGCGGTCAAGAGAGGCGAAGAAGGAGCGGCCCTTCCACAACTACGTGAGCGTCGCGTGAAGAAGGTGGATCGAAATTTTGATTCAAATGAAATTGATACGCGGCGCAGCGATGTTGCCATCGATATTGATATACCAAGTGTTCCATTCTTTGGCTCGCGCATCGTCAAAGGGATCCCACTCGCTGAGTATTTAGGGATGCTAGACGAACGTGCGCTATTTGTAGGGCAATGGGGACTTAAAGGCGCACGTGGAGAATACGAAGCGATGGTTGAAAATGAAGGTCGACCTAGGTTGCGCCGTTTGCTCAACGAGGTTCAATCTCAAGGTTGGTTAGAAGCAGCTGTTGTGTACGGCTATTTCCCATGTGTTTCAGAGGGAAACGACCTTGTGATTTTGCATCATGAAGGCGAACTCAAAGGAACAGAGAGGATGCGTTTCTCATTCCCGCGTCAATCACGCGATCGAAGATTATGTATCTCTGATTTCTTTGCATCACGCGAAAGCGGAAAGACAGATGTTGTTGCTTTCCACGTAGTAACTATGGGAAATACCATCAGCAAAGCTGCCAATAAACTCTTTGAAGAAAATGCCTACCGCGAATACCTTGAGATTCACGGTTTATCTGTTCAACTCACCGAGGCTCTGGCAGAACACTGGCATGCTCGTATCCGCGAAGAGATGGCGGTACGCGGCGATGATTCACCAGATATTCAAGGAATTTTGGATCAGGGTTACCGTGGATCTCGTTATTCCTTCGGCTATCCCGCATGTCCTGACATCGAACAGCAGACGCTGCTCTGTCAATTGTTAGAACCGGAACGAATTGGGGTTGTGCTCTCAGAAGAATTTCAACTTCATCCTGAGCAATCAACTTCTGCGATTATTGTGCACCATCCAGAGGCGAAATATTTCAATTCTAACTAGCGTTAACTGCTCACACTAGCGATTATGTGCTGGACAAATACTTTTGAAATAACACCAATCGCAGAGTTTTGATTTCTTGGGCGGAAAGAATTCTTCTGAAATAGCAGACAAAATCTCATCGCCAATGTTGCGTAATTTCCGATCGGTTGCTTCTAGTTGAATCTCCGATATCCCGCTCTTAATCACTTGGGAGTCTCCGAGATAGAGCAATTGCAACAAGGTAGGTAGAACTCCGTGGTTCTTCCAGTAGAGAAGTGCATAAACCCTGAGTTGGAAGAGCGCCTTCTCTTCGTAGCCGGCTTTCGGAGATTTTCCGGTCTTATAGTCAACAATCCGAACCTCACCAGTGGGAGCGATATCAATTCGATCCACGTATCCATGTAGATAGATTTGATCCGTTAAATCTCGTTCTAAATGAATCTCGCGATAGGTTGATTCGAAGGTTTGTGGCTTTTCAATCGAAAAATAGTTGGTCAGAAGTGCGTGTGCTCGATCTAGCCATTCCTTTTCATCTGTCACAAGTGATTGAAGCTCTTGATTTTCATGGAGAGCGCGCTGCCAACTTTTTGGAAGAATTTCTGTAGCGCTCTGAAGATTTCGATCTGCAGCAGGAAGTTCAAAGAGGTCTTCCAAAACGCTATGAATCAATTTTCCACGTTCTGCTTCCAGGCTGGGGGGTTCGGGCAATAGGTCGATAGCGCGATATTTATAGAGCTGTGGACAGTTGAGAAAATCGTTGATACGACTAGGGGAGAGCCGCAAGATTTCCATTCCGCGCACGATACCCGTCTGCACTGACGTTCTTTCACTCATTAATCTAGGATGCGCTTGTGTCGAAATCAGGTGTCTTTGATATCGGTGATCGGATTCAACTCACCGATCCAAAAGGGAAGTTGTATTCATTCACCATTGCGCCTGGAAAAGAATGGCATACCCACAAAGGTTGGATTAATCACGACGATTTGGTTGGTCTTCCAGAAGGCTCGGTAGTTTCAACTACAGCTGGATTGAAGTTCACCGCTTTCAAACCACTCTTAGCGGATTTTGTTCTCTCTATGCCACGAGGTGCCACCATTGTTTATCCCAAAGATGCTGCAATGATTGTTGGCGTTGCTGATATCTACCCAGGTGCGAAAGTTCTTGAAGCTGGGGTAGGAAGTGGCGCTTTAACATTGTCCTTGCTTCGAGCAGTAGGTGAAAAGGGTTCGGTGCACTCTGTTGAACGCCGCGCTGAATTTGCCGACAATGCTCGCGCAAATGTTGAACAATATTTTGGTGGACTCCCACAACAATGGACTTTGACTGTAGGGGATTTGCAAGAACAGGAAGTTGATGCAACCTTTGATCGCGTTGTTTTGGACATGTTAGCGCCTTGGGAATGCGTTGCCACAGCTGCCGAGGCGCTTCGACCAGGTGGGGTATTTCTTGCCTATGTAGCAACAACTACACAATTATCTGCAACTGCTGAAGCACTTAAATCCGATGGACGATTTACCGAACCTGAAAGTTCCGAAACTATTGTTCGCGGTTGGCATCATGAAGGACTTGCGGTACGCCCACAGCAGAGAATGATTGGCCATAC
>CALMJL010000120.1 GCA_937864425.1 uncultured Candidatus Planktophila sp.
GAGATGACATCACCCACGGTCTTCCACGTATCGTCGAGCTCTTCGAAGCTCGTACGCCAAAGGGCGTTGCACCAATTGCTGAAGCAGCTGGTGTGGTCTCCTTCCGTGAAGATGCCAAGGGTAAGAAGATCATCGTGACACCAGATGATGGTGGCGAAGAAGTTGCTTACCCAATCACACGTCGCCAGAAGCTTCTTGTAGAAGAAGGACAGCGCGTTGATGTTGGCCAGAAGATGGTTGTTGGTGCAATTGATCCAAAGCAGGTGCTCCGTATTCTCGGTCCACGTGCAACTCAAATTCACCTCGTGAATGAAATTCAATCTGTGTATCGCTCACAGGGTGTAGGAATTCACGATAAGCACATCGAAGTTATTGTTCGTCAAATGCTCAAGCGCATTACAGTTCTTGAAGCAGGAGATACCGAACTTCTTCCAGGTGAACTCACCGAACGTAATCGTTTCGAAGCAGAAAACCGTCGCGTTGTTCAAACTGGCGGTAAAGCAGCTGCAGGTCGCCCAGAACTTATGGGTATCACCAAGGCATCGCTTGCAACTGAAAGCTGGTTGTCAGCTGCTTCATTCCAAGAAACAACTCGCGTTCTCACAGATGCAGCGCTCTCTGAAAAGTCTGATCCATTGCTCGGACTTAAGGAGAACGTCATCATCGGTAAGTTGATTCCTGCCGGTACTGGTCTTGCTCGTTATCGCAACATTCGAGTCGAGCCAACCGAAGAAGCAAAGGCCGCGGTCTATGCAGCTTACGATGAGTACGACTTCACTCCATTTGACCAACAAGGTTCAGGTGAAGCGGTTCGTCTCGACGAAGTTGATATCCCTCGCTAAATAACGCTAAATAATTAGGCTAAATCATTAGGCCTAGAAAAGGCCCGTCACTTAATCGGTGGCGGGCCTTTTCCCTGCTTACGGTAGAAAGATTTAATTCCGCTAGATTTGTGCCATGGCAAAGATTGTCATTGAAGAAAATGAAATTTTGTTAAAGCTTTCATTTTTCGAAAAACTGGGTGCGCTACACGATTCTCCGCGGGCAGCCAAAAATGCAATTAGAAATGTTGAATTTGAAGATCAACTATGGGGATCCAGAACTCTTCGGGGAATTCGTGCACCTGGAACTGCGATTCCCTATGTCGTATTGCTTGGAACCTTGCGCGGCCGGGGCTACAGAGATTTTGTGGCGATGAAGGGGCGTGGCAGAGGCTGCATCGTGACCCTTTCATCCGGTCCATTTGAGCGATGGATATTCACTCTAGAACAGCCAGAAAGTGAGTTAGTGGGGCTGGTTTCCGCACCTCAATAGGAGTGAATAGGAGTGATGAGCCCCACCTTGGAGGCGCAATACTCCGATTTCACACGGGAGAGCCTTTCCCATAAGGTTGGCCT
>CALMJL010000121.1 GCA_937864425.1 uncultured Candidatus Planktophila sp.
GTGACCTTTGCGCCAAGGCTTACCAACTGTTCTGCAAAATTTGGATAGCCACGATCAATATGGAATGCGCCATCAACAGTAGTTTCACCTTCTGAAACCAAACCTGCTAGCACCAACCCCGCACCAGCTCTGATATCTGTTGCTTCAACGGGAGCTCCAGATAGTTGCTCAATTCCGGTGATGGATGCGTGATGGCCATCAATCGTGATTTGTGCGCCAAGGCGCATGAGTTCGTTGACAAACATAAATCGTGATTCAAAGACATTTTCAGTAACGATGGAGTGGCCTTCAGCAATTGAATTCATGCCGATAATAAAAGGCAGTAAATCTGTGGCAAAACCAGGATAGGGAAGTGTTGCTACATCAATTGCCTTTGGTCTTTGATTCATTTGCACGCGAATTCCATTGTGAACAGAGGTAATGATTGCTCCAGCTGATGTTAATTTTTCCAGCATGACTTCCATGTGGTCAGAACGAGCGCCCACAATAGAGATATCACCTTGTGTCATTGCTGCTGCAAATGCCCAGGTACCAGCGATGATGCGATCAGAAATTGTTGTGTGATCTGTTGGGTTTAACTCTTTTACTCCATAAATCGTGACAGTGGGCGAGCCAAGACCCTCAATCTTTGCTCCCATGCCAATGAGAAATTCACCGAGATCAACTAAGTCAGGCTCACGCGCAGCATTGTCGATAACAGTTGTGCCCTTTGCTAAAACTGCGGCAGTCATTAGATTTTCAGTGGCACCCACTGATGGGAAATCTAATTCAATGGTGGTTCCGGTCAATCCTTTTGGAGCTTCGGCGATGACATATCCATGTTCGACATGTGCCTTTGCGCCAAGTGATTCAAGGCCTTTAATATGAAAATCTAATCCACGAGAGCCAATCGCATCTCCTCCTGGCAGCGCAACTTCTGCTTTACCAATCCGCGCAACAAGTGGACCAAGTACATTGATTGATGCGCGCATTTTGCGCACTAATTCGTATTCAGCACGATATGCAGGATCTTTTGGAACTGTAATTGAAATCGTTGTATCTGTGCGTTCTACAGTGCAGCCAAGGCGAGTCAATAAGTCAGACATAATGTCGACATCGGCAATATCTGGAACATTTCGGATCGTGGTCTTGCCTACAGCTAAGAGTGAGGCAGCCATCAATTTAAGGACTGAATTCTTAGCGCCGGTTACCTTTACTTCTCCGTGAAGGCGGCAGCCACCAAGGATTCTGAAGCGATCGTGCGATTGCTCGTTCGGTGATGCCATAACTCAAGTCTACTTATAGGCTACGGGCATGGTTAATTTAACGCGTATTTATACAAAGACAGGCGATGACGGAACTACATCTCTTGGAGATATGAGCCGTACCTCAAAGAATGACCCTCGTCTTGAAGCATATGCAACTGTTGATGAGGCTAATTCAACAATTGGCGTTGTCTTATCAACTGATGAATTATCCGAAGATGTTCGCGCACTTTTAGTGCGCATTCAAAATGATCTCTTCGATGTTGGTGCAGATTTATGCACCCCTGTCGTTGATAGCCCAGCATTCGAACCACTTCGAGTTTTGGAATCTCAAATTACTTATCTTGAAGAACAAATTGATAAGTACAACGCAGACTTGGCAGCGCTACGTTCCTTTGTACTTCCATCCGGAACTGCAGCGGCGGCACATCTGCATGTGGCTCGCACTGTCGTGCGTCGTGCTGAACGTCGTACCTGGGCTGCTATCCACGCATTTGGTACCGGTGTTAACCCGTTAACAGCAAAATATCTCAACCGTTGCTCTGACTTGCTCTTTGTTTTAGCTCGCGTTGCCAATAAAGAGATTGGCGACCAGCTTTGGGTTCCTGGAGCCAATCGCTAAGTAAATGAACGAAGGTGCGCTTTAGCCGCACTCTCTTCTTCAGGAAAAACATAGATACGCGGACCATCTTTTGTCTGCGTCAACGTCGCTTTGATCCCTACTGCAATAAGTTTTTGGCGGAGCATTTCGCCCTCAATATGGTTGGGCGGACTTGCTACTGCAACTAACATGCCATAGTCATCTTCATTACCAGCAACAGGTTTTCGCGCAATGAGGGATCGGCCTGGAGTAGTTGCCCACTTAAGGATAAAGATAAGAAAGAGCACAACGGGAAAACCGGCAAGGCTCATGAAGAAGAGTTGATTATTAACTCCGCCTAACATTAACGATCTACCTTTGTGAAAGTAACAGAAGGATAATCTGCAGGTTTTGCCTCTTGGTGACAGACCACTTCGACATTAGAAACGTATTCTTGTGATTCAAGTGGTTCGGGAGATATCAGCAGAATTGTTTTGATTTCCTTAGGTTTGCTGCTACCTGCAATCGTCTGAAGTGTGCCAATCGCAGTCTTATCGGGAGCGAAAACTCGAGAATTTACTTCCCACCAGACACA
>CALMJL010000122.1 GCA_937864425.1 uncultured Candidatus Planktophila sp.
AGATCTACGATTTCATCAGGGCTGGCACATTCATAGATGGATGCGCCATCGCTCATTAAAGTGATGCGTTCTAATTCGGTAACTCCGCGACTCCGTAGATGATCTACAGCGGTACGAATATTCTGCAATGAAACCCCTGCATCGAGCAGACGTTTAACAATCTTGAGAACCAAGATGTCACGAAATCCATAGAGACGTGCGCTGCCTGAACCTGTAGCTGTTCGAATTGATGGTTCCACTAAACCTGTACGAGCCCAATAATCGAGTTGGCGATAGGTAATTCCTGCAGCAGCGCATGCAGTCGCGCCGCGGTAACCGATGTCAAAAGGTTGCTCTGTCACGAGAGGGTGCTCGCCTTCAGCTAGTGGGGATGGAAGAAGGTTACGCTCACTTGGCGCTCATGCAAGGGAGCGACACGGTGCAAATCTCAAGTAGAGGTCTAGACTTTTACGCCTACCCTGCAAAATCTTCCGGGTTGATCCCATCAAGAAATTCGCGAAATGCTTCAAGTTCCTTATCTCCTGCCGCGGTGGCATCAGAGGCCACCTGCTCTGGAATATCAATGCCCACCTCATCGAGCAGGTCGCCAGTTACCAAAATATTGCTCTTGGTGCGAAGCGCTATAGCAATGGCATCGGATGGCCGTGCCGATAGTGGTTCAAGCGCACCGTCCGAATTTCGAAGGTGGAGGTCGGCAAAGAAGACTCCATCTCGCAGAGCGGTGATGTGAACCGAGGTCAAAGTGATATCGGTGTGATCCAAGAGATCACGAATCAAATCATGGGTCAAAGGGCGGCTTGCTTCCAAACCTTGCTGAGCAAAGGCGATAGCAGTGGCTTCGACTGCTCCTACCCAGATCGGGAGAAAACGAGTTCCCTCGATCTCCTTCAGGAGAACTATTGGTTGATTGGAGGGCATCTCAATACGGACGCCAACAACCTCAACCGGAATCATCATGAATTAGCGAGGGCGGTTGAGACCACCACGCACAAGCGCGGCATGAAGTCTTACCGACAGTGAAGCAATCTCCTTTTGAACTTCTTCGGCGCGCGCCTTAGCTTCTGAATTTTTCTGTCTGGTAAATGGAGTGATGACTTGTTCGATCAAACCAATCTCGCGATCTGCTGCGGATTTAAAGGATCGAAGATGGCGAGGTTCAATTCCAAATCCTGCCATTTCTGCAACTGCTTTTGCGACAGAGAGCGCATCACCATCGTAATGGCGACCACGAATAGCAATAAGACCGAATGATTCGAGTTCTACTAATTGTGAATCTTCAAGGCCTGAAGCTTTCAGAAGTTCATCTCGGCTAAGGCGCATTTCGGTCTGCTCGGCGAAAGCAGCCGGAGCAAACTCGCCATCAACCGTAGCCAAACTTGGTCGTGGAGATGGAACTCCTCCAGCAGCTGCTGGCTGAAGTCCACGATCGAGGGCATCAAGGTTCTCTTTAATTACCTTGAGAGGTAGATATTGATCGCGCTGTGCCAAAAGCACATATCGCAACCGTTCAAGATCACTTGTTGTAAATTTGCGATAACCAGAAGGAGTGCGCTGTGGCTCAATCAGCCCTTCTGATTCTAAGAAGCGTATTTTCGAAATTGTGATGTCGGGAAAATCCCCACGTAATTTTGTGAGTACTTCACCAATACTTAAGTAAGCTCGTGCTGGAACGCTCAACTTATTTCTCCCCTGTTGCTGAGATGAATAGCAAATGAAATTTGCCAATTTGGATTTCGTCGCCTGATTGAAGGACCTTTTCGGTGACAGATTCGTTATTCACGTAAGAACCATTAAGACTTCCAGAATCTTTGAAGGTGAAGTGGGTTCCTACCTTTTCGATAGTGGCATGTTTACGTGAAACAGTCACATCGTTAAGAAAGATGGAGCTCTCGGGAGATCGTCCTATTGCAACTCCATCTGAAGTTACTCGAAACCGTTCGCCCTTATGAGCACCGCGATGAATGAAAATCATGGCACTGTTGCCATCTCCACTGAGCGTTGCTTGAATTATTTCTTTCTCAGCATCGCTTGCCTGATTGTAAAAATCTTCAACGACAGCTTGAGGGGAAGAGCCGACGACAGATCGAAGTCCTAGATGCAGGGTTGAGGTTAATTCGCGATTGTGATCTGCAGATGCCATCGCTCCCCCAAATTCTTACCCTAGATCAAAGAGTTGACCGTGGACGTCAACTTAAGGGTGACACTAGAAGGATGGAATTAAATTAGCAAGTCGGGATTTACCCGGTAATTGCTCCATATTCGGCTGCGGTGAGCAATCCTTGTGGTTCGCCCGCTACTTCGATTTCAGCGAGCCAACCTGCGCCATAGGGATCGCTATTGACAAGTTCGGGGGTTGCATCGAGGGATTCATTGATAGCAACAACTTTTCCGGAAACCGGTGCAAATATTTCAGAGACGCTCTTGGTGGATTCGATTTCACCGCAGACCGAATCAGCCTTTACTTCATCTCCAACTTTTGGCATTTGCACGTACACAATGTCGCCAAGAGCGGCCTGCGCATAATCTGTGATGCCGATACGGACACGAAGTGCAGTAGCGGTAGGTGCAACCCATTCGTGCTCTTTTGTGTAATGGAGTTCGGTTGGAATCTGCGACATTCTCATTCCCCTCTTAACCTTAATTTAAGCCTAGATTTAACCCTGAATAATTCTTGGACGAACCGTCATCATATGAAGCGCGGTTCGAAAATACCCTATCGCAGTTCCGAGATACAAAACTAGACCCCAGAGCGCAAAGGCCCATCCGAAGATGAATGCCACTGTACCAATCCAACTTTCTGAGAGAGCTAGCAGCAAAAAAGGGAGCGCATAGAGCAGATTAAAGGTTGCCGCTTTGCCCAAATATGTAACGGTGAGAGTTGGAAACTTTCTTGCAGCAAGCACCGCAGCTACGACCAACATGAAAATATCACGAGCCACCAAAAGAGCGATAAACCAGAATGGAATGGCGTCTCGAATGTAGAGGACGATGATTGTTGCAGCTATGTAGAGTCGATCAATCGTTGGATCTGCTAATTCACCAAAACGAGAAGTTTGATTCAGAGCTCGCGCCAATTTTCCATCGAAATAGTCGGTTGCTCCCCCAAGCATGAGAACCACAATTGCCCATCCATCGTTCGAGCCAGAAAGCCCTAGGTAGATAAAGAGTGGAATTCCAAGGAATCGGAGAAAGGTCAAGAGATTAGGAATCGTTACCATCGCTACTCGTTCTCTCGCTCCTTCACGCGCACTGCCACCACAATGGGAGTGCCAGCAAATCCAAATTCTTCACGTAAGCGTCGCTCAATAAACCTGCGATAGGAAGGTTCTATCCAACCGCTTGAGAAGATTACGAATTTTGGCGGTGCGATTCCAGCTTGGGTGGCATAGAAAATTTTCGGCTGCTTTCCACCACGAACTGGCGGAGGGGTGGCGCCAATGAGCGCACCTAAGAATGAATTCAATTTAGATGTCGGAACGCGCCGTTCCCATGAATCAAGTGCGGTACGTAACGCTGGTGCCAATCGGTCGCGATGCCAACCGGTCTTTGCCGCAACATTTACCCGCTGGGCCCATTCCACCTGATCTAAATGTCGCTCGATCTCTTTATCGAGTTGATCTCTGCGGTCTTCATCAACGAGATCCCACTTATTCATCACGATGACAAGCGCCTTTCCCGCCTCTTCGACCATGGTGATGATGCGCAAATCCTGTTCGGAGATGGGAACTGATGCATCCAGGACGACAACGGCACACTCGCATCGCTCGAGCGCGGTTTCGGTACGCAGCGTGGCGTAATAATCAGTTCCGCTTGCTTGATGTGCTCTCTTCTTCAACCCCGCCGTATCAACAAAGCGCCAGGTGCTTCCCCCGAAATCTATAAGCTCATCAATCGGATCTCGGGTAGTTCCCGCTGCGTCGTCAACGATGGCACGATCTTCGCCAGCTAGCGCGTTGAGCAAACTGGATTTTCCAACATTAGGCCTTCCAATAAGTGCAATACGTCGATAACCATCATGCACTTGGGCGTTTCCTACTTCGGGTAGCAGTTTCACAATGGAATCGAGAAGATCTCCACTGCCACGTCCATGCAACGCAGAAACAAAATGCGGCTCGCCTAAACCAATATTCCAGAGTGAGTGTGCGTCTGCCTCATCTGAATCTCCATCAACTTTATTTGCGATAAGGAGAATTGGCTTCTTAGCTTTGCGTAATTCTTGGACTAAGACATCATCCTCATCAAGTGCGCCCACCTGTGAATCAACAACAAAACAGAGAACATCAGCTTCCTGCATCGCTATCTCTGCACTGGCACTTACCTGCACTGAAATTCCGTCAGGTTTGGATTCCCAACCACCGGTATCCATAATGATGAAACGACGATTGCCCCACTCACATTCATACTGAATACGATCACGAGTTACACCGGGAGTATCTTCAACGATTGCTTCACGTCTTCCTAAAAAGCGATTTATGAGAGTGGATTTTCCGACATTGGGTCGGCCAAGCATTGCGACGATCGGCAATCCAAGAAGAGATCGTTCTTTGAGCAATTCCCAGATGCGATCGATAGTTTCGTCGAGTGAAAGTTCAGTTGAATCTACATGTACCGCATCAAATGCCGGCTCTAAAGGTGAAACTGCGCGGGTTGAATCAATTCGATCTCTCTCTGAAAGCGAAGTACCCACTTCTTCGACTCCACGAGAAGCGCCGGCAAGTTCGGCATCTCGCCTGATGGCACGTGCCCCAATATCTGCAGTAAGAAAGATCTTGAGCGCAGCATCGGGGCATACGACGGTTCCGATATCACGACCTTCGACGACAATTCCGTGCTGCGCACTTTCAATGATTTCTCGCTGCAATTTCAGCAATTCAGCTCTTATCTCTGGAATCGCGCTGATGATGCTGACATGAGACGTTACTTCATGTGAGCGAATTTCAACTGAAATATCAGTATCGCCGACAAACACTTTTGGATCTTTTGGATCTGCGCTAAATGAAATTGGACGAGAAGCAAGCTCGTGCAAAATATTTTGATGGCTTTCGCTCTTTATCGACAAAGCGATGTAAGTGATTGCTCGATATAACGCACCTGTATCTAAATAATTCCAACCAGCACGAATAGCAATTCCTTTTGAAGTGCTTGATTTACCCGAACCGCTTGGTCCATCAAGTGCAACAACAATCATGGTCTATTCCGCTTTCTGAGTAGTGAAATCTTAGCCTGTGCGATATTTATTGAAGTGAAGAGCGCGCAGCGTGCACACTCCAATTCTTCTTTCGAAGATGATCAGATAATTTTTCGCTATCACTTTCAGAAAGGGCAAGTGTAATAAGTCCTGTAAATTGACCAGGGCTATGTTCAATTGATAAATCTTCTACGTTCACCTTCGCAGATGCACACTCATCAAATAGAGCGGCTAATTGTCCTGGTTTATCTTCAATCACTATTGGTAAGTATGTGTATTCACGCGCCTTGCCGCCATGTTTTCCAGGAATTTTCGCTCTACCCTCATTACCACGTGAAATAACGCGTGCCACATTCTCTTCATCTTTTAAATCAACTAGTAGTGCTGAACAATCCGCAATTAATCTTTCAAGTAATGGTTTTATCGCTTCACTATTGGAAGAAATGATCTCTCTCCACAATTTTGGATTTGATCCCGCGATACGAACTGTGTCACGCAAACCTGCACCAGCAAGATCTAGCCAATCGTCTTTGGCGTCACTTAATTGGCCAGCTAAAAGCGATGCAACCAATTGCGGCAGGTGCGATACGAGCGCGACCGCTTGATCATGTTCTGCGCTCTTCATCTCTATTGGATGTGCCCCGAGGATTTCTATGAGTTCTCGCCCAGCCCCAACGAGATTGCTATCCACGCCCTCTGAATCAACTATCCATGGCCGGCCCTGGAAAAGATCGGCTCGCGCTGATTCCGCTCCCCCAACTTCGCGCCCTGCCATTGGGTGAGTTGGCAAGAAATTCGTTGTGGGAAGCCCAGAAGCTGTTACATCAACTTTAACTTTAGTCTTTACAGAAGAAATATCCATAAATCCCAACTTCACTGATGTATTTCTTTCACTTTCAAGGGCGCTTCGGATCGAGGCGATAGGGGTTGCTAGGAGAATGAGGTCGGGTACTTCAGTCGATGAACTTTGTACAAGATCCCGAGCCAACTTTTGAGAGAGCGCATCGCTATCAACCATGGTCACCTGAACCCCACGCTGAACTAACCCAAGTCCAATGGAAGTCCCAATCAACCCCGAACCAACGATGCGTATATGTCTCAGTGGCATAGCTCTATTGGGCGATATCTGTGCGAAGAGACTTAGCCCCATGAAGGTAAATATGGGAGATTTCAGCCTTGGATTTCTCGGTTTCAGCATGCATCATGACCCGAATAGTCCGTTGCAGCGCGCCTGGAACATCAATTTCAACTGCACAGATGAGGGGGGTGTCCTCTAGCCCCATCGAGCGCACACTTGCTGCCGGAAATGCACCGGTCAGATCAGGGCTTGCGGTGAAGAGCACCGAGATGATGGAGTGCGGATCGAGGTTGTTGGCAGCCATCATTTCGCGGACTAGTTCTTGAGTACCAGCAGCTATAGCAGCCTCAGAATTAGCGCTCACTTGAGTGGCACCGCGAATAGCCCTTACCGACATTATCCAATCGTACCCGTATCCCCTTTCAGCGGGCGGTATATCTTTTTAGTTTTAACCATTTATTGACAAATGGGTTTCTCGATTCTCAAGACGTTGGAAAATTCCCAGATCCAAGCCGTCCCGCCATCAAGGTATTTTGAATAGAGATTTATCGATATAAATGGTCTAATCTTGAGCGTCAAATTGTCGATTTATCTAGTTTCATGTCCGTTCGGTCTAATTATCGATATGACTATAAAACCATAAATAGTTATAATAACTATTTATTAGTTAATAGATAAAGCGTTTTGTAGGCTTATTAACTCAGCGCTATTGAGATCTCGCCAACGTCCCTCGGGGGTCTCCCCTAAAGAGATCGGTCCAAACTTGGTTCGAATCAAACGAAGGACATCTACCCCGACTGCCTCCATGAGTCGCCGGATAATGTGATAGCGGCCTTCATGGATCGTCACCTCAATCCATGACCCAGAGAGCTGGGCAAAGGAGAGAACCCGACCCATTCCATCTTCTAACTCGACCCCTTTCAAGAGAGTCTTATCCACCCCAACCGGCAGCTTTCCATCGAATTCAATGATGTAGGTCTTCTCTAAACCGTACGAGGGATGGGTCGCCCGGAAGGTCAATTCGCCATCATTGGTGAGCAGAATGAGCCCTTCCGAATCCTTATCTAAGCGACCTACGTGAAAGAGGCGCTCTTTACGTAGGTCGATGAAATCTGCAAGAGAGGGTCGACCTTCCGGGTCAAACATGGTGGACAGAACACCCTTAGGTTTATGAAGTACTAAATAAGACTTAGACAAAGTGCGTGTAATTGTCTCGCCATCTACCTCTACATCATGCTTTTCAGGGTCAAACTTCGCTCCGAGCTCTCGAATGGTTCTCCCATCCACTTTCACCCGACCTGAGATGATCAATTCATCGGCTCCACGCCTGCTAGTTACTCCAGCGTCGGCAATAATCTTGTTCAGGCGCATTTCGGCCATGAGGGCTATCCATTCTCGACAGTCAACTCACCCGCATAGCGCGGGTACGGGCAGAAGTGTAGCGGGAGTGAAAGGCGGCGAATTACTCGGTCAAAGACTCGAGAATCTCATCAAGCCCATCAATATCAGGAAGATGAGGTGCAAGTGGTGGTAAATCGGTGAGGGCATTGAGTCCAAGGCGCTCCAAAAAGTAGCTCGTAGTGCGATAGAGGATCGCTCCGGTCTCATTTTCGACCCCAAACTCCTCTACCAGGCCGCGGGTAATCAGAGTTTTCATGACCGCTTCTACGTTAACCCCGCGGATAGCCGATATGCGAGCTCGAGAGATCGGCTGGCGGTAGGCGATCACAGCCAGGGTCTCGAGGGCCGCTTGGGTCAGGCGATTCTGCTGACCATCCAGGACGAACTTTTCCACTGTTTCGCTAAATTCAGGAGCGCTATAGAAGCGCCATCCCCCATTGATCGCCTTGAGGGTGAATCCCCGCCCTTCATAGCTAGGCAAGAGCTGATCAAGTGCCAACCGAATCTGATCCACTGGAACCTGAAGGGTTGAGGCGAGCGTAATCTCTGTAACCGGTTCATCAACAACCATCAGAATCGCCTCGATTGATCGACCAATATGGTCAAGGTCGTAGGTCATTTCTAAGGTCGGACGAGTTGAACCCTCAACCTCGGGTGTAGACATCTCATCATCAAGCATCGTCATCGCCGCTCTTCTCTTCGCTCTCTATCTGCTCCACTACTGGGGGCAGGTCAAATTCATCGGTAGCAAGTATTTCACCCTCGTCAGAGCCTACCCAGGTCACCTGAAGATCCCCTAAGGCAACTACTTGCTCGAAACGAAGTGCACCTTGTCGATAGAGATCAAGGAGCGCCAGAAAACGTGCGACAACCACCAGAGTGGAATCAACCCCTTGGACGAGAGAGCGGAAAGAAAGCGTGCGCGATTTCCTCAAAGCCTCAACTACCACTTTAGACTCTTCAGCTACGCTCACGAGCACGTTATGAAGGTGCTCAACGGCCACAACGGGGGGCGCCTTCGGCGTCAGAACTCGCTCTGCAATTGCCGCAAAACGTTGTGGCCCAACTCCAATCAGGACCTCAGGCAGGAGAGATGCAAGAGCCGGGTCGAGCGCTACGACTCGAGGGAAAGATTTATCGGCAAGTGTGATCGCCTCTTGGAATGAGGCAGCAATCTCTTTAAAGGCGCGATACTGCAAGAGTCGAGCAAAGAGGATGTCGCGAGCTTCAAGAAGGGCAAGATCCTCCTCATCCTCGATCTCTCCGCTCGGAAGCAGCCTTGCTGCCTTCAAATCGAGCAAGGTTGCTGCGATAACTAAGAATTCGGTGGCTTGATCTAAGCGCCATCCTTCGCCGCTCTCCTCGAGGGCTCGTATAAAGGAGATAAATTCATCAGTAACTAGGCTGAGTGAAACCTCAGTGATATCGAGTTTATGTCGCGAAATTAACTGTAGGAGGAGATCAAAGGGGCCATCAAAATTATCGAGATGAACGCTAAATCCGCTCTCTTGAGGGATTTCAGGCGCGATGTTTTCCACGGCGAAACACTACTTGCTCACTTGCAGTTCTACCTTCTTTACGCGTAGAGTCGCGGAGACGAAAAGAGGTTTCTCGATTGAACGCTAAATCGACATTTGACGACGATGTGGTCACAACCGCCTCTCTCGTGGGCAAAGGTGCCAAGAATTTTCCAATCCCTGCCCCACTTACCGAACATGGCGATGCCAAGGTGATCTCCATCTTCAACCAGAAAGGTGGCGTTGGAAAAACAACAAGCACTATTAACTTAGGTGCTGCGCTCGCTGAACTTGGTCGTCGCGTTCTTCTCGTTGATTTTGATCCGCAAGGTGGTTTATCTCTAGGACTCGGTGTCAACGCCCATAGCCTTCCCCTTGAGAACACTGTCTATTACGCACTGATGACTTCGGATGCAAATATCGACAACATAGTTTTGAAGTCATCCGTTGCAGGACTTGATTTTCTTCCTGCCAACCGCGACCTCGGAACGGCAGAAACAACGTTGGGTGCAGAAATTGGTGGCCAGCAATATCTCAAGCGCGCCCTTGCTCGACTACGCCCTGAATACGATGTGATTTTGATTGATTGTCAGCCAACAATGGGTCAGTTAACGATTAACGCCCTCGTCGCTTCAGATGAAGTGATTGTTCCTTTGCAATGTGAATATTTTGCTCTTCACGGATTTATTGAATTGAAGGGCAACATCGATAAGGTAAAGAGCTTTCTTAATCCAGAACTTCGTCTCATTGGAATTTTGGCAACGATGTATGACAAGAAAACACTGCATAATCGTGAAGTTTTAACTGCAATTTTGGAGAAATATCCAGAAGATGTCTTTGAAACTATTATTTCTAAAACCATCAGATTTGCCGAAACTACGGTAGCAGGTGAACCCATCACTGCATACGCCTCATCATCCGGAGGCGCTCAGTCTTATCGTCGTCTTGCCCGTGAATTAATTGCCAGAGGAGGCGCCCAATGACACGTAGAGCTAGCTTGCCAGGAGCAGATGAACTCTTTCGCGCAAATACACCTGCACTCAGTGCAGTTCGACAAGTTGCCGAACCAACAACTGCACCCGCTGCACCTGCAACTTCCACTGTAACGCCAAAGGCGAAGAAAGGTGTTCGCACCATTTCGCGTCGTCGAGTGACTGCTGCTGAAAAAACTCCTTCAGGTCGCGAATCGCATGAAGAGAAAATCACAGTCTATTTATCTACAGATGAACTCTTCGATCTCGACCAAGCTCGTCTCATGTTGCGCGGTGATTTAGGTTTAGCAGTAGATCGTGGACGCATTGTTCGCGAATCAATTGCCGTCATCATCGCTGACCTTGAAGCGAAAGGTGATCAAAGTATTTTGGCGCGTAGATTGCGCGGCATTTAGATCTAACGTGCTCTTGGATGAGCGGTGCTATACGCCTCTCGCACCTTATCGATCGTAACTAAGGTGTAAATCTGCGTTGTAGTAACAGAAGAATGTCCGAGCAACTCTTGTACGACTCGAATATCAGCCCCACCATCTAAAAGATGCGTAGCAAATGAATGGCGCAAAACGTGAGGGGAAACCTTTCCGGTCAGATTCGATTTCTCCGCTGCGTCGAGAACTATTTGCCAAGCGCTCTGCCTTGAAAGCCGCTTTCCTCGCTGATTAAGAAAGAGCGCATTCTCGCTCTGTGAATTCTTTGATGCGTAGGTAGGTCGAGTGCGAGTCAGATAATCTTCAATAGCCTTAAGAGCAAAACTTCCCAAAGGAACGAGTCGTTCCTTAGAACCTTTGCCTCGAACTCGAATGACTGGGACCTCCCCATCGGAAGTCATTGTTTTGGCAACATCGGAAACGCTCAAATCAATCAATTCACTCACACGCGCTCCGGTTGAATATAACAATTCAAGAAGTGCACAGTTTCGATAAGAAGAAATATCGCCCTCTTGATAGCCGCTAGCAATCAGTCGGGAAACTTCATCAACCGTTAGAGCTTTGGGCAATTTTCTGGCTAACCGATGAGAACTGCTTTCTCTGGATGGATTATCAATGTGGTACTCCCTTTCGCAGTATTGATAAAAACCTTTCAACGCAGATAGTGCACGGTTAATACTCGAAAGCGATAAGTCGTTGCTTTTGAGTGCCACCTCAAAATCAACAATTTTCTGCTCCGAAATAGCATCGAATGATGAGGCAGTGCCAGTAAGAAAATCGCCAAACTTAGTTAAATCGCGGCGATAAGCTGCAATCGAATTGTTCGATAACCCTCTTTCAATTCGCAGGTGATCGAGATATGCAGCTAGCGCGCTCTCGAAATTCATGGCTCTATTTTTTAGCTGAAATGGCGGCCTTAACTAAACCGACAAAGAGCGGATGCGGTTTAGTTGGACGTGAACGCAATTCAGGGTGAGCTTGAGTTCCAACATAGTATGGATGTACTTCGCGCGGGAGTTCTACGAATTCAATTAAGTCGCGCTCTTTGAAAACACCTGAAAAAACTAATCCTGCCTGTGCTATTTGATCTCTAAACTCGTTATTCACTTCATACCTATGGCGATGACGCTCAGAAATCTCGGTGCTCTGATAGACCTCTGCAACTATTGATCCTGCTTGCAGCGAAGCTTGGTATAGCCCAAGACGCATGGTGCCGCCCATATCGGCCGTACCCGCCACAATATCTTTTTGATCCGCCATTGTTGAAATGACATGCGTTCCAGATTCTGGAGAGAATTCCGCAGAGTTTGCATCCTTTATTCCGGCAAGGTTTCGAGCAGCTTCAATCACCATGCACTGTAAACCTAAACAAAGACCTAAAGTTGGAATCTTATTTTCGCGGGCGAATTTAAGTGCTCCTAATTTGCCTTCGATTCCTCGAACTCCAAATCCTCCTGGTACACAGATCGCATCGATATTTGAAAGAGCCTTCGCTGCACCTGATTCAGTTGCACACTCATCACTTGCTACCCAAACAATTTCTACCTTCGCTTCATTTGCAAAACCACCAGCTCGTAGCGCTTCTGAAACCGAAAGATATGCATCGGGTAAATCAATATATTTTCCTACAAGAGCTACTTTGACAACATGTTTTGGTTCATGCACTCGCTTCAGCAGGTCATCCCATTCGCCCCATTGAACTTCATGGCCCGACAATGCAAGGCGTTTGACAATATAGGAATCAAGTCCTTCAGCGAATAGGACTTTGGGAATGTCATAAATGGATGGCGCATCGACTGCAGCAACTACTGCTTCAACATCTACGTCACACATGAGCGAAATCTTCTTCTTGATTCCCTCTGGAATCGGACGATCGCAACGCAGCACTACTGCATCCGGTGCAATACCAATACTGCGTAGCGCTGCAACGCTATGTTGGGTTGGTTTAGTCTTCAATTCTCCGGATGGTCCAATGTATGGGACCAAAGAGATGTGGAGATAAAAGACATTGTCGCGACCTACTTCTTGGCGTAATTGGCGAGCAGCCTCAAGGAATGGCTGAGATTCAATATCACCGACAGTTCCACCGATTTCAGTGATGACAACATCAACATCTGCTCCGTCATTTGCGAGCATGCGCTCTTTAATTTCATTAGTGATATGCGGAATGACTTGAACAGTCTCCCCTAAATACTCCCCATGGCGTTCGCGCTTGATTACCCTCGAATAAACCTGTCCCGTGGTGACATTTGCTGAGCCCGAAAGGTCGCGATCTAAGAAACGTTCGTAGTGCCCAATATCTAAATCGGTTTCAGCACCATCATCAGTAACGAAAACCTCTCCGTGCTGAAAAGGGTTCATCGTTCCAGGATCTACATTGAGATAGGGATCGAGCTTTTGCATCGTGACTCGAATGCCACGGGCTACCAATAATCGGCCGAGTGATGAGGCGGTGAGCCCTTTACCGAGACTTGAGGCGACTCCGCCAGTTACGAAAATATGTTTGGTCACATGGCCTTGGCTCATGGAAGACCATCCTAACACGCAATTGTCGCTAAGAGCGAAGCGCTAGTAATTCAGCCGCGTGTTCGCGTGCACTTTCAGATTCCTCAAGGCCTGCGAGCATTCGAGCGATCTCTTCAACGCGCGCCTTTTCATCAAGCAAAGTAACTCCTGAGGCAACAATCGAACCATCGCTGCTCTTCTTCACCATGAAATGAGTTCCTGCCCAGGCAGCAACTTGCGGCAAATGAGTAACAACAATTACTTGCGCATTTTCTGCCAGTTTATGAAGTCGTTTGCCAACTTCAATAGCCGCTTTCCCTCCAACACCTGCATCAACTTCATCAAAAATATAAGTGCCAACTGGATGAGTTTTTGCAATCACTACTTCAAGCGCCAACATGATTCGAGACATTTCGCCACCACTCGCACCCTTACCTAGCGCGATCTTGGGTCCATCTTTCTGCCCTTGAATATGCATAGTAATCTCATCACACCCAGTACTTGAAAAATCACTCTCTTTGAGTGCACCGGCATAATCGGGAGTCTGCACTTCAACGTAAAAAGTTGTATGTGGCATAGATAGAGCGTGAATTTCTTGGGTGACTTCCTTCTCCAGCAAACCTGCAGCACGCAGACGGGCATCAGTGAGAGATTTCGCAACTGTTAGTAAATCTTCCTTGATCGCCTTTAATTCGGCTTCAAGTTCTGCAGTTCTTTCATCTCCGCCTCGCAAATCAGCGATTGCTTCCTTGGCGCCCTTTGCACGTGCCGCAAGTAAGACCATCTCTTCATCAGGATCCCCGCTTCCGCCATATCGCTTGATAAATGCACTCAATTCAGCGCGACGTTCCTGCAGTTGATTCAGCTTTGCCGGATCTGCTTCTAACCCTGCTGAATATGTAGATAAATCTCGACTCGCCTCGTCTATTAGATAGAGCGCTTCAATTACTTGCTCGGCGATCTCGTTTAACTTCGAATCCTTTGCTCGGGCACCATCGAGCATCCTTCGAGCGGAACCCAATGAAGTTAACGTGCCTGCATCCTCATCATTCAGTGCAGCAAGGGCGCCATCGCTTGCTATCCGCAACTCTTCAACGCTAGAAAGTCGATTGATTTCATCAAGGTTTGCGGAAAACTCTCCTCGCACAGGTTTGAGCTTTTGCCATGCAGCAAAGAATTCTTCAAGCTCTGCAACTTCAGCTTCACGTTTGCTACTCGATGTTTTCATGGCGTTAATACGCTCTTTCATCGTTGC
>CALMJL010000123.1 GCA_937864425.1 uncultured Candidatus Planktophila sp.
ATGATTCACAATGGAATTGAGTACGGAATGATGGCGGCATTTGCAGAAGGTTTAGCAATTTTTGAAGCTGCTGATCAACTGCAACCAGCATACGACTTAGATATTCCAGCAATCACAGAAGTATGGAGACGCGGCAGCGTCGTCTCTTCCTGGCTTTTGGACCTCACCGCACAAGCGCTCGAAGAATCACCTGAGCTCAAAGAATATTCATCTCAAGTCAGCGATAGCGGTGAAGGTCGTTGGACTGTTCAAGCCGCAATTGAGGCAGGAATTCCGGCACATGTTTTGAGCGCATCTTTATATGCCAGGTTTGCCTCGCGCAATAATGATGAGTTTGCAAATCGAGTATTGAGTGCCATGCGATACAAATTTGGTGGCCATAATGAGAAACCTCAGGCAGGTAATAAATGAAAGCTGATGTACTCGTTCTATTTGGCGCAACGGGTGACTTATCTAAAAAGAAGTTATTTCCAGCGCTATATGATCTGCAAGATTTGGCGCAACTGGATTTGCCTATAATTGGAGTTGCATCTTCTCAGTGGACTCAAGAAGAGTTCAAGAAGCATATTGAAGAATCTGTTCGTTCGCGCAAACCTGACCCAAATGAAGCAGCGCTCACTAAATTAATGAATCAGACTGAGCTGATCGTCGGTGACTATGCGGATCCACAAACCTTCGTAGCCCTTGCCGACGCGATTAAGGATTTTAAATTGCCAGTAATTTACTTGGCGATTGCTCCAGAGCATTTTGCCAAGATTACTGAGTCGCTTTCTATGGTTGGTATTACCCGCAGAGCCCGCGTTGTTGTCGAAAAACCATTTGGTCGTGATTTAGCAAGTGCAAAAGCGCTAGATGCTGAACTTAAGGAAATTCTTCCGGAAGAGCAGATTTATCGAATTGATCACTATCTAGGCAAAGAAGCAGTAGAGGATCTTTTAGTTTTCCGTTTTGCCAATACGCTCTTTGAACCAGTATGGAATCGCAATTATGTATCCAATGTTCAGATAACCATGGCTGAGAATTTCGGTATTGATGGGCGTGGTGCCTTCTATGATGGAGTTGGCGCGACACGAGATGTTTTGCAGAACCACATACTGCAGGTGTTAACAATGCTTACGATGGAACCCCCCATTGATATGAGCTCTGAGGCGATGCAGAACGAGAAGATAAAAGTTCTCTCCGCAATCAGAGATATCAATAAGAATGACGTCGTCCGCGGCCAATTTGATGGATATCTTGACGAGACTGGAGTAGATGAGAATTCAGATACCGAAACTTTTGTCGCTATGAAGATCTTTATTGACAACTGGCGTTGGGCAGGCGTGCCGATCTACTTAAGAACTGGCAAGAAGTTGGCCGAAACAGTTCTTGAAGTCATCGTTGAATTTAATCAACCACCACGTGCGCTCTTTGGACAAGCTCCTGCCAATCAAGTGCGTTTTAGATTGGGCGCCAAAGATGGAGTGGATATTTCATTACAAGCGAAGAAGCCTGGCACCAAATTAGTGACAGAGACTGTCGATCTTTCAGTCGAATTTGTGGCTGAATTTGGAGACCGACAAGGTCCCTATGAAAGGCTATTGCGCGCTGCGATGTTAGGAGATCACTTTAGATTTACTCGTATTGATGCAGTGCTTCATTCGTGGCAAATCTTGGAAGACTTACTACGTAATCCCCATCCAGTAGAAAGTTATGAACCAGGGACGTGGGGACCTGCATCTGCCCAACATCTAGTACCGGGTGGATGGGCTCCGGTTGGAACCGAAGCAGATAACCTTAAAAATCTAAAGAGCTAATTGCTCGCTTGCCCAGATTTATGGCTATAGCGAGCCAGAAATTCTGCTTTGAATTCATAAAATGTTCCGTCAATAATGGATTGTCGAATGCGATCTACTAGCCGCACAATAAATCGCTCATTGTGAATAGTTGCAAGAGTTCCGGCCAACATCTCTTTTCCACGGAAGAGATGGCATAGATAAGCCCTCGTGTAATTGGCACAGGTATAGCAATCACATTCAGGGTCAATTGGTGTGAAATCACGAATATATGGCTGATTTGAAATATTAAACCTGCCATCCATGGTGTAGACCGAACTGGTCCGAGCAATGCGTGATGCAAGGACACAGTCGAAGGTATCCACACCATTTTCAATGGCAATAAAGAAATCTTCTGGAGCACCAATTCCAAGCAGATGCTTAGGTTTTTCCTGCGGAAGCGTTGAATTGACCCAGCCAACTATTGTGCCGAGTGAATCTTTATCAAGTGCTCCACCAATACCGAAACCATCAAATGAAATACCAGATGATGTAAGCGCACCAAGATCTGATGCTGCTTTTTTGCGTAGATCTTCATATTGAGCACCTTGAATGACGCCATAAAGAGCTTGATATGGCTTATGGGCGCGAGATTCAGTAAGACGCGCATGTTCATCCAGGCAGCGAATCGCCCAGTCATAAGTACGTTGCAAAGCAATTTCTTGGTAGCCGCGAGTGTTATGCAAAGTTGTGCATTCATCAAAGGCAAACATGATGTCGGCACCTAATTTATGTTGAATCTGCATTGAAATTTCAGCGGTAAATCGATGCATAGATCCATCGAGATGGCTCTTAAATGTCACGCCTTCATCATCGACATGCGCAAGTCGCTCTTTATTATTGGCAATCACTTGGTCTGATCGAAAAGTTTGGGAATCCATGGCAAGCACTTTTTTAAATCCAACTCCAAGTGAAAGTACTTGGAAACCCCCGCTATCGGTAAAAGTTGGCTTATCCCAATTCATAAATGAGCCAAGACCGCCAGCTTCATCTAGCACGTCAGGTCCTGGTTGTAGATATAAGTGATAGGCATTTGCTAACAAAGCTTGTGCGCCAAGCGCCTCCATTGCTTCTGGCAGAACAGTCTTTACATTTGCTTTTGTACCCACCGGAATAAAAGCAGGAGTTTGAATTTCACCGTGCGGAGTAGAAATTCGCCCTACTCGAGCGAGCCCCGAATCTGGAGCATGTGTGATGTCAAAAGAAAACCCTGATGCAGATGCATTTTTCATCAGCGAATCCATATCGCATATTGTGGCAGAGTTATAGACTGTCCAAATGCCGCAATTTAAACTCAAAGATGGTCGCGAATTAGAAATTCTTGATAACGGGATTAATTCAGATCAAGCCATAATTTTTCACCACGGTACACCTGGCCATGCAACGGCTTGGCTTTCGTGGCTCGATGAAGCGGCAGCAGCAGGAGTTCGCGCACTTTCTTACAGTCGCGCCGGTTATGGCACAAGCGACCGCAACCCTGGACGTAGCGTTATCAGCATCAATAGCGACATTGCGCAGGTGCTTGATGGAAAAGGAATAAATAAGTTTGTTGCGATTGGCTGGTCTGGAGGTGGACCACATGCGCTGGCCAATACTTTTGAGCCTCGCAATGTTGGTGCAATATCACTAGCTGGAGTTGGCGCATTTGGTGTAGACGATTTAAATTTCTTAGAAGGCATGGGGCCAGAAAACCATGATGAATTTGGCGCTGCGCTGAAAGGTGAAGCAGTCATTACCCAATGGATGAATGACAATGCTGTGGCGATGAAGAATGTCAGCGGTAACGATATTCGCGAAGCATTTGGTGGATTAATAGGTGACGCTGATAAAGAAGTTCTGGAAGGCGCTACAGCGGATGCAATGGCAGCCACCATGCGAAGCGGGCTAGCAGTCAGTTTTGATGGATGGATTGATGATGATCTTGTTTTCATTAAGCACTGGGGATTTGATTTAGCAGCAATTACGAAACCAGTCATTTTGTGGCAAGGAGATCAAGATTTAATGGTTCCTCATGCGCATTCTTATTGGTTAGAAAAACATATTCCGACTGCAAAGTTAACTTTCATTCCAGGACATGGCCACATCTCACTCGGTGAAAAATATAAGCCTGAAATCCTTAAGCAAGCGCTGGAGCTTCTGGGGTAAATGCTCTTTAAAGAATTTTTACCGCTGCTTAACCCTCAATCTCGCAAGATTGTTATTGGCATCTGCCTCAATGCAATTGGTGGGGGGATGACGCTTTCACTTCTCTTGGTATATCTCCACGATATGCGTGGCTTCACTAATACCTTTGGCGGTTTATTGCTTGCCTACGGTTCGATTGTTTCGATTGTCGCCAGCACGCCGATGGGTGCTTTGGTAGACAGAATTGGGCCTCGGAAAGTGATGATAGGTGGCCTCATCATCAACTCTGCCGCCGCATTTTCACTGTCAGAAGTTCAGACACATCTGCAAGCGATACTCGCAATTACCTTTATCAATATTGGTGGACAGGCAATTTGGCCAAGCCAAAGCGTCATCCTTACCCGGGTCACCGCTGAAGAGAATCGCCCCAAAATTTTCGCTTTCAATTTTATGTTGCTCAATCTCGGCCTCGGCCTGGGTGGGCTCATTTCTTCGCTCATCATTGAAGAAGGAAATCTCCGTTCCTTTCAGATTATGTACTGGGTCGATGCTTCGACATTTTTGCTCTATCTGCTCATCGTCATTTCGCTACAAGGCGAAAAAGTAAATCGCTATATTCCAAAAGCCCATGAACCTCAAAATGGTTCATACCGAGATCTCTTTGAGATCAAGCCGCTGATGTTGCTTGGAATCGGTGGAATCGTGCTCTTTACCTTTGGTTACGGAACGATTCAAGCAGGAGTTCCTATTTTTGCCACCCAGTTTTTAGGACTCTCACCAAATTGGCTAGGAGTAATTTTTGGAGTGAACACGGTATCAATCGTGGTCTTTCAACCATTTGTCATGCGAGTCCTTGAGAGATATTCCAAATACACAGCTCTCGTTTCAATTGGAATCATCTGGGCAATCTCATGGGTTTTTGTGGGAGTCGCACCTATGTTGCCGTTATTTATGGCAGGAATTGCCATTTGTATAAGCCAACTAATTTTTGCCTTTGGAGAAATGGTGCAAGCGCCAACAATTCCAACTCTTGCCAATGAAATTTCTCCAGAACATATTCGCGGACGTGCAAATGCCTGGATGAGTCTGCAATGGGGAGTTTCGGGAGTTCTAGGACCAGCAATCACCGGATTAATGTTGGGTGCAAACCTTGATCAACTCTGGGTGGCCACAATGTTTATAGGCTGCTTCGCCTCAATACCAATTTTCCTCGCGATGAAAAATATCGCCTCAAAAAATGGTTAAGCGAGTTTTCCCGTCACTTCAATCAAAGCAGTTGTTCCATTGGTGAGGACCACAGAGAGCTCATCCCCACTTTTGCCCGAACATGAGAGACCCCAAGAAAATTGAGATGTTGCTCCATTGGCAAGAGGAGTAGTTGGCGCACCTTCCATCTTGTTGTCACCGTCAAAAATGTCAACACACTCGCCGGTTGAAGTTGAACCCTTCACTATCAAAGTTGCCATATCGAGTTCTTTTCCAGAGTTGTTTGTGACCGAGAGATCAAAACGCTGATTGAGATTGCCCGGAAGCATTCCTGATGCAAATTTTCCTGGAGCAAAATGTGATGGTGAGGAGAGCGTGTAGCTAACTTTGTCAGGCGTAACAACTGGAGAATCAAAACCCCCAGTTGCTTGAGGCTTTACCTCTTCATTTGTTACTAACGATTCGTCGCTTGCTTTAGAGGTTGAATCGCTACCTCCACCACACGCAGTCAAAGTAATTGCAAGGGCAAGAGCACTCAGTGGTGCAACGAGAAACTTGTGGGCTTTCATGGATCCTCCATCTAGGTACATCGATAATGCAGTTACAGCACCGTGACTTTCGGTATAAGTGGAGTATAGGCTAGGGAGTATGGCTGCGCCTGTTGTACATCAGAGCAACTCTGACGCGATTGAAATTAAGGGGCGAAGCCCGCGTGAAATCGCCTGGAGCCGTTTTAAGCGAAACAAGGTTGGTATCGCCGCCTCTGTAGTCAGTCTCGTTATTTTAACAATGTCGCTCTTCGCTCCAGTCGTATGCGCGATTGTTGGGGTCAATCCATTTACTCTCAATCTTGATTCACTGAATACCAGTGGAATCCCGACAGGAGAAGCTGCTAAATATTCGCTGGAGCATCCATTGGGTTTAGTCCCAGGAACCGGTAGAGATTTATTTGCACAACTCCTATACGGATCTCGTATTTCATTTATGGTTGCAATTCTTACTACTTTCACTGCGCTCACGATTGGATTCTTTGTTGGAATTGCTGGTGGATATTTCCGCGGACGTGTTGATGGATATCTTGGAAGATTCACCGATTTCTTATTGGCATTCCCTGCGTTCTTTATGATTGTTGCATTGTCAGAACCAATGGTTCAAAGAATTGAACAAGCCGGCATTGCCGAAGGAAACGGTGCACGAATTGTTTTTCTCATCATTTTCTTATCATTTTTTGGTTGGCCTGGTTTTTCGCGTTTGATTCGATCACAGGTACTCAGTATTCGCGAACGCGAATTCGTTACCGCGGCTCAAGCAATGGGTGCTTCAAGTTGGCGCATTATTGCCAAAGAGTTAATCCCTAACTTATGGGCACCTGTCATTGTTGTAGTGTCACTTTCTTTGCCTGGTTATCTTGCTGGAGAAGCAGTGTTCTCATTTTTAGGACTTGGAGTGCAACCGCCTGCTTCAACGTGGGGAATTCTGCTCTCTAACGCGACTCGATTTGTGACTGTCATGCCGAGCTTCTTCTTGATAACAGCGGCTTCATTGGTCATTGTTGTTTTGGCCTTTAACCTCGTGGGCGATGCGCTACGCGATGCCTTAGATCCACGCTCTGACCGCAATTAATCCTCCATCCTTTGTAATCTGAACGTTACCGAGCGGTATTCACATTTCGGACATTTTCTGATTGACTCATCCGAAAGATGCCCCAAGGCATCCCCTCGGAAAGGACTACGTAATGAGAGCAATGTCTGCTCGTCGACGTGCCACGGTAGTTGCTTCAGCTGCTGCACTTTTCATCGGTACCGCATTGGTATCAGGTGTTGGTCCAGCGAATGCTGCAACAAAACCAAAGACAGGTGGAATTCTCACTCTGCTCGAGCACGAACCACGCCTTGATCACCTAGATCCAAGTCGTATTTACACCGGTCGTGACCTTGCATTTATGAATTCATTTCATACTCGCACATTGGTCGCTTATAACCCAGTTCCAGGAGCTGCAGGTGCAAACCTCGTTCCAGATCTAGCAACAAACACTGGTGTTCCAAGCAATGAAGCAAAGACCTGGAAGTTCACACTTCGTCCAGGAACAAAGTTTGAAGATGGCGTTGCAATTACTTGCGAACACGTTCAGTATGGTGTTTCACGCGTATTCGCAACAGATGTCATCACAAATGGACCTGCTTATCTACAGGCTTGGTTAGATATTCCAAAGGACAAGGATGGCAACTCCATTTACACAGGTCCTTACAAGAACACCCCAGAGGGTGTTGCAGCATTCAAGAAGGCTGTCTCTTGCTCAAAAGACAATCGCACCATTACCTTCCAGTTGAATAAGTCGGTTGCTGACTTTAACTATCTAGCAACCTACGGAGTTATCTCTCCAATTCAAGCTAAGAAGGACACTGGCGATAAGTACGATTTGTTGCCACAGGCAACAGGTCCATACAAGATTGTTGAAAATAGCAAGACTCAGCTTCGTATGGTCCGTAACCCACAATGGTCAAAGTCAACTGATGGTTTCCGTACTCCATATCCAGATGAAGTCATCATCCAGTTCGGATTAGATGAAGAAGTTATCGACCAAATCATGCTTGAAGACACAATCCCAACAGCAGTGAACTTTGGTGGACCACTTCCAACTAACCGCGACAAGTTCTTTGATGATCCAAACTTGGCTAAGCGTCGTATGAATAACTCAGATCCATACGCAAACTACATTGCATTTAACGTAAAGAAGATGCCTTGCCTCGAAGTACGTGCAGCGATGTACTACGCTCGTAATGCTAAGGCGCTCCTTGACTATGCAGGTGGTCCAAAGTTTGCAGGATCCTATGCAACAGGTGTCATCAGCCCACTCGTTGCAACTGACTTTGCACCTACCAAGGTTGTTGGTCCAGGAAGTGCAGACTTTATGCCAGAAGGAAACATTGCAAAGGCAAAGGCACTTCTCGAAACTGCAAAGACTAAGTGCCCTGCTGACTACAAGAAGGCAACTGAAGATGGCATCTTGATTGATGCTCGTCAGTCAGTTGCACTTAACGACACAATTCCAATTAACGAAGCAGCATATGCTCGCGCTGGAATTAAAGTTAAGTACAACATCATTAAGTCCGGTTACTACTCAACAGTTATGAATCCAGCAAAGCAGAGCGATATGTCTGGAGCTGGTTGGGGAGCTGACTGGGCAAATGCTTCAACTGTTATCCCTGAACTCTTCGCTTCATACGGCGGATTTAACTTGTCACAAAATACAGATGATCCTAACTACAAGGCATTTGAAGACAAGGTAAACCTTGCTATGAAGACTACGGATCGCAAGAAGCAGGCAGCTATGTGGAAGGCACTTGATGCCGAAGCCATGAAGAACTTCTGGGTACTACCAACAACATTTGGTAAGGCTCAAGAAGTTTGGGGCTCACAGGTTGCAGGCGTCTTCTTCTGGGTTCCGCAAGGAAACCCTGCCTACGGAAAGATGTGGATTAATAACTAAATCCTGATCTTTCAAAAGAGGATAAAAAGTACTTCCAGTGAACTACTCTGGTTCACTGGAAGTACTTTCTCTATGTCTCTGCTAATTTTTTCCTGCTGGAGGTAATATCGTGTTGGCATACGTAGGACGAAGAATGCTCTTTGCGTTCTTCACTATCCTGGCTGTGTCAGCTGTTGTTTTTATTATCTTCTCGTTCCTGCCTTTTGACCCTGCTGCTCTTACTTGTGGTCAGCGGTGCACTAAATCAATCGTCGAGGCAAATCGAATTCGCTTAGGACTAGATAAACCATTACTTGAGCAATACTGGCTCTTTATTTCCGGAATATTTGTAGGGCGTACCTATGGCGCCGGAAGCGCCGCATTTTCATGTCCCGCGCCATCATTTGGCTACTCCTTTAATGAAAATGCTTGCGTCACCAACATGATTACCGAAGCGCTTCCCATCACCATTCAGTTGGCGGTAGGCGCACTGCTTCTCTGGTTAGCAGTTGGTTTGGGGCTTGGCATAGTGGCTGCAAAATTTAAGAATCGTTGGCCCGATACCAGTAGTTCAGTCTTTGTTTTACTAGCAACATCACTTCCCACATTTGTCACGGGCTTAGCACTTCTGATTTGGGTCTCAATTAAATGGAAGCTCATCCCGCTCGCCTTGACTGGATACACATCTTTCTTTGAAAATCCCTATAAATTCTTCCAATACTTCATCTTGCCATGGATTACCTTGGCTATTGCATACGCTGCTTTATATACCCGTTTCACTCGCTCGGCACTGCTTGAGACTCTCGGCGAAGATTACATCCGAACCGCTCGCGCCAAAGGCGTTGGAGAACGAAAGGTATTTTTCAAGCACACCTTCCGAGCCGTATTAGCGCCGATTATTACCTTGGCAGGACTTGATTTCGCAGGTCTCATTGGTGGTGCCATCATCACCGAAACAATCTTTAATTTGCCTGGCCTAGGCCGGTTAACGCTTCGTTCAGTCTATGAATTCGATTTACCTGTGGTTTTAGCAACGACAATTCTGGCGGCGGTGGTTGTGATCGTGATGAACCTGATCGTCGATATGTTCTATGCAGTACTAGATCCGAGAGTGCGCATTAAATGACAAATTTGCTCTCTATTGAAAATTTACGAGTTTCATTCCCTACTGAGGATGGCACCGTCAAAGCAGTTGACGGGGTCTCCCTGACAGTTAATTCGGGTGAGACTGTTGCAATAGTTGGTGAATCAGGATCAGGTAAAACAGTCACAAGTCTTTCGATCATGGGCCTTCACAAGAAAGGCTCCACCATTATCGAAGGTTCTATCAAAATAAATGATGGTGGCACCATAAAAGATGTGGTCTCACTGAATGATGAAGAGATTCGTGATATTCGCGGTCGCGCAGTGGCCATGATTTTCCAAGATCCGATGTCTTCGCTGCATCCGTATTACAAAATTGGTAATCAGCTGTCTGAGGCATATGAAGTCCACCATGAAGGTGGTAAAAAAGCGGCTCATGCTCGCGTGCTCGAGATGCTTGATTTAGTAGGAATTCCAGAACCTGCTATTAGAGCCGAAGAATATCCACACCAATTCTCAGGTGGAATGCGTCAGCGCGTGATGATTGCCATGGCGCTAATGAATTCACCACGTTTGCTTATTGCAGATGAACCTACAACTGCGCTCGATGTCACCGTTCAGGCACAGATTTTGGCGCTGCTAGATAAACTCAAGAAAGAATTTGATATGGGAATTCTTTTAATTACCCATGATTTAGGAGTTGTCGCTCAAGTCTCGGATCGAGTCTCTGTGATGTATGCGGGACAAATTGTTGAAGAAGCCGATGTGGATTCAATTTTCTATACACCTCGCGCTCCCTACACCCTCGGATTGCTCAAATCAGTACCCCGTATTGCTGCAAGTAACGAGCGCTTAAAAGCGATTCCAGGACAGCCACCATCTTTGATTAATTTGCCTCAAGGATGCGCATTCTCGGCACGCTGCGAGTTCAGACATTTGTCGCCACAAGATTGCGCTGTTGTTCCTGTTGAACTCCACGGTGACATCACTGGCCACAAATCACGTTGCCATATTCCACTGGAAGTAAGAAATTCAACCTTCGATAAAGATCTACAGGAGCTGAGGTAATGGCTGAACCTATTCTGAAGGTCGACAACCTGGTTAAACACTTTCCCATTAAGAAAAGTGGACGTGGCCCTGCCAGTTTCGTACAGGCGGTAAGTGGAGTCTCATTTGAATTAGCTGCAGGCGAGACCTTGGGGCTCGTAGGAGAATCAGGATGCGGCAAGACCACAACCGGTCGCACCATTTTGAAACTTAATGAACCAACATCCGGCTCCATATTCTTCGAGGGACGAGACATCACTCGATTGAAGCCATCTGCGATGCGCCCACTTCGCGCCCAGATGCAGATCATCTTTCAAGATCCCTATTCAGCGCTCAATCCTCGCCAGACAATCGGAAAGATCATATCTGCGCCATTTGAAATTCAGGGAGTAGAACCTGCTGGTGGCATGAAACAGGCAGTGCAAGCTCTGATGGAGCGCGTCGGACTCAATCCCGAACACTTTAATCGCTATCCCCACGAGTTCTCAGGAGGCCAACGGCAGCGAATTGGTATTGCCCGTGCCATCGCTCTCAAACCTCGCTTTATAGTGGCAGACGAGCCAGTTTCCGCTCTTGATGTATCTATCCAAGCCCAAGTAATTAATTTGCTCGATGATCTCAAGGCAGAAGAAAAAATCAGCATGGTCTTTATCGCCCATGATTTATCAGTTGTGCAACATATTTCCGACCGCGTTGCAGTGATGTATCTCGGAAAGATCATGGAACTTGCGGCTACTGCCGATCTCTTTGCGATGCCGCGCCACCCTTATACAAAGGCGCTGCTATCGGCTGTTCCGCTTCCCGATCCGCGCAATGAAAGAACTCGCGAACGCATAATTTTGCAAGGCGATCTGCCTAGCCCAATTAATCCACCCAAAGGGTGCGTCTTTAATACTCGTTGCTGGAAAGCCCAAGAGAAATGTCGAACCGATGAGCCAACTCTTTTAACAATTGGTAAATCGCAAGTAGCCTGCCACTTCCCAATCGATTAAATTCACCAAATCCGAACCCGCTCTTTGGGATCGAGCCAATGTCCATCTTTTTCAGTGACATTAAAGGCGTCGTAGAACTCTTGGACGTTGCGCACAATCTGATTGCAACGGAATTCATCAGGGGAGTGCGGGTCGATGGCAATCCGGCGGCGAACTTCCTCGGGGCGATTCTTATTGCGCCATGAATGAGCATAAGAAAGGAAGAAGCGCTGGTCTCCAGTAAGGCCATCAATAACTGGGCTTTCAGCCCCACCCAGCGCTAATTTGTAGGCCTTATAGGCAATTCCAAGTCCACCTAAATCACCAATATTTTCGCCCAAAGTAAATGCCCCATTGACGTGAATATCGGGGGTGCTTTCAGGGGAGAGCGCATCGAATTGTTTGACGAGAACTTTGGTGAGCTCTTCAAATTTGGCGCGATCTTCATCGGTCCACCAATCAACCATGTTGCCATCGCCATCATATTTAGAACCTTGATCATCAAAGCCGTGGCCAATTTCATGGCCAATCACAGCCCCGATTCCACCGTAGTTCGCAGCAATATCTGCTTCGAGATCAAAGAATGGAGGTTGCAAAATTGCGGCAGGAAAGACAATCTCATTGGCGAGTGGGTTGTAATACGCATTCACCGTTTGCGGCGTCATATGCCATTCGCTGCGGTCGACTGGCTTATCTAACTTGGCAATCGCATAGGCATGATCAAAGGCTGCGATGCGCCATAAATTTCCAATCAGATCACTTGCTGAAATTTCAAGGGCCGAATAATCACGCCATTTATCGGGGTAGCCAATCTTGGGGGTGAACTTCTTGAGCTTCTCGAGCGCCTTGGCTTTAGTGGCTTCGGACATCCAAGGGAGTTCGATGATGCTCAGGCGATATGCCTCAAGCAGATTGTCGACCAACTTCTTCATCTCGGTTTTGGCAGCAGCGGGAAAGTACTTTTCGACGTAGACCTTTCCGATTGCTTCACCGAGCGCGCCTTGAGTAACCGAAACTCCGCGCTTCCAGCGATCGCGAATTTGTGGAGTGCCAGAAAGGGTCTTGGCATAGAACTCAAAATTCTGTTGCACGATGTCATCGGTCAAATAGGCAGCGCTCGCTGACACCAGATTTAATTTCAGCCAGGCCACCCAGGCATCGCGCTGCCCGGCAAAGCCAGCGAGCATGGCAGAGACGTTTTCAAAAAACGATGGTTCGCAAACGATCACGGTGTCGAGCGCCTTGGCAGGCACCTGGGCATGCTCTGCCCAGGTATCAAATAATAAGTGTGGGGCACTGGTTTCAAGGTCTGCTCGGCTGAACTTGTTGTAGGTCAAGGTGGCATCGCGATCTTTGACTTGGTCCCAGTGGTGCGATGCGATTTCAGTTTCCAATTTCAGAATATGTTGCGCAACGGTGGCACCATCTTTGATTCCAACCAGAGCACACATCTTTTCGATATGCGCCAAAAAGGCGGTACGAATTTCAGCGAATTGATCCTCGCGGTAATAAGACTCATCAGGGAGCGAAAGTCCACCCTGACCGAGATAGACGATATTGGTATTGGAATCCATCGCATCTGGATAAATGCCAGCTCCAAAGATTCCGCCGATACCGCGCATCTCAAGTGATGCCATGACTGCGATAAATTCTTGGTGAGTAGAGATGGCATCAATGCGTTGCAGATCATCTGCAATGGGGGATAAGCCGCGGGCTTTAATGGCATCAGTATCCATAAAAGATTTGTAGAGGTCGCCAATTTTTTGCGCTTCTCCGGAGCCGCTTGAATTTTCGATGATGTCGCGCACTCGCGCTTCGGCCTCATCGTGCAGTTTGCGAAAGATGCCATCACTGGCGCGATCTGCCGGCATTTCGTACTCGCGAATCCATTTACCGTTGTAATGACGGAAGAGGTCATCTTGGGGGCGGATCTGTGGGTCTAAATCTTGGATGCTGATTCCGGATTTGAGCGCGCTCATGGCTTCCATTTCTACATTAGGAAAGTAATTGAAAGTTAAACTTTCTTACTTTTTACCTTACACTTGCCCTTATGGCAGGGCAAAACGCTACAACACCACGCTGGTTAAACCCTGCCGAAATGAAAGCTTGGCGCAGATACATCATCGCCAGCCGCAGACTGCTCGAAGCTCTGGATTCTGACCTTGATTGCCACGAACTTTCGATGGCCGATTACGAGGTCTTGGCCCAATTAAGCGATGCCCCAGACCGCCGGATGCGGATGAGTGAATTAGCTGATGTGGCAATGCTCTCGCGCTCGCGCCTTTCTCATCGCATCAAAGTGATGGAGAAGGCAGGGTGGGTAAAACGAGAAGCTTGCCCCGTTGATAAACGTGGATATTTTGCGGTGATGACTGCAAAGGGGTGGAAGGCCATCGTGGCAGCTGCACCTGATCATGTTGAGAGTGTGCGCACTAGATTTATTGATCATCTATCGAAGGAAGATCAGAAAGTTCTCTCTGAAATATTTGAACGAGTTACAGATTCTTTGAAAGCGAACCCACCGCAAGATTAAGTATTTAAATTTCAATCAGAATTAAAAAACCCCGCCAGTTTCCTGGCGGGGTTTTTTATAAGTAAATAATTACTTAGCTGCTGCCTTCTTACGACGACGGCGCTTTGGAGCTGCTGATGCAGCAGCTGCCTTCTTGCGGCGGCGCTTCTTTGGAGCTGCTGCTGCAGCTGCCTTCTTACGACGACG
>CALMJL010000124.1 GCA_937864425.1 uncultured Candidatus Planktophila sp.
TTTATTTTGGCGCCAACTATCGCCACGCTTTTCTTGGCATTCATCCGTATGGGAATTGTGATTCGACAAGCACGCAATCTTGGTGAAGAGAAAGTGCTCGCTCGCACTGATGAACTGACGGGGCTTCCTAATAGAAGGCGCCTCATTGCAGAGTTAGATGCCTTCTCGCAATTAGAAGGAGCGCTCTTATTACTTGACCTCAATCACTTTAAACCAGTAAATGATCAATATGGCCACGAGGTAGGAAATGAAGTTCTGCGCCATGTAGCGCGCCGCTTTAGCCGCGTTTTGCCAACAGGTTCGATTATTGCTCGATTAGGTGGAGATGAATTTGGAGTTCTTGCATACGGTTCACCGGATGACACGATAGAGCTCGCGTATGCACTTGCAGCTACCTTGAGTTATCCACTTTCAATCAATGGCCACGCATTACAGCTGGGCGTCAGTATTGGATACGTAAAAAATGATGGTGGAAAAAACTTATTAGAGAGAGCCGATGCTGCAATGTATGAAGCTAAGAAGAGCGGCGTGGAGGTTTTTCAGGCTTCTCCGCTTTAATCTCTTTTAGCCGTTCGAGCGATTCAATCCGCTCTAGCGCATGATCAACGATGCGTTCTGGGTATCCATGCGAATACCCATCAAGAAATTCCCATGGTTCGTGGATCTCTGATGCACTTAAGTGAGCAAGTTCTGGCACATATTTGCGAATGTAATCTCCATTTTCATCAAATCGCTTGCCTTGTTCAATTGGATTGAAGACTCGGTAATACGGTGAAGCATCAGTACCAGTACCGGCTGTCCATTGCCATCCATGTGCATTTGATGCAACATCATAATCAACAAGGTGTTCAGCAAAAAACCGTTCACCTAGTTGCCATTCAAGATGGAGATCTTTCACGAGAAATGACGCAACCACCATACGAGTGCGATTATGCATCCAACCTTCAAGTACTAATTGGCGCATGGCAGCATCGACAAAGGGATAGCCTGTCTTTCCTTCGCACCACGCCTGAAATTGCTTACCTGGCTTGTCATAACGCATATTTTTAAATTGTGGTGCGTAATAATCAGTATCGGTGTGGGGATTGTGAAAAAGCACATCTGCATAAAATTCGCGCCATGCAATCTCTTTTCGGAATGTGTCATGCGCTTTTGACTCACCGCAGGCAGCAAGCAAGGTGCGGGGGTGAATCTCACCGAACTTGAGGTATGTGCTCATCTTAGAAGTGCCATCGATTCCAGCGAAATTGCGGTTTTCGTCGTAGCTATCCAAACCCTTTTTCATAAATTCCTTAAAGCGCGCTTGTGCAGCTTTTTC
>CALMJL010000125.1 GCA_937864425.1 uncultured Candidatus Planktophila sp.
AGAATCTTTGAGATAACACCCTTGTTACCGTGGCGACCAGCAAGCTTGTCACCATCTTGAATCTTGCGCTTCTGCGCTACATAGACGCGTACGAGCTGGTTAACGCCAGCTGGAAGTTCGAATCCTTCTTCAGATTCAAAAATCTTTACGCCGATAACTTTTCCAGATTCACCGTGTGGCACCTTAAGAGATGTATCGCGAACTTCGCGTGCCTTCTCGCCAAAGATTGCGCGAAGCAAACGCTCTTCTGGTGTGAGTTCAGTTTCTCCCTTAGGAGTTACCTTTCCAACCAAAATGTCGCCAGGAACTACATCGGCACCAACGCGAATGATTCCGCGCTCATCGAGATCTGCAAGAACTTCTTCAGAAACGTTTGGAATATCGCGAGTGATTTCTTCAGCACCAAGTTTGGTATCGCGTGCATCAACTTCATATTCCTCAATGTGAATAGAAGTCAAAACATCGTCTTGAACAAGGCGCTGCGAAAGGATGATCGCATCTTCGTAGTTGTGGCCTTCCCATGACATAAAGGCAACGAGCAAGTTCTTGCCGAGCGCCATTTCGCCATTTTGAGTACAAGGACCATCAGCGATGACTGAGCCAACTTCAATCTTCTGACCTTCGGTAACAACAACCTTCTGGTTATATGAAGTACCTTGGTTTGAACGAGTGAATTTCGCTAGTGAATATGTTTGGTAAGTACCGTCATCTGCCATGACCTTAACTTCGTCAGCAGCTACTTCGGTAACAACGCCAGCCTTTGATGCTGTAAGAACATCGCCAGCATCAACTGCTGCACGGAATTCCATACCAGTACCAATGAGTGGCGATTCTGCGCGCATCAATGGAACAGACTGACGCATCATGTTAGATCCCATGAGCGCACGGTTTGCATCATCGTGCTCGAGGAATGGAATCATTGCTGTTGCAACAGAAACCATCTGACGTGGTGAAACGTCCATGTAATCAACTTCTTCAGCCATGATGTATTCAACTTCGCCACCGCGGCGACGAACGAGTACACGAGCTTCTGCGAAGTGGTTATCGTCAGTAAGTGGCGCGTTTGCTTGCGCAATAACGTGCTCATCTTCTTCATCAGCAGTTAGGTAATCAACCTGATCGGTGACCTTACCTTTAACAACTTTGCGATATGGAGTTTCGATAAATCCAAATGCAGTAACGCGACCATATGTTGCAAGCGAACCAATAAGTCCGATGTTTGGACCTTCAGGAGTTTCGATTGGACACATACGTCCGTAGTGAGATGGGTGAACGTCACGAACTTCGAAGCCAGCACGATCACGTGAAAGACCACCAGGTCCCAGTGCTGAAAGACGACGCTTGTGAGTCAAACCAGAAAGTGGATTCGTCTGATCCATAAACTGTGACAACTGAGATGTTCCGAAGAATTCCTTGATTGAAGCAACAACCGGACGGATGTTGATCAAAGTCTGAGGAGTAATTGCTTCGACATCTTGAGTTGTCATACGTTCGCGAACAACACGTTCCATACGTGAAAGTCCGATACGAACTTGGTTTTGAATCAATTCACCAACAGTGCGAAGGCGACGATTACCGAAGTGATCGATATCGTCCTTTTCAACGCGTACTTCGCGGCCGTAATCCATAGTGAGATCACCACGGTGAAGTGCAACGAGATAGCGAAGAGTTGCCACAATATCTGAGATTGTGAGCATGCTCTGTGAGAGCTCAAGATCAAGACCTAGCTTCTTATTTACCTTAAAGCGACCGACCTTGGCCAAGTCATAGCGCTTTGCGTTGAAGTAAAGGTTCTCGATGAGATTCTGTGCCGCTTCCTTGGTTGGTGGTTCACCTGGACGCATCTTGCGATAGATATCAAGAAGTGCTTCATCTTGAGTTTTAACTGTATCTTTCTCAAGAGTTGCCATCATTGATGCAAAGTCACCGAACTCTTCGCGAATTTGCTCGTCAGTCCAACCGAGTGCCTTAAGGAAAACTGTTACTGACTGCTTACGCTTACGGTCGATACGAACGCCGACCATATCTTTCTTATCAACTTCAAATTCAAGCCAAGCGCCGCGGCTTGGAATGATCTTTGAAGTGTAAACATCTTTATCTGAAGTCTTTTCAATTTGGCGTTCAAAATAAACACCAGGTGAACGAACAATCTGAGAAACGACAACACGTTCGGTTCCGTTAATAACGAAGGTTCCACGTGGAGTCATAACTGGGAAGTCGCCCATGAAGACTGTCTGCGATTTAATTTCGCCAGTCTCGTTGTTGGTAAATTCTGCGGTAACGAAGAGTGGCTGCGAATATGTCATGTCGCGTTCTTTGCACTCTGCGATTGAATACTTAGGTGGCTCGAAGCGATGGTCACGGAATGACAGTGACATTGCACCTTGGAAATCTTCGATTGGTGAAATCTCTTCAAAGATTTCTTCCAAACCAGATTTCGAAGGAAGTTCTCCTCGATTTGTGTTTGTTGTTTCTGCAAGTCGTGAGCGCCATGCATCGTTGCCCAATAACCAGTCGACGCTTTCGATTTGGAGCGCGAGTAGGTTTGGAACTTCTAGTGGTTCACGGATCTTTGCGAATGAAATACGGCGTGGGGCAGTTGAATTCTTTTTCGCGGCCAAGAGATGTCCTTCCAGACAAGTTCACTTATATGTGGACACGCACAACTAGAAGGTCCCCGCCGCTATATGCATTGACCTTGGAAATTTTGTGCGAAGGGCAAGGGTATCGCCCGACCCCTATTCGGGGCAAACCGAGTGCTTATACCCCCGCCCTCCCCTTCTGTCACGCACCTTTTGCCAACTTGGGTACAAAATTCCACTTCGC
>CALMJL010000126.1 GCA_937864425.1 uncultured Candidatus Planktophila sp.
GCGGCAGGTGAAGGATTGTCAGGATGGATATCGATGCGCCAACCAGTTAGCCGTGCAGCAAGTCGAGCATTCTGTCCATCCTTACCAATAGCGAGCGAGAGTTGGTAATCGGGCACGATTACTTTGGCAGAGCGGGCTGCCTCATCAACAATTTCTACACTTGAAACTTTTGCAGGTGCTAGTGCGTGTGCCACGAACTTGGCTGGATCTTCGTCAAAATCAACGATGTCAATCTTTTCTCCATTGAGTTCCTCCATCACAGCACGGGCGCGTGCTCCCATGGGGCCAATTAGTGAACCTTTTGGAGAAACGCCAGCGCGATGTGAACGCACTGCAATCTTGGTGCGATGACCTGCTTCGCGCGCTACCGCCATGATTTCAACAATACGATCATTAATTTCTGGAACTTCAAGTGCAAATAATTGCTTGACCAATGCAGGATGGCTACGCGAGAGCATAATTTCAGGGCCCTTCATGCCTTGCTTTACTTCAACCACAAAACATTTGATGCGATCGCCATGGTGATAAACCTCGCCAGGAACTTGTTCTTGAGGAGGGATTCTTCCTTCGACTCGACCAAGATTGACATGAATCATCTTGGGATCTCTACCTTGTTGAACTAACCCTGAGACTATGTCTCCCACTGACATTGTAAATTCGCCAACAATTTCAGCATCATTACTAGCTCGCATTTGTTGTTTGATTACCTGTCGCGCAGTGGATGTTGCAATTCTGGAAAAGCCTTCAGGCGAATCAACTTCCTCACTTACCTTTTCGCCTAATTCATTAAAAGTAGGAATCAGAATCTGAATTTCTCCACTTTCACGATTGAGTTTGGCGTGGGCATGACGCTTAGGTTCATGAGTTTGGTTATAGGCAGTGAGTACTCCTACCTCAATTGCTTGAATCAATTGTTCGAGTGACATCTCTTTCTCTTTAGTCAGATGCACGAGCGCAGTCATATCTACATGCATTATTTGTCACCCTCTTTACGGTTAAACTCAATTTCTACTGTGGCACGTTTGATATCTGCCAGTTGAATAAGAACTTCTTTCTCGCTTTTCTTTTCAGTCACAGTGAGAGTTACTGAATCAGGAGCAGCCGAGACTGCTCTTCCAGTAATAACGACTCCATCGACTTTAACGACCTTCATGAGTCGGCCAATATTTTTCGTGAAATGACGCTCTTTGGTCAGCGGTCTATCAACGCCAGGTGACGTTACTTCTAATGTGAAAGGCGAATCTCCCATGAACGCTGCCGCATCCAGGAGTTCTGAAATTTCTCTCGAAATCTCGGTGACTTGATCCAGGTTAAGTGAAGAGGGGCCATCAACAATGCATGTAACAATGCGATGTTTGCCGGGTGAGACGATTTGTACTTCTTCAAGAAAAAGTCCGCGTGATTCAACTGCAGGTGTTACCAGTTGAGAAATTTGATCTGATATTGCCATTGGTGCCCCTTGTATTTAATTATTGTTTAGTTGTTATGAAGTTATGGCCTGTAGTTTACATCACTCGAGGAAATTGAAAATCACATCGACGCAAAGATGTCATACCCCAATCTAAGGATGAGCAATCCGGTCACAATCAAGTAAAAGGTGCGCACAAATCCAGAACCTTTTCTCACCGCAACATGCGAACCAATCAGGCCGCCGAGTAAATTGGCAATCCCAAGTGCGATTCCAAGCTTCCACATAATTGGAACGCGAATGCCAATCACAATAATGGCTGCAATATTGGTGGTTAGGTTCACTACCTTGGCAATCGCCGAAGCGCCAATAAAGGCAAAACCCATCACCGCAACGAGCACAATCATTAATAGGGTTCCGGTACCTGGACCAATCAGGCCGTCATAAAAGCCAATGACAAAGGCAGCAATGGCGCCAACTTTTTTCAGCGCGCCAGGAGTAAATCGCTCAACCTTTTCTTTTCCGAGCTCGGGCTTAGCGAATGTGTAGATAAATATAAGAACCATCATAAAAAATATGGCAGATTTTAGATTTTGAGCTGAGACATGAGTTGCAAGAAGTGCACCAAGTGATGAGCCAATAAAAGCTGGAATCACCATTGATAACAATAACTTTGGATCAGTTTTGATTGATGTGCGGTATCGGAGCGCTGCCGCACTGGTTCCAAATGCAGCAGCTGTCTTCGATGTTCCCATCACAGTAACGGTATTGGTCTCAGAAAAAGTAATCAGCAGCGATGGTTGTTGAATCAAGCCTCCCCCACCAGCGACTGCATCGACAAATCCCGCAAAGAAAATTGCTAGGAAGAGAAGGATGGTGGTTACAAGCGAAAGGTCATAGAACACGTTATTGCAAAGTGCCTAGCAACTCAGAAATTGTTGCCGTAGCAGATGCGATTGGAACTTCATTTTTTGCACCAGTTTGGCGAGCACGAATTTCGACATTACCTTGCTCGAGCGCCTTTCCAACAACCACAATTACTGGAATACCAATTAATTCGGCATCCTTAAATTTCAC
>CALMJL010000127.1 GCA_937864425.1 uncultured Candidatus Planktophila sp.
TTTATTAACTCAATCCGCGACGATAAAGCAACTGCATTCCAAAGACGTTATCGCGATCTAGATATTCTCCTTGTTGATGACATTCAGTTTTTAGAAAATAAGGAACGAACCCAAGAAGAGTTCTTCCACACCTTCAACACTTTATATAACGCTAATAAACAGATTGTTATCTCGTCAGACCGTCCACCAAAACAATTAACAACTCTCGAAGATCGACTTCGCTCTCGTTTTGAATGGGGTTTGATTACCGATATCCAACCACCAGAGTTAGAAACCCGTATTGCAATTCTTCGCAAGAAAGCTGCGCAAGATAAACTCAATGCACCGGATGATGTTCTTGAATTTATTGCAAGCAAAATCTCTACAAATATTCGCGAGCTTGAGGGTGCGCTTATTCGCGTCACCGCATTTGCATCGCTTAATCGCCAAGTTGTTGATATGGGCCTTGCAGAAATTGTTCTTAAAGATTTAATTCCTGATGAGGTTAATTCAGAGATCACCGCTCCCACCATCATGGCGCAGACTGCGGCGTACTACAGCCTCACCATTGACGATCTCTGTGGCACATCCCGGTCCCGCGCACTTGTGAATGCGCGCCAGATTGCGATGTATCTCTGCCGCGAACTCACTGAGCTCTCACTTCCGAAAATCGGCCAGACATTTGGCGGGCGTGACCACACCACTGTGATGCATGCTGATCGCAAGATTCGCGAACTTATGGCTGAGCGCCGCTCGATCTATAACCAGGTCAACGAGCTCACCACCCGTATTAAGCAGCAGACCCAACCGTAAAAGACGCAAAATAACCAGAATTGTCCGTTTTTACCCGCTTTACCCCCAAGGTGGGGATAAGTTGTGGATAACTGTGGATACTGCAGAGATTTCTGTGGGTAAGAGAAAAGTTTCGCTCTTTATTAAGAAAGGTGGGATCTAACGATGCGGTGTTTACACACATTCGCCCACAGATTAAGCGCTTTTACACACAGCAGGTGTGCAGTAAAAACCCGCATTGACCTGCCTTTTCGCTCTCTTTCCACAGTTTTAACACCCCGCTATTACTACTACCTTTATATATACAAATTCAGTTCCCAAGCGAACCATTCACAAATTACAGTTCTACTTAGAGAAAACACCTACATGAGTGCGAGGGCTACGGCGTGAAATTTACAGTTGAACAACAAGCGCT
The DNA here is from genome assembly GCA_937864425.1 of uncultured Candidatus Planktophila sp. Taxonomy (GTDB): domain Bacteria; phylum Actinomycetota; class Actinomycetes; order Nanopelagicales; family Nanopelagicaceae; genus Planktophila. The sequence continues at coordinate 1,187 of CALMJL010000127.1, forward strand.
CACTGATGCAGTGAACTGGGTTTCAAGATCTCTTTCATCCCGCCCTATTAAAACCGAACTTCTCGGAATTAAAATCGACGCAACCGGAAATGAAGTGTTGCTCAGTGGGTCTGATTTAGAAACTTCTAGTAAAGCTTCATTTAAAGCAGATATTTTAAATAAAGGCGAAGTATTAGTCCCTGGCAAATTATTGGCTGAAATTTCTCGATCACTCCCTAACAAACCAATCACTATCGCTCTCGATGGTTCAAGAGTGTTGGTGACTTCAGGTTCTGCAAAATTTACTCTTCCTACACTTTCACTCTCTGAATATCCAAACCTTCCAGAACTTCCACAAACAACTGGCACTGTGGCAAGTGACACCTTTGCAACAGCAGTAGCTCAAGTTGCAATCGCAGCAGGCCGCGATGATTCACTACCAACTCTTACTGGTGTACATGTTGATATCACCGAAGAGACCATCACATTGGCAGCCACAGATCGCTACCGTTTAGCGGTTCGTGAATTCACATGGAGCCCAGCAACACCAGGATTTTCTACCCAAGCACTCATGCGCGCTCGCACCCTTGCTGATGCAGCTAAATCTCTGGTTGGAACAAAGAACGTTTCACTCTCATTCGCTCCCAGCACTTCCAATGATCGCCTCGCAGGCTTTGCTGGCGACGGTAAGTCAATGACGTCTCGCATGCTTGATGGAAACTTCCCTCCCTACCGCCATTTACTTCCTACCGAAACATCTACAACAGCAGTTGTTGAAGTTGCACCCTTTTTAGATTCTGTCCGCCGCGTTGCGCTCGTGACTGATAAAACTGTTCCACTACGCCTTGAATTTAAAGATGGCGGCGTCTCCCTCGAAGCTGGCGCTGGCGAAGAAGCACAAGCAACTGAAACCATTGATGTACTACTTAATGGTGATCCAATTTCGATTGCATTTAACCCAACATTTCTTACCGATGGTTTGCAAGCTGTTGGAACCCCATTTGTACAAATTTCATTTACCGGCAATAACAAACCAGCAATTCTCACAGGACGCACCGAACCCAACAGTCCTTCAATCGAGAATTACCGCTACTTGTTAATGCCAATGCGTTACGCCTCTTAAAAGGCGTTACCACTCATGCGGGTTGCGCGGTTATCACTTACCAATTTTCGTTCTTATCAAAACTTAGAGATTGAATTCCCACCTGGCCACGCAACCTTTATAGGCAACAATGGAAGCGGAAAAACTAATATCGCCGAAAGTTTGATCTACCTTGCATATCTTTCCTCTCACCGCGTATCAGGAAACCAACCACTTATTGCACTGGGCGCAGATCAAGCAATTATTCGGGCAGAGATTGAAAGCGATAACCGCACACTTTTTGTAGATCTTGAACTCAATGCAGTAAAAGCAAACCGAGCACGCATTAATGGCAACCCTACAAAATCGCAGCGCGAGATATTAGGGGCGCTGCAAGTTATTTATTTTTCACCAGAAGATTTGGACTTAGTGCGAGGTGAGCCCACCCACCGTCGTGATTTTCTCGACAAGTTATTAATCACCCAATCACCACGACTTGCTGGTGTTATCTCTGATTACGAACGCGTCGTAAAGCAGCGAAATACACTGCTAAAAACCCGCGCCCCTGAAAGTGCGCTGATTCCATGGACCGAACAACTTATTCACTACGGCGCTCAATTAAGTGCAGAGCGCATCAAATTGGTTGATGAACTGGGCCCATTTGTGCAATCACAATATGCCAACCTCAATGAAGTAAAACCTGCATCAATCTCTTATAAATCAAGCACTGAAAACTTAAGCGCTGATGCAAACGAAAACATCAGTGTGCTTACTGAGCGCCAGAAAGAAGTGGAGCGCCAAGAGAATGAACGCGGGGTTTCATTAATTGGTCCACACCGCGATGATTTACATTTACAACTAGGAGATTTTCCTGCCAAAGGTTATGCCAGCCACGGCGAATCATGGTCGATGGCAATCTCATTACGCCTTGGTTCTTATCATTTACTAAAAAGTGATGGCGCCACACCAGTCTTGATTCTTGACGATATCTTTGCAGAGCTCGACACGGTACGTCGCGCTCAATTAACCAGCGCCACACATATTGCCGAGCAAACCATTATTACCGCAGCTGTTGAAAGTGATTTACCCGAAGAGTTACAATCAACAAAATTTTATGTAACCCCCGGAAAGGTGCAGCGAGCATGAAGCGCGATTTAGCACTTGATTTATTCCGCAGTTACAAAACCGGATTCACCAAAAAACCAAAACAAGTCACCGAGCGCTCCAGCACACCCGGCGATCCAACTTTGGTTGCTGATATTTTGAATGACTTAGTGCAGCAACGTGATTGGAATTCTGGACTCGCTGAAGGAACACTCTTTGCAACCTGGTCACAAATCGTCGGACCTGAAATTGCAGAACACGCAACACCACTGTCACTTCTTGATGGAAAGTTATTGGTGCAATGTTCTTCCACCGCTTGGGCAACTCAACTCAATTTAGTAAGCCCCAAACTTCTTGAGCAGATTAGATCGAGCGCACCCGGCGCCTTGGTCGAACGCCTTGAAATCATCGGCCCCCATGCCCCTTCCTGGAAGCGCGGCCTCCGCTCCATCGCAAACGGCCGGGGACCTCGCGATACCTACGGCTAAACCCGGGTTTAGCCACGGGAATAAACCAGCGCCTACCTGAGTTCCACCGTATGTAACTTGAGTCGCCGTGACTCAACCTTTTGGGTAATATCGACTCAGGTTATAAAAAGACCTAATTGAAGGAGAAATTACATGGCTAGAGCAGTCGGAATCGACCTCGGAACAACAAATAGCTGCGTCTCAGTACTCGAAGGTGGCGAACCAACGGTTATTGCAAATGCAGAAGGCGCTCGCACTACCCCATCGATCGTCGCGTTCGCTAAGAACGGCGAAGTTCTGGTTGGTGAAGTTGCTAAGCGTCAATCAGTGACAAACGTAGAACGCACTATCCGTTCCGTGAAGCGTCACATGGGTACTAACTGGACGATGGATATCGACGGTAAGAAGTACACACCACAAGAAATTTCAGCACGTGTATTGCAGAAGTTAAAGCGCGATGCCGAGTCATATCTTGGCGAAACCGTAACTGATGCAGTTATTACAGTGCCTGCATACTTTAATGATGCACAACGTCAAGCAACGAAAGAAGCTGGCGAAATTGCCGGACTTAATGTGCTTCGTATTATCAACGAACCAACAGCAGCAGCGCTTGCATATGGTCTAGATAAAGCAGATAAAGAACAGACCATTCTCGTCTTCGACCTTGGTGGTGGAACATTCGACGTTTCACTTCTTGAAATCGGCGACGGCGTTGTTGAAGTAAAAGCAACTAATGGTGATAACCACCTTGGTGGAGATGACTGGGATCAAGCACTTGTTGATCACCTCGTTAAGACATTTGGAACATCAAATGGAATTGATCTCACCAAAGATAAGATGGCGATGCAGCGTATTCGCGAAGCTGCTGAAAAGGCGAAGATCGAACTCTCATCTTCACAATCAGCAACCATCAACTTGCCATACATCACTGTTGATGCCGAAAAGAATCCACTCTTCTTGGATGAAACAATTACTCGTGCACAGTTCCAAGCAATGACTGCTGATTTGCTCGAACGTTGCAAGAAGCCATTCCAAGCAGTGCTCAAGGATGCTGGTATTCCAATTAGCAAGATTCAATCCGTTGTTCTTGTTGGTGGATCAACTCGTATGCCTGCAGTTGTTGACTTGGTACGCGAACTCACCGGCGGAAAAGAGCCAAATAAGGGCGTAAACCCTGATGAAGTCGTTGCAGTTGGTGCATCACTTCAAGCCGGTGTTTTGAAGGGTGAAGTAAAAGATGTTCTTCTCCTTGACGTCACACCGTTATCACTTGGTATTGAAACTAAGGGTGGCGTGATGACCAAACTCATCGAACGTAACACCACAATTCCAACCAAGCGTTCTGAAATCTTTACAACTGCTGATGACAATCAGCCAGCAGTACAGATCCAGGCATATCAAGGTGAACGCGAGATGGCTGCCTATAACAAGAAGCTCGGCATGTTCGAGCTCACTGGTATCGCACCAGCTCCACGCGGAGTTCCACAGATCGAAGTTACCTTCGATATCGATGCCAACGGAATCGTGCATGTATCTGCAAAGGATCTTGCAACTGGAAAAGAACAAGGTATGACTATCACTGGTGGATCAGCTCTTTCTAAGGAAGAGATTGATCGCATGATGGCAGATGCTGAAGCACACGCTAATGAAGATAAGCAGCGTCGTGAAGAAGCAGAGATCCGCAATACCGGAGACTCACTTGTCTACCAGACTGAAAAATTCCTCACCGACAATGCAGATAAGTTCACCGATGGTGAAGCTGCAACTAAGAAGAAGGAACTCGACGATGCGCTTGCAGAGTTGAAGACCTCACTTGGTGGCGCAAACTTTGATGCAATCAAGTCAAACACTGAAAAGGTTTCGACTATCTCTCAAGCGCTCGGTGCTTTGATGTATGCAAGTGCATCTGCACAAGCAGAAGGCGCACCATCAAGTGATGATGGCGTCGAAGATGCAGAAGTTATTGATGCGGAAGAGAGTAAGTAATGGAATCAACAGAGCAAGTCGAGGAAAACGCGACTCCTGTTGTTGAAGAAGTAGCAGAGGCTGCACCGGATCAGGCACCTGATCCGGTGGCAGCGCTCACTGCTGATTTACAGCGATTACAAGCGGAATACGCTAACTATCGAAAGCGGGTCGAGCGCGACCGCGCCGTTGCGCACGAGCTTGCTATTGGTTTGGTTCTGACCGAACTTCTAGCAACCCTCGATGACATCGATCGCGCTGCATCACATAATGAATTAACGGGTGGATTTAAAGCAGTTGCAGATCAATTGACTGCAATTACTAACCGCCTTGGTTTAGAAAAATATGGAACCGAAGGCGAGGCCTTTGATCCACAAATTCATGAAGCGCTGATGCACGACACATCAAGTGATGTCGCTACCGCAACGGCAACCAAGATTTTGCAACCCGGATATAAATATAAAGAACGTATCTTGCGACCTGCACGCGTTGCTGTGACTGAACCAGAAGTGGCCACTACACCTGAAGTTGTTGCCGAACCTGTAGGTGAATAACAGTGGCTGCTAAAGATTTATACGAAAAAGATTTCTATCAAGTACTTGGTGTTGATAAAAAGGCATCTGCTGATGAAATCAAAAAGAAGTATCGATCTTTAGCGCGCGATTTGCACCCTGATAAAAACCAAGGGGATCCGGCTCGCGAAGAGAAATTCAAAGCGGTCTCTGAGGCTTACGACATTTTGTCGGATTCTAAAAAGCGTGCCGAATACGATGAAGCGCGCGCCATGTTCGAACGCGGAGGATTTCGCGCACCAACAGGTGGTGGGTTTCAAGGTGGAGATTTCTCTGATCTCTTTGGTGGCGGCAACCCGCAAGATATCTTCGCAAATTTATTTGGCGGCGGAATGCGCCGGGGTCCACGTAAAGGTGCGGATTTACAAACTGAAGCAACAATTACCTTTAAAGAATCTGTCTTTGGTACCACTTTAGATTTGCGTTTAAATAGCGATGGCAACGGGCCACAAAATATTTCTGCACGCGTACCAGCTGGCGTAAACGATGGCGCCAAGATTCGCGTTAAAGGAAAAGGCGCACCAGGTGAGGCCGGCCCCGGAGATCTCTTTATCGAGCTACACGTAAAGCCCCACACTATTTTTTCGCGTAAAGGTGAAAACCTATTGCTCACACTTCCTGTCACATTTGCAGAGGCAGCACTCGGTGCGGATCTAAAAGTTCCCACACTTGCTGGCGATGATGTCACTGTTCGTCTTGCTGCCGGAACACCCACTGGTCGCGTACTTCGCGTTAAAGGTCGCGGCATAAAAAAAGGCGCAGTTACTGGAGATTTATTAATTACCATTGAAGTGCAGGTTCCACGACGCCTTGAAGGAAAAGCACTGGATGCAATTAAAACTTTTGCCAAAGAAACTGCTAGCGATGATGTTCGCGCAGAATTTTTTACTAAGGCGCGCTCATGAACGAAGATGTACCAAAGCGCGAGTTAGGAAGCGAAGAGCATCCCGATGATGACGCAGGACTTTATGTCATTTCAGTTGCTGCCGAGCTATCAGGTTTACATCCACAAACGCTGCGCCAATATGATCGATTAGGTTTAGTTTCACCAACTCGCACAATCGGACGCAACCGCCGGTATTCACTGCGCGATATTGCATCGCTTCGCATGGTGCAACGACTTGTCGGCGAAGGCATTAACCACGCAGGCATCAAACGCATTATCGAACTCGAAACTGCGATGGCCAATATGGCGCTCGAAGTTGCCAAATTACGTATCGAAGTAGATGCACTCCTTGCTGAAAACCCAACAATTGCTCAAAAAACTAAAAAGCAAAGCAATGTCATTGTGTATAAGGAAGATTAAACCCGCATAAATTGAGTGCGACCACTCCATCTTCCCAAAACTTGATCAGGTGGAGATTGAAGAACCTTTTCAATTAAAGTTGAGTAAACATCACGAAAATCGGTTGTCACCGCTAAATCTCCGTTAATCAAATTCTTTAACGATGGCTGGTCTCCATAGAACCCGCCATTTACTTTATCTCCGATAATAAACATAGGGCCTGAAGTTCCATGGTCAGTCCCTTGAGAACCGTTTCCAACTACACGCCGACCGAATTCGCTGTAGATCACGACTGTCACATCGCTCGAGCGTGAAGTGCCTGATAGCTGACTCAAAAAGCGCGCAATTGAGTCGGAAACAACACCGAGTAGAACAGATTGAGCATTTGCTTCATTGGCGTGGGTATCAAATCCACCTAGAGAGACTGACCACACGCGCGTAGGAGATCCCGCCGAAATCAATTTGGCAACAATATCTAATTGAGCAGAGAGGTTGTTATCGCCTCCTGCATTTCCCCCAGCAACAGTGGGTAAATTTGCAGAAGCAGGTGCAGGCGCTTTCAGTATTGGCTGCACCGTGCTTGATACTGAAAATAAATTACGCATAGATGACGCTGCGGAAGCCATCAGTGATGAATCTGTTCGTGAAGGTTTTGCTAATTGCTGACACTGCATTCCGAGTGTTCCTGAAGGAACAGTGAGACCCCCAAGAGGAAGAACTGATCCAGAGCGTTTTGCTCCCGCAAAAAGAGGCGGCAAGACCGAACCGAGCGAAATTGCCAGCATTGAATCTTCAGGTTGGGAATCAACCCATCTACCAATCCAACCCGTATTGATGTGGCGCTCGGGAGATGCGGTTTGCCACTTCGCCATTGAAGAAAAGTGAGAGCGATCTGGTTTTGGATATCCAACCCCACGAACTATTGCAACCTTTCGAGCATCCCAGAGCGCCTTCATACTTTTCATTGAGGGATTAAACGCCAACTGCGAATCTAGTGGAATCATGAGATCTTGTTTATAAGAAATATTGGGGCGTGATGAAAAATATATGGGGTCTGTATATGGAATCACTGTATTGAGCCCATCATTCCCACCATAAAGTGTCACCAAAACCAAAATAGGAGTTCCCGAAGGAAGTGGTCGATTGATTGCAGCTTCTGCGATATCACTTAACCTCAATACTGGGGCAGCTGCGCTGGCGGCAACAACTCCTGCTGTCATAGAGAGAAATTTTCTTCGAGTTAATGTGTCCATCTGATTCTCCTAAGCATTGACAACATATTCGGGACTTGTAAGCGCGAGCACTGCAAATTCAGTAGGTTTAGCAAGACTCTCTCGCAGGGCTGCCTGTGTTCGCGGGCTCCACTGAGAAACCCCCAACCAATCAGCGCTATTGATAAACCAACGGTCTGGATCAAACTCTTTAATTGCTCGAAGCGAACTTTGTTTTACCAACCACTGAGCTAAATTGATTCGATATTGGGCAGATGCAGAAGAAAGCCATGCTTCAGCCGCTGGCCACCCACCAACGTTCGGTGGATTAAATGGAAGTTGACCCAAGGCAGAGAGCGCTTGAATTAACTTAGCGCTACTTTCTAACTTTGAAGGAATAAGTTCTAGCGCCCGACAAGCGCTCACAAACCACTCAACTGGAGCTTTAACCATTTGATTTTTAGCATCACTCATAGCGGGGTCGTAGGCTGCAGCTTTTATTGCCGCTGCGATTGAGCGATTTGAAAAAGCGTTGACGCTGGCAAAATTACCTGGCATTTCAACCGAACTTGAAATGAATCGATACCAAATTCGTTCTGCAATAAATTTTTGGCAATCGCTCCGAGCCACCAGAAAATCTGATGCCTCCTCTGCTGTGAAATGTTTGGTAGTGCCTAAGAGAGTTACCGGGTTGGAATCGTGTCTAGTGGGCTGAAATTCAACTTCGCCAGTGCTGGTGGTTACCTGAAATCCAGTGAGCGATTTTGCAAGAGACTTAACATCATCTTCTGAGTATCGATTTACACCTAAGATAAAAAGTTCCATCAGCTCGCGAGCTAAATTTTCATTAGGAGCTTTCAGCGTACTAGTTTGACCATCTAACCAAAACTGAAGCGCTCCATCATAAATCATGGCACGACTTAATTTTTGGAAATCTCCTAAAGCGTAGGTCCGAAATACTTGATTCTGTTTATACATAGCAAGTGGATAATCAACTTTCGCAATTGAAGTCGCCCAATGACCATGCCAAAACCAGACCAATCTTTCGGTCAAACCATGATCGCTTGCCACCATAAGATCAAGCCACCATGTGATTAAATTTTGAGTCTGCGATCTCATAGCGCTCGCGAAATCTAGAACTGCAGCCGTGTTTGGTGCAGGTCGCGGCCCTAAATCAGTAACCACGGGAAGCGAAATTGATTGAGCTCCAGTATCGATAGCGGGGACGTTTAATAGATCCCTTTTAGTTTGAGCCAATCCACTCTTAAGCGCCGCAGAAAATTGACCAGGTTTAGGCCCAAAGGCAAAACGATGAAATAACCTTGATATTTCGAGGCGATCTTGCAACATGTCGTGATGGTAAATGAGCAAGATTTTATAGATAAGGTTCTTGTGTGAACTCTAAGGAACTTCTCCGAGAACTCATTGTTAAGAAGGCTGTTGTCCACGGCAAAGTCATTCTTTCTTCCGGAAAAGAAGCTGATTACTATGTTGATTTACGGCGCGTGACTTTAGATCACGTTGCAGCGCC
>CALMJL010000128.1 GCA_937864425.1 uncultured Candidatus Planktophila sp.
TCTTTTCATCGAAAATCCTCATCGGATTTCACCAAGAGTTGTGCCCTATTTTTATCCATCTCGCCTATTCCAACAGATGGACATATTTTTGCAACCGGACACGCTCCGCATGCAGGTTTGCGTGAGTGACATATTCGCCTTCCATGCCAAATCATTCTTTGCGAGAGATTTGTCCACTCTTGCTGTGGAATTAATTCTCCTACTTCAAATTCAACTTTGACGGGATCCATTGAAGTTGTCCACCCAAATCTTCGTGAGAGCCTTCCAAAGTGGGTATCAACGGTAATACCAGGAATTCCAAATGCATGTCCTAAAACAACATTGGCAGTTTTACGTCCAACTCCAGGAAGAGTTACCAATTCATCAAGTGAATCTGGAACTTTACCGCCATATTCTTCAACTAATTTTTCTCCCAGCCCTTTGAGGTGTCGTGCTTTGGCTCGATAAAAACCAGCAGAGTAAATGAATTGTTCAATTTCTTTTAAGGGAGCTTGTGCATAATCGCTTGCCTTTTTATATTTCTTAAAGAGTGCAGGTGTAATCGCATTAACTCGCTTATCTGTGCACTGTGCCGACAGGACTACCGCAACAATCAGTTGAAGTGGATTCTTAAAATCTAGTTCACATCGAACTTCTGGGTAGGTTTTGCTAAGGATTCGATAGATCGCTCGTGCGTTTTTTCGAGTTTCGCTATCGCGGGTCATGCGAGTAAACTACCCACGTGCCACAAGAAGATGAAGTCGTAAGACGCGCTCCCCTATTTACCGCTCTCGATGATGCGCAAGCCGCATCACTTCGCGCCTCTATGGATTCTGTGAAGATTTCTAAAGGTGGAATCCTCTTTAAAGAGGGTGACGAAGGCGAACATGTGTATGTCATCGTTGATGGAAAGTTAAAACTTGGAACTTCAAGTGGCGACGGTCGCGAAAGCTTGCTCTCAATCCTCGGGCCCGGCGAAATGTTCGGTGAACTTTCTCTCTTTGATCCAGGTCCACGTACTTCAACAGCTACCGCGGTAACCGATGCAAAGTTACTATCTCTAAGCCATGAAAAATTGATTCCTTGGTTGCGGGGAAATCCTGATGTTTCGCTCCATCTTCTAGCACGTCTTGCGCAGCGTTTGCGCCGCACTAATGAAGCAGTTGGCGATTTAGTCTTTTCAGATGTTCCTGGTCGTGTTGCTAAGGCGCTCTTGGATCTCGGTTCACGTTTTGGTAAGAAAACCGATGAAGGTCTCTATGTTCACCATGACCTTACTCAAGAAGAACTTGCTCAACTTGTTGGAGCATCACGCGAGACTGTCAATAAGGCGTTAGCAGATTTTGCAGGACGCGGTTGGCTCAAACTAGATGGTCGTGCAGTTCTTATTACAGATATTGATCGCCTCGAAAAGCGCGGTAAATAACTCCGAATTAAGAAACTTCGACAGTTAATTCAACCTCGACGGGTGAATTAAGCGGAAGTTCTGCAACTCCAAGTGCGCTTCGAGCAGCAATTCCAGCATCTCCCCAGATATGCATGAAGAGTTCTGATGCACCATTTGCAACTGCAGGTTGTGCAGTAAATCCAGGTGCACCATTCACATAGCAAACAATGCGCACAACGCGCACAATTGAATCAACAGGTGCGACAAGTTCAACAGCTGACAAGGCATTGAGTGCGCAAATTTCTGCAAGCGCCTTTGCTTCTTCAGGAGTGACATCCGCGCCAACTTTTCCTTCACGTGCAATTTTTCCATCCACCATAGGTAACTGGCCTGCAGTAAAGACAATGTTTCCAGTACGAACTGCAGGTACATAGGCAGCAAGCGGCTTTGAAGAGACCGGCAGAGTTAATCCTTTTTCAGCGAGTTTGGCTCGTACATCAACGCTCATTACTTAACCTCTCGCTTCATATATGCAACAAGTTGTTCTCCACCTGGGGCCGGAATGACGGTAACAAGTTCCCAACCATCCGATCCCCATGTATCTAGGATCTGCTTGGTTGCGTGAGATAACAATGGAACGGTTGCATATTCAAATTTCATTTTTTCTCCTGTGGTTACTTATTGAGTGCAGCTTTAACAAGTGATGAAACAGTTGCACCATCTGCCTTACCGGCAATCTTTGGCTTGATAGCTCCCATGACCTTACCCATATCGGCAGGTCCTGCTGCTCCTGTTGCAGATATTGCTTCTTCAATCATCTTCTTGATTTCATCTTCGGAAAGTTGTGCAGGAAGATATTTTGCGATTACTTCGCCTTCTGCTTTCTCGTCTGCAGCTTTATCTGCGCGACCAGCTTTGGCAAATTCCTCTGCTGCTTCGCGGCGCTTCTTTGCCTCACGGGAAAGAACGGTGATGATTTCATCTTCAGTTAAAACTCGAGCTTCTTTTCCAGAAACTTCTTCATTGGTGATCGCAGTCAGAATCATGCGAATAGTGCCCGAAACGACTTTGTCGCTTGTGCGAATTGCCTCGGTGAGGTCGCTCTTCAAAGTTTCTTTAAGTCCCACTGGTTCTGTGCTCCAAATTCTTGAATTGTTCGGGCGTATCTTCTCACGCCCCACTATTCTTTGATAATCATGAGTTATGTACTACGCGAGGCGGAAATGGCGATCTTGCCAGCCGGCCATGACGATATTCGAATTCTCCATTTCTCTGACCTGCATTTAACTCCCAGCCGAAAAGCAGAGATTGCAGATATTAAATCCTTCATATCTCTCAAGCCTGATCTTGTGATTAGTACTGGCGATTTTCTTGCTCATAAAAATGCTGTTCCCGTTGTGCTCGATGCGCTCAATGATTTATTGGATGTGCCTGGCCTCTATGTTTTTGGTTCCAATGATTACTTCGCTCCAATTCCAAAAAACCCATTGAAATATCTTCTTCCCAACCATGGAAAGCGAAAGCACGGCGCTGAGCTTCCGTGGCGCGACCTTGATGCTGGATTGCAAAAGCGTGGTTGGAAGAATCTCAATACTTCACGAACCACACTGACAATTCGAAAAACAACTATCGAAGCTCGCGGCACCGATGATGCTCATTTGGAACTTGATGATTACTCGCTTGTCGCTGGCGAACCAGGTAATTGCGATATTGCCATTGGCGTTACTCATGCGCCCTACCTTCGAATTCTTGATGGAATGAGGAAAGATCAATTAGATGCGATCTTTGCCGGCCATACTCATGGTGGACAAGTTCGATTACCGTGGCCAGGAGGGTCAAAAGCGCTGACAACAAATTGCGATCTACCAACGTGGCGTGCGCGTGGATTAACTAGCGTGAAAGATGAACCGCTGCTTCATGTCTCTGCCGGAATGGGTACCGGACCGTTTACCAGAATTAGAGTTGCAAGCCCACCGGAAGCTTCGCTTGTTACATTAACTGCAGCGTTTTAATTAATGTGAAAGTGCTGCAATATCAGCATCAACCATAAGTTGTGCCAATTCTTTCCAATGAGTCTTTGCTTTCCATCCCAGCGCCTTTTCAACCTTTGATGGATCTCCGATAAGAGCATCTACTTCAGTTGGGCGAATATATTTCTTATCTGTCTCAACATGGTCTTTCCAATTAAGCCCTGCATGTGCAAAGGCTGCTTCGGCAAAGTCTCGCACTGTAGCTCCAACGCCTGTTGCAACTACATAATCTGAAGGTTTGTCTTGTTGCAACATCAACCACATTGATTCGACATATTCCTTGGCATAACCCCAGTCGCGTACTGCATCAAGATTTCCAAGGAAGAGCTTCTCTTGCTTTCCTGCCTTGATTGCAGCAACTGCGCGAGTAATTTTGCGAGTCACAAATGTTTCACCACGGCGAGGTGATTCGTGATTGAAAAGAATTCCATTGGTGGCATGCAATCCATAACCATCGCGATAATTAACAGTGCACCAGTAAGCCATTAACTTTGCTGCTGCATATGGTGATTGTGGCCTAAAGACTGAAGTTTCATTCTGTGGTGGAGGTGTTGCTCCATATAGTTCTGATGTTGATGCTTGGTAAAAACGAATATCTAGATCTGCAGAACGGATTGCTTCAAGCAAACCAACTGCGCCCACCGCATCAACCTGTCCGGTGTACTGCGGCATAGTGAATGAGACCTGCACATGGGATTGTGCGCCTAAGTTATAGACCTCAGTAGGTTCGATCTCGCGGATGAGATTGGTAAGTCCAACACCATCAATGAGATCTCCGTAATGTAAGAAGAGTTTGGCGTTTTTTTCATGGCGGTCTTGATAAATATGATCAATACGAGATGTATTAAAAGTTGATGAACGGCGAATCAAGCCGTGAACTTCATATCCTTTAGAGAGCAGCAGCTCTGCCAAATAAGAACCATCTTGGCCGGTGACGCCAGTAACGAGTGCAACTTTTTTACTCATCGACGTGCTACTCCTTTTGCTACGGCATCTCTATACCAAGCGATTGTGGATGCGATTCCATCTCGCAATGAAATCTTCGGTGCCCAACCTAGCGATTTCACCTTTGAAACATCAAGAACCTTGCGCGGAGTTCCGTCTGGTTTTGAAGAATCCCAGGCTATTTCTCCTTGGAATCCCGCTAATTCCGCAACTAATTCAGCGAGCTCCTTAATGGTGAGGTCTTCGCCGGTTCCGATATTTAATTGTTGTCCTGAATTGTAAGTTGATCCCACATGAACAACTGCAGCAGCAAGATCATCAACATGCAGGAATTCACGTCGCGGAGCACCGGTGCCCCAAAGAGTTTCGGTAGCAACTCCTTTTTCGGTTGCTTCTACGAATCTACGGATGAATGCCGGCAACACATGCGAACCTTGCAATTCAAAGTTGTCGTGAGGACCATACAAATTTGTCGGCATCAATGAAATCCAGGTACGACCATATTCTTTTCGGAATGATTTTATTAATTCAATTCCAGCAATCTTGGCAATTGCATATGCTGAATTAGTTTCTTCAAGAGGACCTGTCAGTAAATACTCTTCTTTAATTGGCTGAGCGCAATCACGTGGATAGATGCAACTTGATCCTAAGAAGATGAATTTCTCAACATCAGCAGCATGAGCTGCCTCCATGAGATTACTCTGAATGCGCACATTGTCAGAGAGAAATTCGACTGGAAAGGCGTTGTTTGCACCGATTCCGCCGACCTTTGCAGCAGCATCAACAACAAGTGATGGCTTTACCGACTTAAGAAATTTTGTGGTGGCATCTCTATCAAGTAAGTCGACGACTTGGCGATTGACTGCAACTACATCTGCACCAGTTGCTTGATATGCACGGACAATTGCCGATCCCGCAAGGCCAGTACCGCCTGCGACAACAATTGTCATGAGCGCAGTCTAGTTGGTGAATTCAGCGGCAATGAGCTCTGCGATTTGTGCAGTATTTAACGCTGCACCTTTACGCAAATTATCGCCACACACAAATAGATCAATTGACTTTGGGTCATCGAGTGATTGACGCACGCGCCCTACCCATGTTGGGTCAGTGCCAACAACATCTGCAGGTGTAGGAAATTCCTTCTTTTCAGGATTATCGTAAAGAACAACACCTTCTGCCTTCTTGAGAGCAGCTTGTGCAGCCTTGCGAGTTACTGCCTTCGAAAATGTTGCATGCACTGTCAATGAGTGAGTTGTAATAACAGGAACGCGAACGCAGGTGGCAGAAACTTTTAACTTTGGCATTCCTAGAATCTTGCGAGATTCATTGCGTACTTTAAGTTCTTCAGATGTGTATCCAGCTTCTTTCAGTGAACCTGCCCAAGGAACAACGTTCAGGGCAAGTGGCGCAGGAAATGGTCCGAAATCCTTCACGGCGGTGCGAACATCTTTAGCCACTGAACCTAAGTTCTTTCCAGCGACTTGGGAAATCTGGGCATGCAGGGCATCAATACCAGGTTGTCCTGCACCAGATGCTGCTTGGTAGGAAGAGACAACTAACTCTTTCAAACCAAACTTCTTATTCAGTGCACCCATTGCCACAATCATCGAAAGTGTTGTGCAATTTGGATTGGAGATAATTCCTTTTGGACGCTTCTTTACATCTTTTGGATTTACCTCAGGAACCACAAGAGGAACTTTCTTATCCATACGAAACGCACCAGAGTTATCAACGACGATTGCACCTCGCTTTGCCGCAATAGGCGCCCACTTCTCTGAAATTTCATCAGGCACATCGAACATCGCAATATCGATTCCATCAAAGGCTTCAGGTGACAACGCGACAACGGTGAGTTCTTCGCCACGACACATTAACTTTTTACCAGCACTTCGGGCTGAAGCAATGAGACGAATCTCGCCGTACACATTTTTGCGAGTACTCAAAATATCGAGCATCACCGTGCCAACTGCACCAGTTGCACCGACTACTGCAAGCGAAGGAAGTTTCTTGGCGCGCTTTGCCTTTTTCTTAATAGTCATCGACCAGTTCCTCCATACACAACAGCTTCAATCTGATCTGCATCTAATCCAAAGGCAGTATGAGCAGCCTTCGCTCCACGCTCAAGATCTGCTTCGCGAACAATGATAGAGATACGAATTTCAGAGGTTGAAATCATTTCGATATTAACGCCGGCATCAGCCATAGCTGCAAAGAATGTGGCAGTAACACCAGGATGCGAGCGCATTCCGGCTCCGACAAGTGAGAGTTTGCCGATGGTGTCATCAAAGAGAATTGATGCAAAGCCAATTTCACCTTGGATTCGCTGCAACACCTGGGTTGCCTTCTGACCTTCAGATTTTGGAAGAGTAAATGAAATATCGGTAAGACCTGTTGCTGCTGCAGAAACGTTCTGCACAATCATGTCAATGTTGATGTCGTTATCTGCAATCGACTGAAAGATGCGCGCTGCAACACCAGTGCGATCAGGCACTCCAACAATGGTGATCTTTGCTTCTGACTTGTCGTGTGCCACGCCAGAGATGATTGCTTGCTCCATGGTGTCTCCTTCTGGATGGTTTTCAACCACCCACGTTCCTTCATTAGGTGAAAATGATGAGCGAACATGAATTGGTAAATTAAAACGTCGTGCATATTCGACACAACGCAAATGTAAAACTTTTGCACCCGCTGCGGCGAGTTCGAGCATTTCTTCATAGGTAACAGTCTTCAACTTACGTGCTGCTGGAACTGCGCGGGGGTCGGCGCTAAAGACTCCGTCAACATCTGTATAAATTTCACAGACATCTGCATCGAGTGCTGCTGCTAATGCAACTGCAGTCGTATCAGAACCACCACGGCCAAGTGTTGTGATGTCTTTGGTATCTTGCGAAATTCCTTGGAAACCGGCAACGATTGCGATGGAACCGGCATCAATTGCTTCACGAATTCTTCCTGGAGTCACATCGATAATGCGCGCTTTTCCATGAACTGAATCGGTAATAACTCCTGCTTGCGATCCAGTGAATGAAAGCGCTTCAAATCCCAAATTGTTAATTGCCATGGCAAGCAGCGCCATCGAAATACGTTCTCCTGCAGTGAGCAACATATCGAGCTCGCGCCCCTGCGGAATTGGAGTCACTGCATTTGCTAAATCAATGAGTTCATCAGTGGTATCGCCCATCGCGCTGACCACCACAACGACCTGGTGACCCGCTTTTTTGGTGGCCACAATTCGCGCTGCAACCCGCTTCATTCCTTCAGCATCGGCAACGGATGATCCGCCGTACTTTTGAACGATGAGACCCATGGATTAATAGTGAAGTACTGAAAAAGATGGCGCTACCTGATTAGGGAAAAATCCTAATATATGAGACGGGCACTCGCCCATATTGTGAGATTAAATCGAGGTACGCCCCTCGAAGGCACGGCCAAGGGTGACCTCATCGGCGTACTCAAGATCTCCGCCTACTGGAAGGCCCGAAGCAAGGCGCGAGACGTTAAGCCCCATCGGCTTAATCAAGCGGGCAATGTAGGTAGCTGTCGCCTCGCCTTCCAGGTTGGGGTCGGTCGCCAAAATGATTTCGGTGATGGATGAATCGGAAAGTCGCTGCATTAACTCGCGAATACGCAATTGGTCTGGACCGATTCCATCGATAGGACTGATTGCGCCACCAAGCACGTGGTACTTGCCGCGAAATTCGCGAGTGCGTTCGATTGCAATGACATCTTTACTTTCTTCAACGACACAAATTTTCGAGCCATCACGGCGCGGATCACGACAGATGCGACATTCTGTTTCTTCTGAGACGTTTCCACATTGCGTACAAAATTTCACACGCTCTTTTACCGTGCGCACTGCCTCAACTAAATTTGCAGCTATTTCTTCATCAGATTGCAAAATGTGAAAAGCGATACGTTGCGCTGATTTTGGTCCGATGCCGGGTAATCGTCCGAGCGCATCAATCAGATCTTGAATTGCGCCTTCATACATTCCGTTAGACATTACTCGTTACTCGTTTCGCTAATGATGGTCGCACCAAGTTCTGCCGCCAAAAGTGCAGCACCCGAAAGTTGATTAGGGTCATTGGGTGATTCGGATGTGCGCACTGCCCGAGCTTCAGGAGTTGAATTGGTATCAATACTTGGATCGACCGTGCATTCAATCTTGCGGTCAAGGCCAACAACTTCAATAAATGCTTGGCGCAAAATCTCGTCTGATTCACTTCGAATAAATGAATCACGCGCACCTGCATTGACGATTCCGATGGTAATAATTTTTTCATCAACGCCCAGAATTTGTGCACTAGCGCTGAGCAGCGACCAAGTCAGGCGCCTGCGCTTCTTCACATTTTCAATGACTTCAGGCCACAAACGACGTAAGCCTGCAATATCAATTGCGTGATTGGCAGGTGCTGCTTTGGTAGTTGTTTTTTCTGCCACTGGTTCAGCTTTTTCTGCCGCCTTTGGTTTCGGTGCAGCTGCTTGCGGAGCTTCTGCTGGTTTCACTGCTTGTGGTGCAGCAGCAGGTCGAGCAGGCGATGCAATATTTTCTACGCGCTCTAAACGCTCTATGCGCGCTGCAAGTCCTGCCGCAGAGTCATCTCCCATGGGAATCAAAATACGTCCGCAGATTAATTCGAGCATTAAACGCGGTGGAGTAGCGCCACGCATTTGTGTCAGCCCTTCGGCTGCAATATCTGCAGCCCGAGAAATTGATGCTTGTCCAATGTTCTTGGCTTGAACTCGCATTCGTTCGAGTTGATCATCAGGAAGATCGCGTAACACGCTCTTTAAATTTGTGGCATCGAGTGCATCCACAATCATCAAATCACGCAACCGTTCGAGCAAATCTTGAGTGAAACGACGCGGATCATGTCCTGATTCAATAACGCGATCTACCGTTTTAAAGAGCGTTGCACCATCGCGCGCTGCAATTGCATCGACAGCATCATCAAGGAGCGCACCATCTGTAAAACCTAATAACTGAATAGCGATCTCATAACTGACGCCATCTTTGTCGGCACCTGCAAGCAGTTGCCCAAGCACAGAGAGCGCATCACGTACTGAACCACCAGATGCTCGTACAACGAGAGGAATAACTCCTTTTGCCACCTTTACGCCTTCTGCAGCACATACTTTTTCGAGGTGCTCACCCAAAATTCCTGGTGGAACTAAGCGGAATGGGTAGTGATGTGTACGAGAGCGAATTGTTGCAATCAATTTATCTGGCTCGGTTGTTGCAAAAATAAAGATCACATGTGGTGGTGGCTCTTCTACAACTTTCAGCAATGCGTTAGCAGCGCCTGGTCCGAGTTGGTGAGCTTCATCAATAATGTAGATCTTGTATTTGCTCTGCACTGGTGCAAAGAAAGCTTTATCGCGTAAATCGCGCGCATCATCTACTAAACCATGTGTTGCAGCATCGAGTTCGATGACATCGATGGATCCTGGACCATTTGCAACTAAATCGGTGCACGATTGGCACGTTCCGCAAGGTGTAGGCGTTGGGCCTTTTTCGCAATTAAGTGAGCGCGCCATAATGCGAGCGCTAGAGGTTTTTCCGCATCCGCGCGGACCGCTAAAGAGATATGCATGGTGGGTCTTACCGGATTGAAGCGCGTTGGAAAGTGGAACTGTGACATGTTCTTGCCCAATGACATCTGCAAATACTGACGGGCGATACTTTCGATACAACGCTAAGGACATCTTTATCTACTCTCTTTAGGATCGCGATTCAATTCACTTCTAATTGGCCACGACCATTTTTGAATATTCAATTGTGCAAAACTGTTGTGAAAATTTGTGGGACCCCCGGTGCACCCGCTAGAGCGCACCTACCCTTGCTGTATTCCTACCCTGGGGGAGTTCAGTGCGATAACGTCGCACCGGAGATCTGCGCCAATCTTATGTGTGAAAGCAGACGATGAGCACCGCTACCCTTGGGCAGTTGGGCTTGCACAAGCCTTAACGCTGGAGGATTCGCATAGCGGCCGAGTGCGCACGCTTGGAAAGCGTGTATAGGGAAAC
>CALMJL010000129.1 GCA_937864425.1 uncultured Candidatus Planktophila sp.
AGCTTCCTAATCAATTCGTCTGCAATATTTTCTTGCACAATTAAGCGCGATCCCGCACAGCAGACATGACCTTGATTAAAGAAGATTCCGTTGATGATTCCTTCAACCGTTTCATCGATAGGAGAGTCTTCAAAGACTAGATTTGCACCTTTTCCACCGAGTTCAAGCGTTGCTTTCTTATCAGTTGCTGCGATAGCGCGCGCTATCTTCTTTCCAACTTCCGTTGAGCCGGTGAAGGCGATTTTCTGAACCCCAGGATGATTGACCAGTGCCGCCCCAGTGCTTCCATCTCCGGTAACAATATTGACAACGCCATCGGGTAGTTCGGCTTGCTGACAGACCTCTGCAAATAAAAGTGCGGTAAGCGAAGTTGTTTCGGCAGGTTTGAGGACGACGGTATTACCTGTGGCGAGTGCTGGTGCAACTTTCCAGGCCAACATCAAGAGCGGAAAGTTCCAGGGGATAATCTGTCCGGCAACTCCATATGCGGATGGATTTTTTCCTAATCCTGCATAATCTAATTTATCTGCCCAACCTGCATGATAGAAAAAATGCGCAGCAACGAGTGGAATATCAACATCGCGCGTCTCGCGGATTGGTTTTCCGTTATCTAAGGTTTCAAGTACCGCAAATTCACGGGCACGTTCTTGCAAGATGCGGGCAATTCGGTAGAGATATTTTCCGCGTTCTTTTCCCGATAATTTCGACCATGTCTTCGTATACGCCTTCGTTGCAGCAGCAACTGCTTTATCGATATCACTTTGGTTTCCCAGTGAAATCTGACTTAAGACTTCTTCCGTTGCAGGATTGAGCGTTGGAAACAATTTTTTGCCTGCGACAAATGAGCCATTAATAAAGTGGCCATATTTGGGCTTGATTTTCACAATCGAGCTGGATTCCAGCGACGGTGCATACTCAAATGTCATTGCTGCTCCAGTTAATCAATCGTGACGTATTGAGGGCTAGCGTAGTAGCCATCTTCCATTTTCATGCGTTGCATCAATAGATCATTGAGAAGAGCACTTGCCCCAATGCGGAAATATTGCGGTGTGAGCCATTCTGGACCCGCTGTTTCATTCACAAGGACCAATTGCTTGATGGCATCTTTAGTTGTGCGAATTCCTCCTGCAGGCTTGACGCCAATGCGCCGCTTCGTCATTTCATAGAAATCTCGCACCGCTTCCAGCATGACTAAAACAACGGGGGGAGTGGCAGCGGGAGCAACTTTGCCAGTTGATGTCTTAATAAAATCGGCCCCAGCCAACATCGCAAGATAAGAGGCCTTTCGCACATTGTCATAAGTAACAAGTTCACCTGTCTCAAAAATGACTTTGAGATGTGCTTTATCTCCACAGACTTGTCGAATTTTTACTATCTCTTCAAAAACTAGACCGTAATTTCCAGCTAGAAATGCTCCGCGATCAATCACCATATCAATCTCTGCAGCTCCTGCATCAATTGCATCTTGGGTATCCCGAATTTTGACATCCATGGATGCACGACCAGATGGAAACGCAGTTGAGACTGCTGCAACGGGTACAGCCTTTCCGCCAATTGCATCTAAATGTGTACGTGCAATTTTCACCATGTCGTTATAGACACAGATGGCACCAACGCTTGGCACGGAAGAATCTGTGGGATCTGGTCTGACCGCCTTAGCGCAGAGTGCGCGAACTTTCCCAGGAGTGTCAGCGCCTTCCAAGGTTGTTAAATCAACCATGGAGATTGCGGTATCGATTGCCCACTTCTTTGCCGAAGTTTTGATGCTGCGCGTTGCCAACATGGCAGCGCGTGATTCGGCGCCTACTTGGTCGACTCCAGGGAGCTGGTGGAGGAATTGAAGAAGTGATTTTTCACTTCCGTCGACTAACCCATAAAAACTCACGATAGGAATTCTTTCAGAGGATTGCGCACATCGTCGAGTAATTTCTCTGCAATATCTGCACTTTCACTAATTACCTCGATATAACACTTTAATTTCGCTTCAGTCCCTGAAGGTCGAATGATGACTCGAATATCTTCATCTAACCAGATGCGAAGACCATCAGTGGGTGGCAGTCCGTCCTGTGGAGCAGCCAGATCATCGATTCTTTTAACTGGGCGACCTGCAATCTGTGCTGGTGGATTGGTGCGAAGTTGATGGAGCAATGCAGTTATCGATTTCATATCTTTGACGCGAATTGAAATTTGTTCAGTGCCATGAAAACCATGGCGTTTCCATACATCATCCAATAAGTCTGAGAGCGATAGCCCGCTGCGCTTGAGATCCATGGCAATCTGCGTTAAATAAATGGCAGCTGAGATTCCATCTTTATCGTTCACAGTCTCTGAATCCACTGCATAACCAATTGCTTCTTCGTAGCCAAATGCCAAGTCTTCGATTTTAGCGAGCCATTTAAAACCAGTTAGGGTCTCTTGAAAATCTACCCCGTAATGGTGAGCAATTTTCTTTAAAGCTGATGATGAGACGATGGAATTTCCAAATATTCCTGTGGGTTTAGTGCGCGCAATCCACTCACCGAAAATTATTCCTAATTCATCACCACGCAACATCCGCCAATTCCCAGATTTATCACAGATCGCGGCAGCACATCGATCTGCATCAGGATCATTTGCAATCACGAGATCCGCGCTGATGGCGCGCGCTTTTGCTAGCGCTAAATCAATTGCACCTGGTTCTTCAGGATTAGGAAAGGCAACTGTTGGAAAATCTGGATCAGGCGTGCATTGTTCGTCGACGGTGACTAATCCCGTAAAACCCGCCTTACTAAAAACTTTCTGCACCGTTTCAGTGCCAACTCCATGCATGGCGGTGTAGACAACTTTGATATCACCTGGTTGTGGAGCAAGTGCACTTGTGCGCTTGATGTATTCATCAACAACATCTTCTCCGAGTACTGTCCAAGTGCGGCTCCGGGGTTGTGTAGCAAGCGATGTGATGGCGGCGATTTCAGCTGCCATGTAAGTATCGGTCGGATTAATGATTTGCGAAGCCGCATAAGAAATGCCATCAGCTGTTGGTCCTACATAGACCTTGTAACCATTGTCTTGAGGTGGATTATGGCTGGCAGTGACCATGATTCCGATATCGCACTGTAAGTAAGAAGTTGCAAAGGCGAGCACTGGAGTTGGCAGTGGTCTGGGAAGTACAAAAACCTGCATTCCTGCGCCACTAAAAATTTCAGCGCTTTCGAAGGTGAAATCTTCAGATCCGTGCCGCGCATCTCGTCCAATCACGACTGTCTTCATGTTGCGCTTTTTCATATATGAGGCAATACCTGCGGCTGCTCGTCCAACGACTGCACGATTCATGCAGGATGGACCTGGTCCTACTGGTCCACGCAGGCCGGCAGTTCCAAATTGTAAAAAACCGCTAAAAAAAGTTCGAAGTTGGGTTTCATCGTCTGCACTGAGCAGTTTGCGCAGCTGCTCTGCCGTTACTGGATCTGGATCATCGCTGATCCAATTTTCTACTTCGGTTCGAAGTGCAACATCCATGATTGACTCGCTATATCAATTGCGGAATGGTCTGTTTTAGAAGTGTACCCATTCGGCTTGCTGCTGCTTTTCCCGCTGCAATAACTTCTTCGTGGTTTAACTTTTCGCCGGTGATTCCAGCTGCAGCATTTGTGACAAGAGAAATTCCAAGTACTTCAGCTCCAAGTGCATGTGCTGCAATTGCTTCCGGCACAGTGGACATTCCAACAAGATCTGCACCCATGGTGCGCATCATGGCAATTTCCGCTGGAGTTTCGTAAGTCGGTCCACGCCAATGAACATAGACACCCTCGGCAAGAGTTGAATCAGCTGATTTCATAATGCTTCGTATTCTCTTGCTGTATAAATCTGTGAGATCAACAAAAGTTGCACCGCTTAAAGGTGAGACTGCAGTCAGTGATATATGGTCACGAATCAGTACAGGCTGACCTACCGAGTAATCGCGATTTATTCCGCCACATGCATTGGTCAAAATAACAACTTTGCATCCAGCTTGAACGGCGGTGCGCACGCCATGCACAACTGGTTCGACACCTTTTCCTTCATAGAGATGTGTGCGTCCTAAGAAAACTAAGGCGCGAATATTTTTCCCATTTTCAGAGATGAGATACGAGCGCACCTTTCCGGAGTGACCTTCAACTGCTGGTGCCGAAAATCCAGGAAGTTCATGAGCATCACATTCAAATGTCGGTGTTCCGAGCGCATCAGCAGCTCCGACCCACCCAGAACCCATCACGAGTGCGATGTCATGGTGGGGAATGCCGCTGCGCTTTGCTAGTTCAGCTGCTGCACGTGTTGCTGCTGCAAGTGGATCTGAATACAGGAGATCTGTGGCGCTCATGCCTCAATAATGTCACAGAGAATGGCGCCACTTGCAACAGTTTCTCCGATAACAGCTTTGAGGTTGGTAATCACTCCATCTTTATGAGCGTTCAGCGGTTGCTCCATCTTCATCGCTTCAAGAACTACAACTAAATCTCCTGCCGCAACTTTTTGACCTTCTGTGACAGCGATTTTTACGACGGTTCCCTGCATTGGACTTGTGAGTCCAGTGCCCATATTTCCACTCGTCGCAGATTGCTTAGCTCTGTGACGCTTTACAACAGGTTCGGGGCTATGGACCAGGATTTCAAATCGTTTTCCATTTACTTCTGCAACCAATTTTTCAGCAGCAACACGTGTTTGTATCTCAGTGCCAACGTAGTCACCAGCTGGAATATCATTCTTAAATTCATTTTCAATATAGCTGGTATACACAGAAAAATTTTCGGTAAAGGCTGGGTCTTGCAAGATTGCGCGATGGAAGGGCAGCGCAGTTGCTAAACCTTCCACTGTAAATTCTGCCAAGGCGCGACGTGCTCTTTCTATTGCTTGCTTTCTGGTTGCACCAGTCACAATCAATTTGGCAAGCAATGAGTCAAAATTTCCGCCAATGACATCGCCATTTCTAAAACCGGCATCAACTCTTACCCCTGGTCCGCTAGGGAAATTCCATGCGGAAATTCGCCCAGGTGCTGGCAAAAATGAACGTCCAGGATTTTCGCCATTGATGCGGAACTCAATCGAGTGCCCGCGAATAATCGGATCATCGAACCCGAGATTTTCACCCATCGCTATGCGGAATTGTTCACGCACTAAATCAATGCCAGTAACTTCTTCTGAGACTGGATGTTCAACTTGCAGGCGCGTGTTTACTTCTAAGAATGAGATGGTGCCATCGTTGCCAACGAGAAATTCGCAGGTACCAGCGCCGACGTATCCCGCCTCTTTCATGATTGCTTTGCTAGATCGATACAGTTCTTCAATTTGTTTTTCACTAAGAAACGGAGCAGGCGCTTCTTCTACCAACTTTTGGTGGCGTCTTTGGAGCGAACAATCTCGGGTTGAGATAACAACAGCGTGCCCTGATTGATCCACTAACACCTGCGTTTCAACGTGCCGCGGCTTATCAAGATAGCGCTCTACGAAACACTCACCGCGCCCGAAGCCAGTAATTGCCTCGCGGACTGCTGATGCATAGAGCTCTGGAATTTCTTCAAGGGTGCGTGCAACTTTCAAGCCTCGGCCACCACCGCCAAATGCTGCTTTGATGGCGACAGGCAATCCATGCTCCTTAGCAAATGCAATAACTTCATCAGCACCGGATACAGGATCTGGAGTTCCAGCAACGAGTGGAGCCCCTGCGGCAGCAGCAATCTTGCGCGCTGAAACTTTATCTCCGAGTGCGCTAATTGCAGCAGGTGGAGGACCAATCCAAATAAGTCCCGCATCAATTACTGCCTGTGCGAATTGAGCGTTCTCGGAGAGAAAGCCGTAGCCAGGATGAATTGCATCGGCACCAGATTTTTTTGCAACCTCAATTATTTTTGGAATATTCAGGTAGGTGTCTTTTGCGATAACTCCATCTAAGAAATACGCAAAATCTGCACTCTCAGTATGTAACGCGGTGCGATCTTCTTCGGAATAGATAGCAACAGACTCAAGTCCATGATCTTTGCAAGCACGGATAACGCGCAATGCGATTTCGCCACGATTTGCTATGAGTACGCGCTTCATGCCAACTCCTTTACCTGTGGCCAAGCGTAACCAAGTTGCGCGAGTGCGCTGCGAAGAAATGGCATCGAAATTCCTACTACGTTGGTGTAATCACCTTCGATGTGCGGAATAAATGGAGATCCAAATCCATCTAAGGTAAAACCACCAGCAACCTGTAACGGTTCGCCAGAAGCTACATAATCTGCAATTTCGGCATCAGACATTTTAGAAAAGGTAACTTTTGTGGTCACTCGATCTGCGATCTCTTTTCCCTTTTCGGTGTCAATAATGCAATGTCCAGTATGAAGTAAACCTGATCGCCCACTAATTTTCTGAGCTCGGCTTGTAGCAACTTCTGCATTTCCTGGTTTACCAAAGCTCTCGCCATCCACATCAAAAGTTGAGTCACACCCAATAATGATGGCTGGGTAATCGATTAATTCTCTGACTGTGTGGGCCTTGGCAATTGCGAGAGCAATCACCATATCTTGAGGGCTCATTGCATTGAAAAAATCAGTCTCTTCATCAACGTGACTCACAACAATTGTGGGCTTAAGCCCAGCGTCTTCTAAGAGCCTACGTCGTGACTTTGATTGTGATGCAAGGACAATACGTGGCATTTATCTCGACCTACGTGCGCCAAATGAAATTTGATGTGGGAGTGGTTGGCGAATATGAGGAAGACCGAAATTGCTGCGCTGTACTACTGGAGCATGCACCACAACTTTTCGAGTACGAAGCACTTGTTCTAACGCCGCTAGCTCTTCTGGAGTTGGATTTCCAGATGTGACAGTGAAATTCATGTTTAAAGAGGAATGTTTCCGTGCTTACGTGCGGGGAGCGCATCTCGCTTGGTCTTCAGAGTGCGAAATGCTTTGGTGATGTATTGCCGTGACTCTTCTGGCTCAATCACGCTATCAATTGTGCCGCGCTCTGCTGCTAAATATGGGTTAGAGAATTTCTCGGTATATTCATTCATCAGTTCAGCGCGCTTGGCATCTAGATCTTTCGCTTCTGACAATTCTTTTCGATAGAGAATATTGACCGCACCTTGTGCACCCATGACTGCAATTTCGGCGGTTGGCCAAGCAAAGTTGATATCGCTGCCGAGGTACTTTGAACCCATCACGATAAATGCGCCGCCATAAGCTTTCCGGGTAATCAAGGTGACGAGCGGAACCGATGCTTCTGCATATGCGTAAAGCAATTTAGCTCCACGTCGAATAATTCCATTCCACTCTTGTTCTGTTCCAGGCATAAAGCCAGGAACATCGACGAGAGTCAAAATTGGGATACTAAACGCATCGCAGAAACGAAGGAATCGCGCAGCTTTTTCGGATGAATTAATGTCAAGAGTTCCGGCCAATTGCGAAGGTTGATTTGCAATGATTCCAATTGATTGACCTTCGATACGAGCAAAACCAACAACAACGTTTGGCGCAAAGAGAGCATGTACTTCAAGAAACTCTCCCTCATCGACAAGAGTTTGAATCAAAACCTTCATGTCATATGGCTGATTAGGACTATCTGGGATGAGGGAGTTGAGAGCGCGATCCTGCTCGGATTTATCTAAAGTCTCAGTCGCAGGAAGTATCGGTGAACCATCTAGATTATTTGATGGAAGGTATGAGAGAAGTGCTTTTACATAATCAATGGCATCTGCTTCAGATTCTGCTAAATAGTGAGCGTTACCTGATTTGGTGTTATGGGTAAAGGCGCCACCGAGTTCTTCCATTCCAACTTCTTCTCCGGTGACAGTCTTGATGACATCTGGGCCGGTAATAAACATGTTGGAAGTCTCCTTCACCATAATGGTGAAGTCAGTGAGCGCTGGAGAATAAGCCGAACCACCTGCACAAGGACCTAAAATCAGAGAAATCTGAGGGATAACTCCTGATGAACGAGTATTGAGCCTAAATATTTTTCCGTAACCATTAAGCGATGCAACACCCTCTTGAATACGCGCACCACCTGAATCATTAATTCCAATAAGTGGAATTCCAGATTTCAAGGCAAACTCTGCAATTTTGACGATCTTGTCCGCGTGTACTTCACCGAGTGAGCCGCCAAAAACTGTGAAATCTTGTGAGTACAAGGCAATTGGTCTGCCATCTACTGTTGCAGTTCCAATAACTACGCCATCGCCATAGGGACGATTTTTTTCCATTCCAAAATTGGAAGCGCGATGTTTTGCGAATTCATCAATCTCAGTAAAGGAGTCTGGGTCCACCAACATTTCAATGCGCTCGCGCGCAGTGCCCTTACCCTTCGCATGTTGCTTTTCTGCAGCGCGCTTGGATCCATCATGGACAGCTTCATCAATTCGATTTCGTAAATCCGTGATTTTTCCCGATGTAGTGTGCATATCTGGGCTCATGAACATAAGGTACTAGCCATGAGTCCTGTTGCGCCAAGACCGTTGCTCGATGTTTCTGCGATTACAGAACATGTCTCGCAATACTGGCGAGTAAGCGTGGTCGAAGTCACCGGATCAACGCAATTAGATTTATTGGAAAAGGCCAAACACAGCACTCTTAAAGATGGCGATGTTTTACTCGCTGAGTATCAAAAATCAGGCAAAGGTCGACTCGATCGAACATTTGAAGCGGCACCATCCACTGCATTGATGCTTTCGTTATACATAGAACCGAAGATAGAAAAACACGAATGGAGTTTTATTCCACTTCTTACTGGACTCAGTGTTGTAATCGCCTTACACGAGAGAAATCAAGACACCGAGATTAAGTTGAAGTGGCCCAATGATTTATTTGTTGGAGAGAAAAAACTCGGAGGAATTATTGCTCAGGCAGTAGAAAAAGGGGTCGTGATTGGTATTGGCATCAATGTTGCCATGAACTCTGATCAATTACCGGTTCCACATGCAACGTCGCTTCTGATAGAAGGAGCAAAACATTTAGATCGCAATGTGTTGTGTAGTGAAATACTTAATACTCTTGACGAGCTTCTGCAACGCTGGATTTCGGGTGAAGATTTGCTCCACCTTTATCGAGAAAAGAGCGCGACTTTAGGACAAGACGTTGAAATTGAGTTGCCTGGTGGAAATCGCATTACCGGGCTTGCTTCTGATTTCTCACGTGCAGGTGAGCTAATACTGAGAGATGGAACTCGAGTAACTGTGGGAGATGTGATTCATCTACGATAGCGCCGTGACTGCAGAAGTCTTGAAATCTTTTCCCACCGTAGGCGTGATTGGGGCAGGACAGCTTGCTCGGATGATGGTTGCACCTGCCACAGAGTTAGGCATTACTTTGCGGCTCTTTGCGACAAGCTCTCAAGATTCGGGTGCGCAAGTGTGTTCACATGTTGTTGGTGATTATAAAAATATAGAACACCTGAAGAAATTTGCGGAAGAGTGTGACGTCATCACTTTTGAGCACGAGCTAGTGCCACTTTCTGTGATCAAAGGATTAGAAGCCGCTGGCGTCCGGGTTTATCCTTCATCGGCAGCATTTATTTATTCTCAGGATAAAGCTGAGATGCGTAGAAAATTGCAGAATTTTCCAGCCCCACAATGGCTCGTTGTTTCTTCAGCTGATCAAGTTACCGAATTTCCCGTTATTGCAAAATCTCTTTCTGGTGGTTACGACGGTAGGGGAGTCTGGAAAGTTGCTTCAGCTGACCAATTGAGTGATTTGCTGCAGCAAAACGGAACCTTGCTTGTAGAAGAGTTAATTAAATTTGATGCTGAAATTGCAGTGATGGTTGCACGCTCTCCGCATGGCCAAGCAACAAGTTGGACTCCCACTGAAACTGTGCAAGTTGATGGCATTTGCACGATGACAATTTCACCTGCCACAAGCATTTCAAGCGATGTAGCCGAGTCGGCGCAGCGTTTGGCGCTTGAAGTGGCGAATGAAGTCGGAGTTGTCGGTGTGATGGCGATTGAGATGTTTGTTAAAGGGGGAGAACTCTTCATCAATGAACTTGCCATGCGCCCACATAATTCTGGTCATTGGACTATTGAAGGATCACGCACCAGCCAATTTGAACAACATTTACGTGCAATTCTGGATCTGCCACTTGGTGATCCAAAAATGACTAGTAGGTACGCAGTGATGGGAAATATTTTGGGCGGGGAAAAAACGAATATGTATCGCCCCTACCTTCACCTCATGGCACGAAATCCTGATCTCAAATTTCATCAGTATCAAAAAGAAGTACGTTTGGGCCGCAAGATTGGCCATGTTACTGCGCTCGGTGATGACCTCGTACAATTAACCACTGACGTGCAACATGCGCGCCAATACATGAGCGGAGAGATTGATGAGTAACACATGTGATGTGGCCATCATTATGGGATCCGATTCTGATTGGCCTGTAATGGAGGAAGCTGCCAAGGCGCTTGATTCATTTGGTATTTCATATTCTGCAGATGTGATTTCTGCTCACCGCATGCCAGAAGAGATGATGCGATTTGCGCAAGATGCAGCAAGTCAGGGCGTAAAAGTAATTATTGCTGGAGCTGGTGGCGCTGCCCACCTTCCTGGAATGGTTGCTTCATTGACCACTCTTCCAGTGATCGGCGTTCCAGTTTCTCTAAAAAATTTAGATGGGCTTGATTCACTTCTTTCAATTGTGCAGATGCCAGGTGGCATCCCCGTTGCAACAGTTGGTATTGATAATGCAAAGAATGCAGGGATTTTGGCGGCCCGTATTCTGGGCATTAAGGATGCACGTGTCTCAGAGAAAGTTTCAGAGCAACTCAATAGCCTGAATGCAGAGGCAAAAGCAAAAGGCGCTCAATTGAGCGCCCGCCGCACACATAAAACTGGTTTTTAATCGGTTCGACCAAGCGCGTGCACACGCCATCCCGCCTGACGCCATTTCTCTCGATCTAACATATTTCTTCCGTCAATCAAGAACTTTGATTTCACCAAAGTTCCAATTGCATAAGGATCTAGTTCTCGATATTCCTTCCACTCCGTCAAGTGCAAAATGACATCGACATCTTTGACGGCATCAAGTACAGATTCACGGTAGTCAAGATCGGGGAAACGTTTACGAGCAGGCTCAATCCCTTTTGGATCATGTACAACGACCTTGGCACCTGCTGCGTTCAGTTGAACTGCAATATCAAGTGCTGGGGAATCGCGCACATCATCGCTATCGGGCTTAAATGTTGCTCCTAACACCGCTATTTTGTATTGTGTTAAATCTTCAGAGAGATCAGCTCTCACAACATCAATCACGCGTTGGCGCGCACGTAGATTGATTGCATCAATTTCGCGAAGAAACTCAAGCGCCTGATTTGCGCCCAATTCTTGAGCTCGTGCCATAAATGCACGAATATCTTTAGGCAAACATCCTCCACCAAATCCGATACCAGCCTGTAAGAAACGAGAACCAATTCGAGGGTCATAGCCGATTGCCTTTGCTAATACCGTGACATCGCCACCTGCAGCTTCGCAAATTTCCGCCATTGCATTAATGAAAGAAATCTTTGTCGCCAAAAAGGAATTTGCTGCGACCTTAACAAGTTCTGCTGTAGGTAAATCTGCTCGAATCCAGGGAGTGCCAAGATCGATTATTGGCTTATAGACATCTTTCAAGATTGCTTCTGCACGATCATTTACAACACCTACTACTAAGCGATTAGGTCGGAGCGTGTCTTCAACGGCAAAACCTTCACGCAAGAATTCTGGATTCCATGCCAGGTCAGCTTGGGGAGCAGATTGCGCCAACTGCTCGCGCAACATGTGCGCGGTTCCAACTGGAACTGTTGATTTGCCAACGACTAATGCGCCAGCTTTGAGATGCGGAGCAATTGCTGTGACAGAAGATTTCACATAAGTAAGGTCTGCTGCAAGACCATCTTTGCTTTGTGGAGTTCCAACACAAATAAAATGAACATCTGCATCTGCAGCATCCGAGAATTCAGTACTGAACGATAAGCGCCCGGTTGTCATTTCACTTGCGAGAAGCGAATCGAGTCCAGGTTCGTAAAAGGGAAGTTCACCCCGATTGAGCATCGCAACCTTGTTCGCATCCGTGTCGATTCCGATCACTTCAAAGCCAAGAGAAGACATGCAGGCGGCATGCGTTGCACCCAAATAGCCGCAGCCAATGACTGAGAGTTTGAGCGCCATGAGAATTAGTCTATTCCTTGGTCTTGGGAGCGCATGGATTTTCAGCCGCAGTCTTACTCTTAAATTTATCTATTTCTACTGGTTTTGCTGAAGGCGATGCAGTCGGCTTTACCATCTCAGTGAGGGGTTCATCATTTCTAATTTTGGTCCACAATTCTTGAGAGAGTGTTTCATCCCAGATAACGACAGAGCCCACACCGGGAAATGATCCATTTGGATTTGAAAGTGGAACTGTCAAAGTTCGAACTTTTCCAGATGAGAGATTGCGCATTTGGCGGGCAAGCGTGAGAAGGTCATTCTTATTGACAGTTGAATCCATTTTTACAGTTGATATTGCTGCATTATAAAAATTGGTCATTTTGATGGGATTAAGAAGTACTCCAGAACTTGTTGCTTTCCGCAGCACTGATGAAATAAATTGTTGCTGACGTTCCATGCGGCCAATATCTCCACGTCCATCAAAATCACGGGTGCGTACATACTTAAGCGCTTCGATTCCACCAAGTTGATGCACACCTGCGCTCATCACTAAATGGCTCTTGGGGTCATTGATATTGACTTTGGAACATACCTCTATGCCACCCAAAGCATCGACGATTCCTGTGAATCCAGCAAAACTTATTTCAACATAATGATCAATCTTTAACTTTGTTTTATCTTCAAGCGCCTCAATGAGAAGTGGTGCTCCGCCAAATGCATATGCTGCATTGATCTTGCCCGGCCTTGCTGGGATATCGCGAGTGCCATCTTGGCTCTTATGTGCTGGAACAGTCACCAAGGTATCGCGCGGAATTGAGATGATGTACGCCGCATCACGTGCCTTACTAATGTGAACAATGAGCATTGTGTCTGAACGTCCACCAGCTGCGACAGCAGTAGAGCCCACCCTGAGCGCTTTGATCTCTGCCTTTGTTAAGCCTTCGCGACTATCTGAACCAACGACCAAATAATTGAGCGCATCTGAAGTTTTTGTGGGGCGATCCTTAATAGCGCCAAAGACATCAATGCGTGAAATCTGACCGCTCACTTGACCTAAACCAAGCCACGATAGTGATGCAATTGCGACAACTCCCACCGAGAGTGATGTAATAATGCGAATCGCACGAGAAGATTTCACATCCGTAGGGTACTTGCAGGGTAGCGTGGAGGGGTTATGGCGACACAGCTCTCAGAGTTACCTGGCTCACCACACCCCGAAGTCAGTGTGATTCTTCCAGTTCTCAATGAAGCAAAACATTTGGAAAATGCAGTGCTGTCAATACTTTCTCAAGATTATCGTGGCAAATTCCAAGTGATTTTGGCGCTCGCTCCATCTCGTGACAATACCGAAGAGATTGCACGCAAACTCGAACGCGAAAATTCTCAAGTCAAAGTAGTGGCAAGTCCAAGCGGTAAAACAGCGGCGGGATTAAACCTCGCACTTCAAGCTTCTCAAAGCCCCGTTGTGGTGAGAGTGGATGGACATTCTCAAATTCCCAAAAATTATCTTTCGCTCGTTGTGGAAATTCTCAATAAGACTGGTGCTGTCAATGTGGGTGGAGTGATGGCTGCAGTCGGATCAACCCGGTTTGAGAAAGCTGTGGCAGGCGCCATGCGCAGCCCACTCGGAGTTGGTTCTGCTCGCTTTCATACCGGAGGTTCTGCAGGTGTTGTCGATACCGTGTACTTAGGAGCATTTCGACGTGATGCTCTTCTTGCAATTGGTGGCTTTGATGAGAGATTTACTCGCGCTCAAGATTGGGAATTAAATTTTAGACTTCGCGAAAATGGCGGCATTGTCTATTTTGATCCACGTTTGCATGTGACATATAAACCACGACCTAACCTCCCTGCACTTGCCAAGCAATATTTTGAATACGGACGTTGGCGACGTGTGGTGGCACGAAGACATGCCGGGACAATCAATGCTCGCTATCTTGCACCACCGTTAACTCTGATTGGGTGCACACTTTCTCTGATACTCGGAATGTTGCTTGGTCCAATCTTTTTGATCCCAGCTGCTATCTATTTCATATTTATTATTGGAGCATCCGCCACGATTGCAACTTCCTTTCGTGAATTTCTTATTCTTTGCTTGGTTCTTCCTACGATGCATTTTGCGTGGGGAGCAGGTTTTATCTCTTCCTCTAAAAATCTTGTGCCTGACTCGGATTAGGGTTGAAATACATGCGATTTCTTAGAGTCAATACCTGGTCACAAAAAATTCTGCTCCCACTTGTTGCAGCGATAGTGCTTACCAATTGGAGCCCCGCCGCACAGGCAGAAGTTCCCGCCACTTTCTCATTTTCAGGCTCTGGATATGGCCATGGAGTTGGCATGAGCCAAATTGGAGCGAAAGTTCGAGCACTTTCTGGTGAAAGCGCCACAGCAATACTGAATTATTACTACAAGGATGTGGTCATAGCACCGGTTGTCGACACTGCAACAATTAGAGTCAACATCGCCCATGATGTCCGCACCGTCGCTTTCATGACACCTGCCGCTGATTCTTCATTTGAAATTTATTCTGGAGAGATTCCGGTAGGCACGTTCGCGCCGCCGCTCTTAAATTTCCCCGCCCGCCAAAAAGTTACTGTGAAATATGATGGCAAAAATCTCACCATTAATGGCGCAGTCGTGAATGGAAAAATATTTACGGTGCGCTGGTTTGGCGCTCTTCCTGTTATTTCATTTTCTCTGGCTGGAACTTCGACTTTGTATCGATATGGACAAATAAACATTCGAGTGGGTAAATCTTCGTTGATGGTTACTAATTCGCTCAGCGTTCACGATGAATATTTACTTGGATTAAGCGAGATGCCATCAAGTTGGCCAGCAGCAGCACTGGAAGCTCAAGTGATTGCGGCTCGTTCATATGCACTGGCCAAGTTGGGAGCAATCCGCCCAGTATGTGATTGCCATGTCTACGATCACATCTCGGATCAAAACTTCGTTGGATATATAAAAGAAACTGAAAAGAGAGTCGGCGTTAATTGGAGAAATGCTGTCTTGCGCACCAATATCGATTCATCTACCAGTTTGGCGATACTCGCTCGCGGCACACCAATTCAGGCGCACTACTTTTCTTCATCAGGTGGAGCTACACAAACGACGCAAGATGCTTGGGGTCAACCGACTTCATATACGCAATCTGTTGCAGATCCGGGAAGTTTAGATAGGGCACATAACCCACGTTTTGCACAGTGGAAAGCAACGAGTACCCAAGCGCTTGTATCAGCAGCCTTTCTGCTTCCCAACATCACAACTCTTGAAATAATGTCGAGAAATAGCGCTGGTGCAGTCACGTGGATAAAAGGAATCGCAAGTGATGGTTCCTTTAAGATATTACGCGGAGATACATTCCGAAGTAGAGCGAAGATTCCTTCGCCATACTTCACTATTACTAACTAAATAATTAATTGGCGTGAAGTACTGAGTTCAGCCCGCCCCAAGAACCTGTTCGCATCACAACTTCAAGTCCGCCGCTCAGTGAGTTGCGGCGAAAGAGCAGATTGTGCGCACCTGAAAGCGATCCTGCCTTAACGATTTCGCCATCAGGCAGCGTCACCTTTGCAGCAGCTGTGATGTAGGTGCCGGCTTCAACAACACAATTATTTCCCAGCGAAATTCCAAGTCCAGAATTGGCTCCCAGGAGACATTTTTCTCCAATGGAGATTACTTCTTTTCCTCCACCACTGAGCGTTCCCATAATGGATGCTCCGCCACCAATATCAGTGCCATCACCAATAACAACTCCAGCGGAAATTCTTCCTTCCACCATGGATGTACCCAAGGTGCCGGCATTGAAATTTACAAATCCTTCATGCATCACAGTTGTACCGGATGCGAGGTGTGCCCCTAAGCGCACTCGATCCGCATCAGCAATTCGCACTCCTGATGGAATGACGTAATCCACCATGCGAGGGAATTTATCGACAGAAAAGACGGTCAGATGTCCATAGTGTGCTCGAAGCGCTCCACGAACCTGTTCGAAATTATCAACAGAACATGGACCCGCAGAAGTCCACACAACATTAGTTAATAGTCCAAAAATTCCTTCAAGTGATAATCCGTGTGGCTTGACTAAGCGATGCGACAGCAAGTGAAGGCGTAAATAAACATCTTTAGCATCGCGCGGCGGTGCGGTGAGATCAATCTCTAGTGAGACTAATTCACGAGTGACTCCACGAATCTCATCTTTTCCAACGAGAGATAGAAGACTCTGATCAGGAGAACCTTGCAATGGGCCTAGTGCAGGCGCGGGATACCAAACATCCAACACCGATGTGCCGGCAATAGTTGCAATTCCGTGACCATAAGCTTCTGACGACATGTTCAAAGCCTAGCGTCTATCCTGTTCCCCATGCGTATTGCAGTGTTCTGCTCATCTTCTCCAACAATTGATTCAAAATATATAGACCTTGCATTTGATCTTGGTGCAGAAATTGCTGCGGCTGGAGCCGAACTTGTATCTGGTGGTGGCCATATCTCCGCCATGGGTGCGATTTCACAAGGCGCGCGCAGCAAAGGTGGTCGAACCATCGGAATCATTCCGCAGAAGCTGGTAGATATTGAATTTGCAGATCACGATAGCGATGAGCTGATCATCGTAGATTCCATGCGCACTCGTAAAGCCAAAATAGAAGATATGGCAGATGCCTTCATTACTTTACCTGGGGGACTAGGAACACTTGAAGAACTCTTTGAAATTTGGGTTGGCCGATATTTAGATTTTCACAATAAGCCAGTAGTTATTCTTGATCCCTATAACCTCTATGAGCCGCTTCATTCACTCGTCGTACATCTTGAAAACCATAATTTTGTCAAACCCGGAATGCGCGAATTAGTTCATTGGTCATCAAGCGTAGAAGATGCCGTTGCACATGCGCAGAAAAATTAACTAGAAATTTTTTTATGGCGAATAACACTTTAAAAATCTCATTCACGATATCTGCGCGATGCGAAGATGTGTGGCAGAAAATTGCAGATTGGCAATCTCAAGGTGACTGGATGTTGCAAACAAAAGTGTGGATTACCTCCTCTCAGACTGAAGGTGTGGGAACTTCCATTGCTGCATTTACGGGGCCGTTCTATAGGAGTTATCCAGCGTTTAAAAATTTAGGGCTATTGGATCTGATGAATGTCACCCGCTGGGAACCACCACATCGGTGCGATGTCGAACACGTTGGAAAAATCCTGAAAGGAACTGGTTCATTTCAATTAACGCAAATAGCTCCGAACCAGACGAAATTTGACTGGTCAGAGACCGTGATAGCGCCGCGTCTGCTCTTTATTCTCATCGCGCCGTTCTTATATATAGGCGTGCGTATCTCGCTCGCTCGATTTGCCAAGCTCTTTTAAATCTCAGGGCGGGTAACCTTTATCCGTGAGCAATAAAGAGACAATTGCGCAGTTGCTTGCATCTTTGCCTGAAGAAGAACGAATCATCTTGACTCTGCATTATCTGCGGGGAAAATCAAGTGCAGAGATCGCAGCAATGCTGCAGGTTCCAGAACGCGCTGTAATCGCCGTCATATCCTCTGGAAAAGCCCGCATCACAGGGCATCTTGGTATCTAAAGAAATCTCGATTTCACCCATTGCTCAATCTGCGAGATACTTAGCCCCTGCGCCCAACCCCTCGGCGCTTTCGGTAAAGGAGTTCTCCATGGCAGCAATGAAACCTCGTACAGGTGATGGGCCAATGGAGGTTACTAAGGAAGCACGTTCGCTCGTCATGCGTATTCCGCTCGAAGGTGGCGGACGACTTGTCGTGGAACTCAACCCACAGGAAGCCAATAATCTCAGCGCAGCTCTTGAAGCCGCTGTGGCACTCATCAAAAAGTAGAGCGGAAGTTTTACGATTCTCGCAGCCGTTGCTCCCGAAATCTCCGCACTTGTTAGCGCTGATGTACTAGCAATTGGATTCTCTCAGAGCGAAGACACATTTTCCTTTACACCTCCCGCTTCACTTTTAACTCAGATTGAAAAGACTTTCGATCTTGGCCTAGCCGACGAACTTCGTTTCTTTGCAGCAACCGGAAAGTCAGGCGAGTTGTACGAAATCCCGGTTGCTGCAGAAGGTGCAGATGTAGATCGAATTTATCTCGTTGGAGTTGGTGATTCCTCACTCTCTGCGCTTCGTACTGCTGGGGCTGCACTTGGTAAAAAAGTGCGTGGCAAGGCGATTGAAATTGTTTCGCTCTGCGCAAATACTCCAGATGAGATTAAAGCCCACGGTGCATCACTAGCGCTCGGTGCTTATCAATGGAATCTCAAAACTGATAAGACAACCGAAGTTCCGCAGCTGGTACTTGCCACCACGGAATCTGGCGCCGTGACAACCACGAGCGCTATTGCAGAAGCGCTTTACACAGCACGAGATCTCATTCTCACCCCATCTAATATTAAGAATCCTTTATGGCTGGCTGAAGAAGCTAAGAAAGTCGCAGAAGCTAAAGGGTTGGCCATTAACATCCTTGCCGGAAAAGAGTTAGCTCGATTTGGAGGATTACGCGCAGTCGGAAACTCTTCTCCACAACCAGGACCACGATTTATTGAAATCACCTACACGCCAAAGGGAAAAGCCAAATCTGCTGCCGCGCTTCCTCATGTTGTGATTGTTGGAAAAGGAATCACCTTTGATACTGGTGGAGTTTCGCTGAAGCGACCATATGAATTCATGACTGCCATGAAGAGTGATATGGCAGGAGCGGCTGCTGCGCTCGCGACACTCGGTGCGCTTGCAGATTTGCAACCTAAGGTCAAAGTGACGGCGCTCATGATGTGTGCCGAAAATGCTCTTTCAGGTACTGCGCAGCGCCCATCTGATGTCATTACACAATACGGTGGAACTACTGTTGAAATCATCAATACAGATGCTGAAGGACGATTAGTTCTGGCAGATGGATTGGCATACGCCAAAGAGAAATATGATCCTGATTATTTAGTTGATATTGCGACATTAACGGGATCTGCAACATTGGGATTAGGTAGGCAATATGCAGCGATGTACACACGCGATGACACATTGGCGAAAGAGATGGTTGCTATCGGCGAAAAAAGTGGCGAGCGCGTGTGGCATATGCCGCTAGTTGATGATTATCAAGATTCACTCGCGAGTGATGTTGCCGATCTCAATCATGCGGGGGATAAAGGCGATTACTCAGCTGGCTCAGTCACAGCTGCGCTCTTTCTTGAACATTTTGTGGGTGATTCGCGTTGGGTGCATTTAGATATCGCTGGCCCAGCACGGAGCGAAAACGATTCTGGAGAAAATGTGAAAGGCGGCACCGGTTTTGGCGTGCGATTTTTGATTGATTGGATAGTGTCGCTCTCATGATGATTGATCCTCACTCTTATGCCGAGAGCTTTATTGCAGAGGATGCAGTAAAAGCGGCAGCTCGAGCACGTGGCGTCGAAATCGGAACCCATGATGTATCGCCAGGTACAGGTGCGTACCTTCGCCACTTAGCACAACTACTCAGCGCGCAATCTGTCGTCGAGGTAGGAACTGGATCCGGAGTGGGATCTCTTTGGTTACTAGATGGAATGATTGCAAGCGGAACTTTGACATCCATTGATGATGAAATGGAACATTCTGCAATTGCCAAGCTTGCTTTTGCGCAAGCGGAAATTGCCGCGCCTCGTTTTCGACTCATCACAAATGTAGTCATGGATGTCATGACTAAGTTGGCAGATCGTGCTTATGACTTGGTGGTGTACCGGCACAATCCTGAAGACTTGACCTATGCAATTACAGAAGCCCACCGCATTCTGCGAAGTGGTGGAGTTTTCGTCATTGATAACTTCTTTGGCGGCTCAAAAGTTCCCGACCCTGCACAGCGAGATCCAAAAACAATCGCACTTCGCGAAGCAGGGAAACAGATCAAGTCAGATACTGACTCGTGGATGAGTGTTCTTGTTACTACAGGCGATGGATTGTTGCTCGCCACAAAACTCTGATGAGCACGCTCAATAACAACGGCTATCGCAATGATGGTCCCTGGTGGATAGCACCGAGTAAAAATGGTTTAGGACGATCAGTTTCCTTGCGCACCGTCGCACTTGTTGCACTTGTGGCAGGAGTTGTTGGTGGAGTTTTCGGAGCCTCATCAAATGGTTCTCTTTTTGGTCGAAGTGCCAACTTGGTTAAATCAACGTCAGTTGTTGAGCGTCCAGCAGGATCTGTAGCAGAAATTGCTCAGCGAGTTTTGCCATCTGTTGTATCCATCGAAGCCCGTGCCACCAGAGGTGGATCAACTGGATCAGGATTTATTATTGATAGCACCGGTTACATTCTTACCAACAACCATGTCATTGCGAATGCAGTCACATCAGGTGGCGATATCAGCGTGCGCCTCAATGACGGTACTTCTTATAACGCTCAAGTTATTGGTCGCGATGGTGCTTATGATCTTGCGGTGTTAAAGATTCGTGCTGCAAACCTTAAAGCGCTCCAATTTGGTGATAGCGATAACGTTGCAGTTGGAGATTCAGTGATTGCGATTGGTTCGCCGCTTGGATTATCCGGAACCGTAACGCTTGGAATTATTAGCGCGAAGGATCGCGCCGTGACTGCTGGCGAAGGAAATTCTGAAAACTCATATATCAATGCTCTTCAAACCGATGCGGCAATTAATCCTGGTAACTCTGGTGGTCCACTCGTGAATGCAACGGGTGCGGTCATTGGCGTAAATTCTGCGATAGCTTCACTCGGATCCACTTTTGGTGGTCAAGCAGGGTCAATTGGGTTGGGTTTTGCCATTCCAATCAATCAAGCTCGCAAGACTGCCGACCAATTAATTAAAAATGGAAGCGCTCAATATCCAGTCATGGGAATTTCTGTAGATATGACCTACTCCGGTGATGGAGCACAGATAGCAAAATCTTCTAACGGAATACTGAAAGGTGGTCCGGCCGCTGCAGCAGGTCTGCAAGCGGGAGATATCATCACTGAAATTGATGGTCGTGCAGTGACATCTCCCGAAGAATTGATAGTTGCAGTGCGTTCTCACAGCGTAGGCGAGAAGATTTCTGTTACATATAAACGTAATGGTGTTAGCAAGACCATTACGCTCACTCTGGCTGCTTCCAAATAGCAGAGTAAAGTTGCCACACTATGTTCTTTGATTTTGGTGCTG
This sequence comes from uncultured Candidatus Planktophila sp., assembly GCA_937864425.1. GTDB lineage: Bacteria > Actinomycetota > Actinomycetes > Nanopelagicales > Nanopelagicaceae > Planktophila. The sequence continues at coordinate 21,261 of CALMJL010000129.1, forward strand.
GCGAGATTATTGGTTTATTGGTCCTTGCCGTCATTTTGATTGGGCCAGAGCGACTTCCTCATTTTGCAGTCGATGCTGCAAAGTTTGTTAAACGAGTTCGCGAGATAGCCACTACAGCAACAAATGAGTTAAAAGAGAATCTTGGACCAGGTTTTGAAGATTTGACTCCTACCGATCTGAATCCGAAAACATTTCTTAAGCGTCAATTAGATAGCGTGCTGGATGATTCTGATCAGCCGCAACCGAAAATTAATCGTCGAATTGACCCAGATTTACTATGACGCAGATCGAAGAAATTCATTCAGCACTTGCTACGGTAAAAGATCCTGAACTTCATCGCACCCTGCCAGAACTAGGAATGGTGAAATCTGTAGCTGTGCAAGGTGATACCGCTATTTTGGAAATTTATCTCACAATCGCAGGATGCCCGATGAAGGATCAGCTCACCCGCGATATTGAAAAATCAGTTCTTGCAGTGTCTGGAATTTCACGCGTGGATCTCTCCTTTACTCCTATGAATGATGAGCAACGTGCTGCAATCAAAAAGTTGCTCCGCAATGGGCGAGAAAGTTTTATCTCGTTTGCGCAAAAAGATTCCCTGACTCGCGTCATTGGTGTTGCTTCGGGTAAAGGGGGAGTAGGTAAATCTTCGCTGACGGTAAATCTTGCAGTTGCCAGCGCTCAACGTGGTTTGCGAGTTGGAATTCTTGATGCAGATGTCTACGGACACTCAGTTCCGAGACTTCTGAACCTCATCGGACAAAGGCCCACTGCAATCGATCAGATGTTTATTCCCCTTGAGTCATACGGGGTCAAAGTTGTCTCCATGGAAATGTTTAAACCAGAACGTAGCGATGCCATTGCATATCGCGGACCTTTGCTCCATCGAGTTTTGGAACAATTGCTTTCGGATGCGTATTGGGGAGATTTAGATTTACTCTTTATTGATCTTCCTCCTGGAACCGGAGACCTCGCAATCTCTCTTGGCCAATTAGTCCCGAATTCCGAAATTATTGTTGTTACAACGCCACAAGTTGCAGCTGCTGAAGTGGCAGAACGTGCAGGACGTATTGCTCATCAAATCCACCAAAGAGTTCTTGGGGTTATCGAAAATATGTCAGCGTACCCATGTGAAAAATGTGGCGAGCCCACATCGCTTTTTGGTGAAGGGGGTGGAGCTGAAACCGCACATCGCCTTACTCAATTAGTAGGAGGAGATGTTCCCTTGCTCGGAAAAATTCCTTTCAGCCCTCAATTGCGAAATGGTGGAGATGAAGGAACTCCTGTTGTGATTGCAGCTCCAGAAAGTGCAAGCGCCCAAGCGATTGAAGAAATTGTGGCTAAATTGATTGTGCGCGAAAAATCGTTACTTGGTGTCCGGCTCGGACTTGCGTAGCTCTTCAGAGATTTCTTTCACAACTTCGCTTAATTCATTACGTAAGTAATCTCGCGTTGCAACATCTCCAAGTGCAATTCGCAAGCTTGCCAATTCACGGGTGAGATATTCAGTATCAGCAATGCTTCGTGCGTTCTGAGCGCGATCTTCATTGAGCGCAACTCGGTCTCTATCTGCTTGGCGATTTTGGGCAAGCAAAATGAGTGGTGCTGCATACGATGCTTGGAGCGAAAGAATGAGCGTGAGAAAGATAAATGGATATTTATCAAAACGCATATCAACAGGTGCGAGCGTGTTCCAAGTTACCCAACCAAGCACAAATGCGGTCATATAAACCAAGAAGCGAGCAGTACCTAAAAAGCGTGCGAATCTCTCTGAGAGTCGACCAAATGTTTCAGGATCGTAATTACCGCGAAGTGAACGACGAACTTCGCGAGGAGTATCTAGGCGATCATTGCGTGCCATGGTTAACCCTCCTTCGGCAATTGCGAATCAATACTTTGTAGCGCTGCAGAAGTGACAGCGCTTGAAGCGGTCAAATCACGATGATCGTGGCGCCAGTTTTCTGGCAACAAGTGATCTAACACGTCATCAACTGTCACGGCCCCGAGTAATCGCTCATTTGCATCAATCACAGGCAGCGAAAGTAAGTTGTAACTGGCTAAGTATGACGAAACTTCATTCAATGATGCGTTGGGATTTACTCCCTTAGTTGCAGTATCCACGATAGATCCGAGCAGAGTTGATGGCGGTTCGCGTAGTAGACGTTGGTAATGCACCATTCCGATATATCGTCCCGTTGGGGTTTCTAGCGGTTGGCGGGTAATGAAAACTTGCGATGCAAGGGCTGCTGAGATTTCACTTTGACGAACCGCAGCAAGAGCATCAGCGACGGTGTAGTCAGCAGACATGACAATCGGTTCTGTTGTCATCATTCCGCCAGCTGAATAATCTTCATAGGTCATCAACCGAAGCAAATCTTCCGCATCTTCTGGGTCCATTAACTCAATCAGGGCTTGAGCACGTTCTTCTCCGATTTCGCGAAGTAAGTCGGCAGCATCATCTGGATCCATCTCTTCCAGAACATCGGCAGCGCGTTCACCTTCAAGTTCTGCCATCAAGGAGACACGAGCGCCCTCTTCCATCTCTTCCAGAACATCGGCTAAACGCTCATCATCGAGTGCGCGCGCAACTTCAACGCGACGCTTTGGTGCAAGATCATGAAGCACGCTCGCTAAATCTGCTGGACGTAAGGTGCTTAAGGTGGAGAGCAAGTGAGTAACGCCTTGATGCGTTTCGGGATGGGTTATTCCAGAGACTTCTTCCCACGCAACAGTTGAGGTTGCACCTTTGCGACGTAGTCCGCGACCTTTGCGCATAACGTGAACTCGAGTAATAAACCAATCACCGTTGCGATTCTGTTCCATGCCGAGATCTTCAACAGTGACGTTCTGTCCATCTTCAACCAAGGAGACTGTTCGATCGAGGAAATCACCGAGCACCATCATTTCTCCAGCGCGAGTTTCAAAACGGCGCATATTGAGCAATCCCGTGATAACAACAGCGCCTGCTTCAATCGACGTGACACGAGTAATAGGTACGAAAACTCTTCGGCGAAGTGGAACTTCAACTACTAAGCCAAGGATGCGCGGAGGTTGATTATTTGAACGCAGGGTCGCGACAGCATCGCGCACCTTGCCAACTGGATCGCCATTTGGGTCAAAAACCGCTGTTCCTGCAAGACGGGCGAGAAATATGCGTGTGATGTTATTTCCGCTCATGGGATAAGAGTAACGCGTGCACTATCGGCTAGGTTTGGCATATGTCGAAAGCGCGGAATTCATTCGAAGATTCGGTGCATCATCACACTGCACTTCCTGCGCGGCCAGACCTGATTCGATTAATTATCGGAATATTTGGGGTTGGTTCATCAGGACCATTGATTGCCCTCAGCGCCATGCCAGTTCCGACATTGATTTTTTGGCGCAATTTAGGTGGTGCCATTGTGACGCTGCCATTTGCATTGCGGCACAAGATTGATCGCACTGGTGCAAAGTGGGCAATTTTGGCTGGCATTGTTTTGGCGCTGCATTTCATTGGATTTTTTCTTTCGATGCGACTTACCAGCGTCACTGCCGGAACTGCCATTGTTGCCACCCAACCAATCTTTGCCGCATTTTTCGTGAAATTAACTGGAGGGCATATTCCTCGCAAAGCTTGGTTTGGAATGCTCATCAGTTTTTCCGGCGTTTTGCTTGTTACTGGAATTGATTTACAACTCGACCGACGTTCATTCTTAGGTGATTTAGCAGCGCTAATCTCAGGTGCACTTGCTGCTTGTTACATGCTGATTGGTTCACGTGCGCAGCGCACTCTCGAAACTTTTTCCTACACCACCATGTGTTACTCAGTCTGCGCGATTACCGCATTGCCATTTATCTTCTTTGCTGGATATGAAATTCTGGGTTTTCCAGCGAGAGAGTGGTTGATTCTCTGTGGCTTGATATTAGGCGCTCAGATATTGGGGCACACTATGTTTAATCTGACTTTAAAGCGGGTTTCACCAGCAGTTGTCTCCATGATTGTTTTCTTTGAAGTTCCTATTGCTGCTGCACTCTCATTTCTCTTTAAGATTGGTAAGCAACCAACAATTTTGATTATCCCGGGCGTAGTACTTATCTTGCTGGGTTGTATGTTGGTTGTCATGCGTACCCGAAATGAATCAGCCGTGGTGCAGCCGTGATTGATTTACATACTCACTCAACGTGTAGCGATGGGACAGAATCACCTTTTACGGTCGTAAAAAAAGCGCTGTCAGCAGGAATCACCATCTTGGGTATTACCGATCACGATACAACCGCCGGTTGGAATGAAGCTCAGAGCGCAATGGCTCCTCAGATTCAATTAGCACTTGGCGCAGAAATATCATGTTTGACCGATGATGGAATAAGCGTGCATATGTTGGGACTTCTCTTTGATGGTGAAAATGAACAGATGCAAAGAATGCTTGCTGATTCTCGGGATACACGCGTTCCCCGCATGCGCAAAATGGTGACTCTGCTGCAAGAAGCGGGTTATGAAATTACGATGGAAGATGTGCTGGCTGCATCACCTGACCAGGCAACTTTAGGTCGCCCACACTTAGCAGATGCGCTTGTCAGTAAAAAGATTGTGAAAGATAGGGCAGAAGCATTCGCCCAACTACTCCACAATGACTCTAAGTTTTATGTCACTCATCTTTCTCCGACCCCGGTTGATGCAATTAAGACCATTAGGGCTGCAGGGGGAGTTGCGGTGATTGCTCATCCTTTTGCATCACGTCGCGGACAGACGCTTCGAGCAGAATCTTTTCAAGATTTAGTTGATGCGGGCCTTAATGGAATTGAAGTCCATCACCGTGATCAGAGCCCAGATGAACAACACATATTGAGTGAAATAGCAGTTGAAATGAATTTAGCTATCACTGGTTCAAGTGACTACCATGGCGCTGGAAAAGTTAACCAGCTAGGTGAAAATACAACCCATCTAGATGAATGGGAAAAGCTTGAGTCACAAGCAAATGCGCGAAGGGTAATCAGCAAATGAATACGATGAGTTCGCTTACTTTTGCATCACAAGCATTTGTCACGCTCTTTGTGATTATGGATCCTCCAGGTGCAACTCCAATTTTTCTTGGATTGGTGGGAGATAAAAGTTCACGCGAACGTACCCGGCTAGCGTGGCAGGCTGCCGCTGTCTCACTCTTTGTTATTGCATCCTTTGCACTCTTTGGACAATTCATTTTGGATTACATGAATGTATCGATTGAAGCGCTGCAAGCAGCCGGTGGACTTCTGCTTCTCTATGTTTCACTTCAATTGTTGACTGGGACTTCACAAGGCGGCGCTAAAAAGAAGAGCAATAACATTGGGATGGTTCCACTAGGCACACCGCTTCTTGCAGGACCTGGTGCCATTGTTGCCACCATGATTTATGTGCAGAAAGCCGATACCAGCGGACAATTTCTGGGACTTGCACTTGCGATTGTTGCAGTTCATCTCATTATCGGAACTGTGTTGATGGCTTCGAGCAAAATTGTTCACATCATTAAAGAGGCTGGAGTCTCACTCCTTGCCAGCATCGCTGGTTTACTGCTTGCCGCTATTGCTGTTCAAATGCTGGCAAATGCCATCAAAGCCTTTATTGCTCAGTAGCAATTCTCTTGGTGCGGACTCTTTCGCGCTTTTTCGCTGGTGATTGTGTCTTCGAAGCTACTTTTTCAGTGCGTTCTTTTTTAACTTTACTCATTCTGCCTTGAGCATCTCGCGGGATATTGAGCATTTCATAGAGATGATCAGACGAGGAGTACGTCTCTATCGGTTCTGGTAGTCCTAAGCTCAGTGCAGTATCAATCATTTTCCACCGCGCTAGTTCATCCCAATCAACAAAAGTAACAGCGATTCCATGCGCCCCAGCTCGAGCGGTACGTCCAATTCTGTGAACATACGTCTTTTCATCTTCTGGGCATTGATAATTAATAACATGGGTAATTCCATCAATATCAATTCCGCGAGCTGCTACATCTGTTGCAATCAGTACATCTGATTTGCCACCTTTAAAGTCATTGAGGGCACGTTCACGCGCAGTTTGCCCTAAGTCTCCGTGAATTGAAGCTGCTCTAAATCCACGTTCGACGAGATCATCGGAAGTTTTTTGGGCAGTTCGTTTAGTGCGACAGAAGACAATCGTTGGTCCACGATTTTCTGCTTGCAGAATTCGCGCGAGTAATTCAGTTTTATCCATAGCATGTGCCCGGATGACATGTTGCTCAATGCGCGAAACAACTGCACCTTCATCTTCGAGATTGCTTGCGCGAATATGTACTGGTTGATTCATAAAGCGCCGTGCCAGCGCAATAATGTCGCCCGGCATAGTTGCTGAAAAGAGCATAGTTTGAACTCGGGCGGGTGTGCTGGTGAAGATCTTTTCAACATCTGGCAAGAATCCGAGGTCGAGCATTTCATCTGCTTCATCAAGCACAACTCGAGAGACATATTTAAGTTGCAGCTGTCCTTGTCGATAGAGATCGAGCAAACGTCCTGGTGTTCCGACCACGATTTCAACGCCTGCTTGCAGCGCATCAATTTGAGGCTCGAATGCTTTTCCGCCATACACAGCAAGTGTTCGGATACCGCGATTTGTTGAGAGTTCCATCAAATCTTTTGTCACTTGGATACATAGTTCGCGTGTTGGAACAACTACTAGTGCTTGCGGTTTACCTTGCTCTGAAAGCGTTTCCCACTCTTGATCATGGGGTGCAATGACGCGCTCAATCAGCGGCACGCCAAATGCGAGAGTCTTTCCGGTTCCGGTCTTTGCTTGTCCGATCACATCGCCATCGGCGAGCGCTAGTGGGAGAACTTGTTCTTGAATGGGAAAGGGTGCAATAAATCCATGTTCGTTGAGCGCCGCAATTGTTTCGGGGCGAAGTGGAAGATCGGAGAAATTGAGTGACACTTACGCAACGCCGAAACCGACGCGACGTTCAGCTGGCTCGCCAATTTCGACATAACCAATTTTGTCGGCAGGAACGATGATTTCATTGCCGACCACATCTTGAAGAACAAGGGGAGCAGCTGAGGTCAGGGCTGCAGTGACAGCAGCTTTGATTTCAGCCGGAGATGAAGAACATTGAAATGAGAGTTCGCTGCCTACGTTGGTAATTGAAATTCTTACCTTTGACGCTTTTTCGCTTTTCTTTGAACTCATAACGCTATCTTAGAGTTAAGAGTCAGTACGAGGAAATCCGGAGATACCTCTCCACATGAGATTTTCGACAAGTTCCATCGCTTGTTGGCGTGACAATTTGCTATCTCGTGCAAGCCAATGGCGTGCAGTTACTTGTACATACCCAATCAATCCAACTCCCAGCATCATGGCCGCTTCCTTAGGAAGTCCGGTGTCATTTGAGATCACACCACTGACTGCTGCGGCACAGTCGTAGGTCATGCGATTGAGTCGTTCTCGGACTTGTGGTTCAACATTCATATCGCTCTCAAAGAGCAGACGAAATGCTTCACCTTCATTTTCAATAAAGTTGAAGTAAGCCTCAATGGTCACATGCACTCGCTGCTGGTTATCTGGTGTTGATGAAATTGCTTTTTGGATTTCATAGACCAAAGAGTCGATGTGGAGATCAAGAACGGCAAGGTAGAGATCGAGCTTTGACGGGAAGTGCTGATACAGCACAGGCTTGCTGACATTTGCGCGATCGGCGATTTCATCCATCGCAGCAGAGTGGTAGCCAGCTGCTGTAAAAACTTCGAGAGCTGCGGCTAAGAGAATGGCACGACGTTCATCGCGAGGTAAACGAGATTTATCTGTTCGCGAATTGTTTGCAGAAAGAGATTGCGTATCCATTGTGCGCATCGTATAAGAATTCGCATCGAATGGCACAGTACGGCAGAATTGGATTTATGAAGACCCCGCCGCTTGTGAATCCTGGCCCTGCGCTCACAGTTGATGAAGTTCGTCGCTATAGCCGCCATCTGATTATTCCTGACGTGGCGATGGCAGGTCAGCAGCGAATGATGAATGCCAAGGTTCTCTGCGTTGGCGCAGGTGGGCTCGGATCTCCAGCGCTCATGTATTTGGCTGCTGCAGGAATTGGAACATTAGGTATTGTCGAATTTGATACCGTCGACGAATCAAATTTGCAACGACAGATTATTCATGGCCAATCAGATATTGGAAAAAGCAAAGCTGAGAGCGCTCGCGAAAAAATTGCCGAAATTAATCCATATGTAAAGGTAACTTTGCACGAGACTCGACTCGATAATTCAAATGTTTTAGAGATCTTTTCGCAATATGACATCATCGTGGACGGAACTGATAATTTTGCAACTCGTTATCTCGTCAATGATGCATGTGTACTTCTCAAGAAACCATATGTGTGGGGTTCGATCTATCGTTTTGATGGACAGGCAAGTGTTTTCTGGGCCGAATATGGTCCCTGCTACCGCTGCCTCTATCCTGAACCACCGCCACCAGGAATGGTGCCAAGTTGTGCCGAAGGTGGAGTCCTTGGGGTTTTATGCGCAACCATTGGTTCACTACAAACCACTGAGGCAATCAAAGTTCTCACTGGAGTCGGTGAACCTCTCATTGGTTCGCTCATGGTCTATGACGCGCTAGAAATGACATTTCGCAAAATCAAAGTCCGTAAAGATCCGCAGTGCCCGATCTGCAGTGAAAATCCACGCCAAACCGCGCTCCTTCCTGATTACGAAGCATTCTGCGGAGTTTTATCTGATGCAGCGGCGGAAGCAAGCACGGGGTCAACAATTACGGTCCAGGAACTTAAGAGCAAAATTGATGCGAGTGAAGATTATTACTTGATTGATGTGCGCGAACCGAGCGAGTTTGAAATTGTGCGGATTCCAACATCTCATCTCATTCCTAAGCAAGGATTTATTGATGGGTCAGCGCTGGCAGCGCTTCCTCAAGATAAACCAATTATTTTGCATTGCAAGAGCGGTGTTCGCTCCGCTGAATGTTTAGCAATTCTCAAGGGCGCTGGCTTTGCAGATGCAACTCATGTTGCTGGTGGAGTGGTTGCCTGGGCAAAACAAATTGACACAACTCTTCCGGTGTATTGATGCGAGGTAACTATCGGGGCTATCGCATGCTCTTGGTGCATGCACATCCTGATGATGAAACAATTAATAATGGCGCAACGATGGCGATGTATGCCGCTCTTGGCGCTGAAGTCACTCTCATCACCTGTACTCGCGGCGAAGAAGGTGAAGTGCTTATTCCAGAATTAGCTCATCTCGCTGCCAATCAGAGTGATGCGCTTGGACCACATCGCGAGATTGAATTAGCAGATGCAATGCGCGCACTGGGAGTGAGCGATCATCGATTTCTTGGAACAGAATCACTTAAGTTTCGTGACAGTGGAATGATGGGAACAGAGCCAAACAATCGCCCTGATGTTTTTTGGCAAGCGCAGGTTGATAGCGCCGCGGATCTTCTGGTAACAGTGATTGATGAGATTAAGCCGCATGTGTTGATTACCTACGATGAGTTTGGTGGATATGGCCATCCTGATCACATTCAAGCCCACCGAGTCGCGATGCGGGCTAGCGAAAAATCAGAGTGGCAGATCCCCAAGATTTATTGGAATGTAATGCCAAAGTCGGTGATTCAATCGGGAATCGATGCCATGAAAAAAGTGGGTTCAGATTTTATGGGGGTCGAAAGCGCTGACGAGCTTCCCTTCGCTAAGGATGATTCCTTTGTCCACGCATTAATTGATGGAAATAAGTACGTCGATAAAAAGATGGATGCCATGCGCGCCCATGCAACGCAAATATCTGTAGATGGACCCTTCTTCGCACTCTCTGACAATGTGGGCTTACAAATTTGGGGAAATGAGTACTACACACTGGTTCGTGGAGCGAAAGCAGAACCCATCGATGAACAAGGTCGTGAAACCGATTTATTTGCAGGCATAGCGCTGTGAAATTTTTGCTCTCCATTGCGCTAGGTGCGCTCACTGCGCTAGGTGCCACGTTGATACACCCATCAATTCCGCCACTCGGTGTCATCGTTGCGATCACAGCGACGTATGTATTGATTTGGTGGATTGGACGGCATTATGGAAAGCGTCGTTATCGTATCTACGCGCTGCTGGCATGGATTTTTGTGATCATGCGCGCAGGTTCTTTTGGTGTTGGTCAAGAATTACTCATCCAAGGGGATACTGCAGGAAGCGCACTGCTCACACTTGGATTTGTGGCAGGACTGTTGGCAATTTTTCGTAAGGTTTAGAGCCAACTCCAACTTTGTCCTTCGGGACCATCTTTAATTTCTAATCCCAACTCTTTCAGTTCATCACGAAGATCATCGCTGCGCTTCCAATCTTTCGCTGCACGCGCACTTGCTCGAGCATCGAGCAGCGCTTGTGCACCTTCAGGTAGCGGCTTGATCTCATCAACTCGATCCAGATCGAGTCCAAGTACTTGATCTGCATAGAGAAAGATGGCGCGCTTATCCAGCGAACCCATAGACGCGTCTTTTTCAATGGTGCGAAGTCTTTGCATGGCACGAGGAGTATCAAGATCTTGCGTCAGCGCGCTATTTATCTCTGCATCAAATTTCAGATCGTTGGAATTTCCCCAGCTTTGCACAGCGGTGCGCCAACGGCGCAATGTGGCATGAGCTGCTTCAAGAGATGCCCAACTTAAATCCATTTGTGAGCGATATCTATTTTCGAGCAATGAAAAGCGAAGTGCGAGTGGATCTAACCCGCGATCAATCACATCCTGCAAGAGCACTACATTGCCAGCGCTTTTTGACATTTTGCGCCCTTCAAAAAGTAAATGCTCGCCATGTACCCAGGTGTCAACGGTTTCGTTTCCGGTGAGCGCATTGGATTGGGCGCGTTCATTTTCATGATGCGGAAAGCGCAGATCGATTCCACCCACATGCACATCAACGTGTGCGTTTAACATATTGATTGACATCACGCTGCATTCGATATGCCAGCCGGGAAAACCTTTGCCCCACGGTGCATCCCAAATCATCTCGGTGCGTCCACCCGCTACTTTCCAGAGCGCCCAATCGGCATGGAAACGTTTTCCACCTTCATCGGTGTACTCATAGCGATGCCCAGGTTTGAGGGAATCTAATTTGTTTCCGCTTATTGCACCGTAGCTAGATACAGATGCAGCATCAAAGTAGACCGAACCATCAGTGCCTACATACGCGTGCTGTGTATTTATTAATTTTTCAATTGCGCCGATCATCTGATTCATGTTTTCTGATGCCTTGGGATAGGCATCTGCGCGCACAACATTGAGCCGCTTTAAATCATGGTGGAAACGAGATTCATAGCGCTTGGCAATCTCAAATGGATCGGTACGGGTTCGCTTTGCCTCAGCTAACATTTTGTCTTCGCCGGTTTCGACAAAATCATCGGCCATATGTCCAACATCAGTAATATTTTGTATCAGGCACACTTCCAAACCCGTTAAACGAAGAGTTCGTGCAATCAAATCTGCCAATAAGAATGTCCGCAAATTTCCGACGTGTGCATCCCGATACACCGTGGGACCACAGCAGTACATCGTGACTTTCCCATCCGAATGAGAAATTTCTTTCACTTCTCGAGACATGGTGTCGTACATCGATAAGGTGCCTTGAGAAATATCGCGACGATTGAATACGGGGATTTCTCTCATGACTGCGATGTCATCTGGGTTAAATGTCACCACTTCGCCGCGGCGGTTGATGAGTTCTGTCTCACTCTGTACAACACCAACTAAGTCCCGAAACCCTCCATCTGAATCGCGCAGCCGCAAGGTGGCGCGTTTGCCGAGGGCGGCAATTAATTGGGGGCGAATATCGCTCACGCCATAACAGTAATCGTGCGCTGCCCTGCCTGCATGGCTAGAATTACGGCATGACTTATGTAATTGCCGAACCATGCGTTGATGTGAAGGACAAATCCTGTCGCGAGGAGTGCCCAGTAGATTGCATTTACGATGGCAATCGCATGCTCTATATCCAGCCTGACGAATGCGTGGATTGCGGTGCCTGCGAACCGGTCTGCCCAGTAGAAGCCATTTACTACGAAGATGATGTGCCCGGGCAGTGGCAGAGCTATAAGAAAATCAATACAGAATTCTTTATCGAACTCGGTTCACCTGGAGGAGCATCCAAAGTCGGTGAAACAAAGACCGATCACCCAGATGTAACTGCTCTTGCGCCAAAAACTTCCTGATTTTCCGTGGGATGCACTTGCTCCCTACGGAGTAATTGCTCGTAACCACCCCGCAGGTGCAATCGATTTATCTGTTGGCACACCGGTCGACCCGACACCCGCATTCATCCAAAATGCACTCACTCGACATGCTAATTCACCGGGTTATCCCGTTACTGCCGGAACTGTCGAACTTCGTGAAACTTTAGAAAAGTGGGCGCGTCAGCGCCTCGGTGCACAAGGAGATATTGGAGTTCTTCCTGTCATTGGTTCAAAAGAATTGGTGGCATGGTTACCCACTTTGCTTGAGTCGCAGCAAGTTCTCTTTCCCAAGATTGCCTATCCCACATATCTTGTAGGTGCTTTACTTGCAAAGGCGCAACCAACGGCAGTTGATATTGATGCACAGACATGGCCTGCAGCAGATTTAGCTTGGGTGAATTCACCTTCTAATCCCACCGGCAGAGTTCACTCAGAAGCAGAATTACGAGCAGCTATTGCTTGGTCACGAAAAAATAATTCGGTAGTGGTCTCTGATGAGTGTTATCTGGAATTTGGCGATGGCAGCGCACCCACCTCGATTTTGCAATACACAGATGGAGATAATCGCAATATTCTGGCCGTTCATTCGCTTTCAAAACGATCTTCCTTAGCAGGTTACCGCGCTGCGTTTGTTGTTGGTGACCCGGCAATCATTGCGCGCATGTTAGAGGTGAGAAAACATGCAGGAATGATGGTGCCACTTCCAGTTCAACACGCGATGGTTGCGGCGTTATCTGATGATGTTCATGTTGGCGAACAACGGAGTCGTTACAACGCGCGCAGAGCTATCTTGCGTCCGGCTCTTCAGAGCGCTGGATTTTCCATCGAACATTCAGATGCTGGTTTATATATTTGGGCAACGCGCCATGAAGATTGCTGGGACTCAATCACGTGGCTGGCAGAACGCGGAATTCTCGCTACTCCAGGCGTATTTTATGGTGATGCCGGTGCCCGCCATATTCGCATAGCCATGACAGCAACAGATGAACAGATTGCGGAAGCTGCAGCTCGCATTATTGCGGAAGCGCGTTAGGAGTTTGCCGTGACTGTAGGAATTTTATTAGTGGGTGGATTCGGGACTCGCCTGAAACCACTGACCAATGAATCTCCAAAACCGATGTTGCCAGTTGCTGGTCTGCCAGTGACAGAGCACCAAATCATGGCAGCTAAGAGAGCAGGAATTCATACACTTGTTCTGGCAACATCATATTTAGCAGAAGTTTTCACCCCTTATTTTGGCGATGGTTCCAAGTGGGGGATATCTATTAAATATGCAGTTGAAAAAGAGCCGCTCGGAACAGGTGGCGCAATCCGAAACGCTGCAGAATTATTGGGGCGAGATGAAGATGTAGTGATATTCAATGGGGATGTATTAAGTCGCCACGATATTGCTTCACAAATTGCATTCCATCAAAAGGTGCAGGCAGATGTCACACTTCATCTGATTCGAGTTGCAGATGCGCGCGCATTTGGATGCGTGCCACTGGATAGCTCTGGCAAAGTCACGGCATTCTTAGAGAAAATGGAAAATCCAGTCACGAATCTCATTAACGCCGGATGCTATGTATTCTCCCCAAATATCATTGATCAGATTCCATTCAATGAAGTTGTCAGCGTTGAACGTCAGACCTTCCCTGCATTGGTAGCAGCAGGACGCCCCATCTATGGGTATGAAGACCAGTCATATTGGCTTGATGTAGGAACTCCAGCAGCGCTCTTTCAAGGATCGCGCGATCTCATCACCGGTGATTTCCAGGCGATGCCAGGATGCGATATCGCAACCGATGCGCGCATCTTTGGCCATTCTTCGATTGGTGCGCGCTGCCGGATAGAAAGCGGCGTATCGATAGAAGATTGCATTATTGGTGATGATGTTGTGATTGGGGCGAGAACCTCGCTTTCCCACACATTTGTGGCGCATGGATCATCGATATCTGCGGGGGAATCCCATCAGAATCGCTACATATCGCCGAGCGAAAATCTGCCGATTCCCGGCTGAAAATCTCAAAAAGTCTCGCTACCGAGTTGACTCAGAGGGATTACACGGGTGTAATTCTCCGTAAGAGCCAAGCAATTACTACGAAATTGCGGCCCATGACTTGAGGAGATTCGCGCATGCCGATCCGCCCAGAAGGTACATCGACTGGCAAGCCATCAGCCCCCACTGCTGGACCAACTATTCAACTCGCAAGTGGAGAGAATCTAGAACTCTCCTGGCAAGAGCGCTCACTCTGCGCGCAGACTGATCCCGAAGCATTCTTTCCTGAAAAAGGTGGATCAACTCGCGAAGCAAAGCGAGTGTGCCTTGCATGTGATGTTCGTCAAGAATGTCTCGAATATGCGCTCGCACACGATGAGCGCTTCGGCATTTGGGGCGGACTATCTGAGCGTGAACGCCGCCGTCTCAAGCGTCGTCCTGCTTAAACACAACGAATTCACTCATCGCACTACGCGATAAGTTTCCCTTATGAGTACGCAACGCGTAACTGCGATTCTCGTTGTTCACGATGGAGCAACATGGTTACCCGAAACTGTTGCGTCAATTGCATCTCAAACTCGAAGCGCAGATCGCGTCATTGCAATCGATACTGGATCTGTCGACTCTTCAACTAAATTATTAAAAGGTGCGCGCATTCCAGTTATCTCAATGGATCGCGAAGTTGGTTTTGGTGAAGCTGTCACACACGCGGTATCACAACTACCTCCAACTACTGATTCACAAAGTGAATGGCTCTGGATCTTGCATGACGATTGTGCATTAGATAAAAACGCTTTGGAATACTTATTGCAGGCTGTTGCTGAAAGACCAAATGTTGCTGTTGCCGGACCCAAATTACTTGGTTGGCACGATCGCACTCATTTACTTGAAGTGGGCATCAGCCTTGCCACAAATGGTGCTCGCTGGACTGGACTTGAACCCAATGAATATGACCAAGGTCAACGCGATGGAATTCATGAAGTCCTCGCAGTCAGCACTGCTGGAGCGTTGATTCGTCGGGATGTGTATGAAGAGTTAGGTGGGTTTGATAAAAATTTAGAACTCTTTCGTGATGATGTTGATTTTGGCTGGCGCGCTCGAGTCGCAGGACATTCAGTCATCATCGTCACCGCTGCCCGAGGATTTCATGCTCAGGCATCGGCTACTGAAAGGCGTAACGTGGATGTTAAGGGTGCACTTTTGCATCGACCATTACTTCTTGATCGTCGTAATGCGGCCTACGTGCTCCTTGCAAATTCAAGTATCTGGATACTTCCTTTGCTTGTTATACAACTATTGGCAGGATCAATCTTTCGATCCATCGGATATCTCTTTGCCAAATTGCCTGGCTATGCAAGCGACGAGATTTTGGCGGTGCTGTCACTTATCATCAAACCTGCAGAATTGATTGCAGCGCGGAGAGCGCGCAAACTCAACCGTTTTATTTCTAGCCGAGTCATTGCTCCTTTTATTCCTTCGCGCTATCAACAATTTCGTAGTTCGCTTACTCGTGCCATTGAATCGTTCAGAGTTAAGTTGTTGCCTGATCACAGCGAAGTTGCGGCAACTTCTGCCCTTGAAATTAATGAAGATGAAGACCTACTTACTCCTGCTGCGGGTCATTCATGGTTTCGAATCTTTACGCAGCCAATCGTTGCGGTTGCAACAGTTGTCGTTGCGCTTTCTCTCGTGTGGAGCAGGCACCGCTTCGGCAGCCTCTCCGGCGGTGCGCTTGCGCTCTCGCCGCAAAATTCTGTGGATCTTTTTAAGTTGTATATCGCGAGCTGGCATGACGTTGCGATGGGGAGTGGGTTATCAACTCCTTTCTGGGTAGTTCTGGTCGGCATCGCATCATTTCTCACCCTTGGAAATGTGGCGCTTTTTATCTCGCTCCTTTTCCTTGCTGCGCCCTTACTTTTACTCCTATCTGCACATCGCTTTCTCAAGCGGTTCTCATCTAATGGCTGGCTTACTGCAGGAGCAGGTGCCCTCTATGCGTTCTCGCCCATTTCTATAGCTGCGATTAATTCAGGACGCCTCGGCTTGCTGATATTCCTACTGGGCGCACCCTTTGCATTACAAGCACTTTTATATTGGCATGAAATACATACCTGGTCATTGCGAAAAATTTCTGGAACAACGCTTCTGATTTGGCTGCTGTACTCATTTAATCCATCAGTGCTTCTCATGATAGCAAGCGCGATCTTCTTCTCAGCAGCTCGGGATTATTCAAAAGCTGGAAAGAATTGGAGAGACCAAGAATTTCTCTCACGCATGACAAGATACGCAACTTTGCTCTTTGTTCCCTTCCTGCTCGAGGCACCACACTCGTTTTCAATCTTTATTCGCCCACAAAAACTGGTGGGTGAAATTGGAATCCCAGTTGCAGGCGGCGGTCCCAATATGGCGTTCTTATCAAATCTGGGGGGACTCGGATCACTTCCATGGTGGTGTGTCAGCCCACTAACTGTGGTGCTGATGATTACTTTCTTCTCATCCACAGTTGCGCGCCGATTTGCAACTTTGGGAATAACTTTTTTACTTGCCGGAGTATTCCTTTCATCATTTGTGGCAATAGGTAACGGAACTACTGCTCCAAGCAGAGTCAGTTCTGGAACATTTATTGGCGCAGCGACGCTGCTTGCAATCGTTGCGGCTGTGGCCATGTTTGACAAAATCAAGGCACGCCTTGAAAAGTCTCACATTAATTATCGCCACGTTGCTATTGCTAGCGTTTTAGGTCTCACCTTTTTCTATTCAATAACTGCACTCTCTTGGCTGGTCACAGCAGGTGCAGATTCTCCGCTTCGGGCAACATCGAAAAAGGTGCTCCCTGCATTCTTAGCAATTGAAAAAGAAGCTAAAACTGTGGTGCTTCGCCCATATCGAGATAACGGCGATGTGACTTTGTCCTATTACATTTCGCGTGGGCGGCCTGTCACTCTCGGTGAACCCGATGTTGCGCCTGCCAATAACCGGGTGCTTTCGCAAGCGATTGAAGGTTTGGTCGATAACACCGGAGTTGCATCAAGTGCGATCTTGGCGAATTACGGAATTAAATATGTCTATCTTAAGAATCCAGTTCTCGAAGATGTTGCACAAACAATCGATGGACTAGGTGGTTTTAGTCGAACCTCAGCAACTAAGTCTGGAATTGTTTGGAAAGTTATTAAAGAAACGGGCCGTCTGACATTTGTAGACTACAGTGGAAAAGTCAGCGTGCTTCAATCACAAGGAGTTCGCGCATTCGTTGATAATCCTGGAACCTTGACTTTGGCTGAAACATACAGCGATGGATGGCAAGTATTCCAAGATGGATTCCGTGCTGCCAAAATTAAGAATGACAACGGACTACCAACTTTTGAAATTACATCTGGTGGCGAAATATCTATTGCACATGAAGGCCGTGTGCGAAGAGGGTGGATCTCATTCTTCATCATCGTTCTTACCACCATGATTGTGCTCGCACTCCCTGCAGGGCGTCGCAAGTCTCAAATCGCAGATAGGGAATTGGCATGAAGAATCAGCGCCTTATCTATCTTGCCGTTCCGGTTCTCTTTATTCTTCTTGTGAGCAACCTACTTAATTTTTCAGTTTCAACCACTCGCTTTAATCAGTCATATCCAGCGGTTGTATGCCCACCCAATACTGAAGGCTTAACAACTGCTATCTCATTGACTTCATCAAAAACTCAAGTACGTAAGACTGGTTCGCAATCTCTTAAAACTTATGAAGTTGGATTTAAGCGCTATGCAGTTGCTGCTCAATCCGCTGTGATCGAATCTGGGCAAGTGACTCCCATTGTGTGGCAAACTCGATCGGGTGTGTGGGCAGGTGCGATGGGGTGCAGCGCTCCTAGCACTTCACAATGGTTTGTGGGAGCTACGGCGGATGTCACCTCTCAAGGTTCGTTACATTTAGTAAACAGTGGTTTAGGACGTGCATTTGTTGAGGTGTCAATCTATTCAGAGCAAGGTGAAATTGCACCTCGCACCTTCACGATCAAAGCAAATACCTATATCTCGATGCGCCTTGCTTCACTTGCACCTGGTTCAAAGCAGATTGCGATTCATGTCTTAACTCGCTCAGGTCGAGTGAATGGATTTGTGGTTGATGAGAGAGCGAAGGGACTCAAATCTCTCGGTGGAGATCTCATAAATCCAGTTCATGAGCCACAGAAATTGATCGCAATTCCAGCCATTCCTCAAAGCGTCACTCGGAAAGGACCAGTGGGGCATACCTTGCGTTTATTGGTGCCAGGAGATGTGAAGGCACGAATCAGCGCAGAGATTCGCTCAAAAGATGGAACCTTTGCACCTGCCGGAATCGATGGACGTGTCATTGCTAATAAGCGCATCGTAGAAATTCCGCTAAAAATCGAAATGGCGAAGGGAGAGTTTGCATTGCGCATCTCCTCTGATCAGCCACTTGTGGCAGCTGTGTATTCATCAACGAGTGCACAAGGTAAGAAGGACTTCATTTGGAGTACAGCTGCAGATGAATTGACTCCATTTACGTTGGCCACATCTGGCGTTGCGCCCACTTTGGTATTTACTGGCAGAGATATTAAATTGCAATTAGAACTTTTAAACTCAAACGGAAGTGCCAAAACGATTGTGATTACCGGCCAAGATATTGCAACATACGAGGTTCCTGATGGAGTTCAAGGAGTGAGCTTCTCTCGTATTTCCCGCGGAACCACTGGTGCAGCCCTCATCGCATCAAATAGTGGCTATGGATATCTACCGTTAAATGCAGGAAGCGTTCTCACAAAATCTTCAGTACCGGCTTCAAATATTCACGTGCTCAATCCCTAACTTTCAGACCGACCCCCACTAATCTTCTACACATGAGTACTCAGTCACGTGCAGGTCGCACCTGTTCGCGGGTGAGTTGTCGCGCAATTGCGACTATGACTTTGACTTATGTTTATGCTGACTCCACTGCAGTACTCGGTCCACTTGCAACTTTCTCTGAACCACATTCCTATGATTTATGTGATCGTCACTCAGCTCGCCTTACTGTTCCAAATGGTTGGAATGTGATTCGCCATATTTCCGATGACAGCGAGTCAGGTCCCTCTGATGATGATTTGATGGCGATTGCCGATGCAGTGCGAGAAGTTGCGCAGAACCATCACGCTGCAGCTGCACCAGCAACGAGCGCTGCGCCACAGTCAGGTGTTGGACGGCGCGGACATCTGCGTGCAGTACCTTCGTAAACTCTTTACGATATCTACATGAGCGGTTCAATATTCAAGGCTTATGACATCCGCGGTCTTGTTGATAAAGAATTAACCCCAGATTTCGCCTTTGCTACTGGAATTGCAGTTGCTCGTTTTCTTGAACAAGAACGTGAACCGGGCACGGTTGTCGTTGGCGAAGATATGCGTCCATCTTCACCTGTCCTAGCAACTGCCTTTTCAGATGGAGTTACGTCACAAGGTTTAGATGTTATTCGTATCGGTTTAGCCTCGACTGACATGTTGTACTTCGCATCAGGCAAGCTCAATCTTCCTGGAGCCATGTTTACTGCCAGCCACAATCCAGCTGAATACAACGGAATTAAGTTATGTCTGAGTGGAGCACGCCCCATCGGACGTGAATCTGGTTTGCAGAAGATTGAAAATTTTGTGACAGAAGGCGCTCCCATGGCGATGCGCAATGTGGGTGTCGAAAAATCGCAATCAATGCTCGCTGAATATGTGGATTATTTACTGACGCTGGTCGATATCTCTGGCATTCGCCCACTAAAAATTGTGATTGATGCTGGCAATGGAATGGGGGGATATACCGCCCCTGCTGTTTTTGAGCGCCTCAATGCAGAAGTTGTGGAGCTCTATTTTGAACTGGATGGAACGTTTCCCAATCATGAGGCTAACCCCATCGATCCGAAAAATCTCAAAGATTTACAGAAAGCGGTGAAGAAACATAAGGCCGATATTGGATTAGCTTTCGATGGCGATGCCGATCGCTGTTTTCTGGTTGATGAAAAAGGTGATTTGGTAAATCCTTCCGCTCTCACTGCACTGATTGCAGCACGCGAATTAGCAAAGAAACCAGGGTCATCCATTATTTACAATTTGATTTCTTCTCGATCTGTCAAAGAAGTTGTTGAAGAAAATGGTGGAACCGCTATTAGGTCAAGAGTAGGACATTCCTACATTAAGAAATTAATGGCTGAAACGGGCGCAGTATTTGGTGGCGAACATTCAGGGCATTTCTATTTCGGAGATTTTTGGCGGGCAGATTCAGGAATGTTGGCAGCTCTGCATGCAGTTGCAGCACTTGGTGAAAGCAAGAAAACACTCTCTTCATTGTTTGCGCCATTCAATCGCTACACCTCTAGCGGAGAAATCAATTCAGTAGTCAAAGATTCTGTACAGGTCATGGCCCAGATTGAAGAGACTTATGGATCTGATGCTGGCGTAGAAGTTGATCACTTAGATGGACTTACAGTGAACGCGAAAGAATGGTGGTTTAACGTGAGAGCTTCCAATACCGAGCCACTTCTCAGGCTCAATGTTGAAGCGAGCAAAGCAGCCCGCATGGAATCTGTGCGAGATGATGTACTTAACATCATTCGGGGCAAGGCTTAAATCACGCTTTTTTCGCCCTTCCACTAACCTATACACCTAGCCGACTAGCACTGTAGAGCCCTACGCCGAAAGTCAAGCGAAGAAAAACAGCCGTTTTCATTAGGGGAGAAATATCTAAATGACACCTGTAACAACTATTCCAAAGCATGACATTAAAGATGCATCACTTGCCGCCGAAGGTCGCAAGCGCATCGAATGGGCCGAACGAAATATGCCAGTGCTTGCACAAATTCGTGAACGTTTTGAAAAGAGTCAACCTTTTGCAGGTGTGCGCATCGCAGCATGTATGCACGTAACTACTGAGACTGCAAACTTGATGCGCGTTCTCAAGGCTGGTGGAGCAGAAATCGCTTTATGTGCTTCCAACCCACTCTCTACTCAAGATGACACCGCAGCAGCGTTGGTTCATGAGTACGGAATCTCAGTCTTTGCCCGCAATGCAGTAGATCGCGATGGTTACTATTCACATATCAACGCAGCTCTTGATATCGAACCTCACCAGGTATTTGATGATGGATGCGATCTCGTCAACACTCTTCACACCACACGCCGCGAACTTCTTCCTAATATTGCAGGCGGTTGCGAAGAGACAACAACCGGAGTAATTCGCCTCAATCAGATGGCTAAAGATGGCGCGCTCACATTTCCGATGATTGCCGTTAATGACACCGATACCAAGCACATGTTTGATAATCGCTATGGCACTGGTCAATCAACACTGGATGCAGTATTTCGTGCCACCAACTTCCTTTTAGCAGGACGCATTGTTGTGGTCGCAGGCTTTGGTTACTGCGGTAAAGGTGTCGCAGAGCGTGCCAAGGGTCTTGGTGCAGATGTCATCGTCACTGAAATTGATCCAACGAAAGCCCTTGATGCGATGATGCAAGGTTTCCGTGTCATGCCGATGGTGGACGCTGCCAAACTGGGCGATGTCTTCATTACTGTTACTGGTAACCGCGATGTATTGCGCGATGAGCACTTTGCAGTCATGAAAGATGGAGCCATCATGGCAAACTCTGGCCACTTCGATATCGAAATCGATGTTGCTTGGCTCGAACAAAATGCCACAAAGAAGAATGCCAAAATGCGTCACCAGACTGATGAATATGTCATGAAGGATGGTCGTCGTTTGCTTCTTCTAGCAGAAGGCCGCCTTGTTAATCTCGGTGCTGCAGAAGGTCACCCAGCATCAGTGATGGATATGTCATTCTCTGATCAAGCGCTTACCGCTGAATACCTAGTGAAGGAAGCAAAGAATCTTCCAGCAGGAGTTCACGAAGTTCCTACCTATATTGATAAGGAAGTTGCTTCACTCAAACTCAAGTCGATGGGTGGACGTATTGATGTACTTACACCTGCGCAAGATATGTACCTGAACTCTTGGGAGCACGGTTCCTAAATGGCACTGGTTATGGTCGTCGATGACGATCAAGACCTTGCAGAAATGCTGGGAATTGTTCTCACAAGTTCCGGCTTTGATGTAGATCTTGTCAGTCGAGGAGACGAGGCGCTGGAGGTTTTTAGAAATAATCCTCCAGACCTTGTCTTACTCGATGTGATGTTGCCAGGAATCGATGGCATCGAGGTCTGCAGATTAATTAGACAAGAATCCATGGTGCCGATTGTCATGTTGAGTGCAAAAGGTGAAACACAAGACATCGTGCGTGGCCTTGAAGCTGGCGCCGACGATTACATGCAGAAGCCATTTCGCGACAAGGCAGAGTTAATTGCACGTATTCGCACCAGACTGCGGCGTACTAATGCCGATGTCACTGGCCTACTTACGATTGGCGATCTTTCAATAGATGTCACAGCGCACGAAGTGCATCGTGGAGCGACGCTGATTCAGCTCACTCGCCTCGAATTCGATTTGCTAGTGGCGCTTGCAAAAGATCCTGGTCGGGTATTTACCCGCGATGCATTGCTCAGCGAAGTCTGGGGCTACCGCCACAGCACTGATACTCGCTTAGTAAATGTGCATGTGCAGCGACTTCGCTCCAAAATTGAACATGATCCAGAGCATCCAGAAATTGTGATGACTGTTCGCGGTGTTGGTTACAAGGCGGGCGGCCCAGCCTAAAAGGCTCACAGCGCTCATGAAAGGTATTCGCGCTCGCTTTTCGCAGACTCTTGCATCAAAAGTTATTCTCTCGACCGTAATTTTATCGCTAGGTGTCATCACATTAGCGGGCTCTGCCTTGAATTCACGGCTCTCAGATGGAATCCGCGCTGTCAGTCTTGATTCAGCTCTCACGGAAGCGCGTTTTACCTTTTTTAATGCTCAGTATCAATTGATTCTTTCTCAGAATAAAACTGTAGAACAGCGTAAACAAATCATCGCAGGTCTGATTGTCGAATCTGCTAATCGCGATGTTAATGCTGATAATAAAGACATCATTTTGGTGAAATTTCCAAATTCAAAACCATCAAGTGTTTCCTATGAGATGGCATCTAGTTTGATAGATCCGCAATCGGTACCCCAGGATTTACGTGAGCGAGTAAGAAAGTCCAGGGAATCGCAGTATCAATACGCAAAAATTCGCTATCAAGATTCCATTCTCTCTGACGCACTTTTCGTAGGAGAACCCATCAAGATTCCTGGTGGCGGAATGTATGAAATGTATGTGGTCTTCGCGCTCAACACTCAATCTGAAACTCTCAATTTGATTCGTAACTCGTTAGTCTTCACTGGTTTTGCACTGATTCTCTTGATCGCCATGATCACGTGGCTTGTAGTGAGACAAGTAGTCAGCCCGGTTCGCGCCGCCGCTCGAATCGCGAATCAATTTACTGAAGGCGATTTCAGCCAACGTATGAAAGTCGAGTCCAATGATGAGATTGCCGCGCTAGCACATTCCTATAATGAAATGGCTCAATCAATCGAGAAGCAGATTTCGCGCCTGGAAAACTTATCGCGTGTTCAGCAGAGATTTGTATCGGATGTTTCCCACGAATTACGCACTCCACTAACGACGCTGCGTATGGCCACAGAAGTGATCTACAACCAACGAAATTCTTTCGATCCGGTAGTTGCACGCAGCTCTGAATTGTTAGCTGCCCAGATCGATCGTTTTGAGCGGTTGCTTGAAGATTTGCTCGAAGTAAGCCGCTTTGATGCAGAAGTTGCGGTGCT
The DNA here is from genome assembly GCA_937864425.1 of uncultured Candidatus Planktophila sp. GTDB lineage: Bacteria > Actinomycetota > Actinomycetes > Nanopelagicales > Nanopelagicaceae > Planktophila. Next base: position 45,152 of record CALMJL010000129.1, read on the forward strand.
CGAACCAGTTGATTTTGATGTAGTTGGATTAGTGAAGCGTTGCATCGCAGATTTTGAATTGGGAGATTCAAGTAATGATGGAGGAATCCGAGTCGAATCAGAGGAGCCTGCGCTTCAAATTAAGGCGGATATTCGCCGCGTTGAACGCATTATGCGCAATCTCATCTCAAATGCATTGGATCATGCTGATGGAAAAGAAGTTGTCATCACCATTGTGGCAACTGAGACTGAGGTCGCTGTTGGTGTTCGAGATTTTGGACCAGGTTTAGATCAATCTGCACTAATTCGCGTCTTTGATCGATTCTGGCGCGCAGATCCATCTCGTGCACGTGTGCGAGGGGGAACTGGTCTTGGTCTATCCATTGCGCTTGAAGATGCTCGTCTACATAACGGCGAACTGGATGCATGGGGTAGACCTGGAAAAGGTGCGCACTTTGTACTGACGCTTCCACGCATTGCAGGTGAAGATATCCAAGGCCGCCCGATAAAAGTTACTCCCGCAGATTTCCACGAAGAGAATTTTTATCTCTAAATAATTGAAACATTTCCAGCAGAATCATTGCTGTGAAAAGCCTGCAAGCGCTACAAGAGATCATCTTTCCGGTCAGATGTTTGGGCTGTCGCTCACTCGGATTAACCATGTGTTCGCAGTGTCGCAAAGATTGGCACCCACATATTTATCGGCAGTGGTTGCAAGATGCACCACCCATCCCTATCTATTCTGCTGTGCCGTATTCACCAATGGCTGGAAAGATTCTTCTTGCTGCCAAAGAGCAAGGAATAAATGCTGCGGATCATTTGTTGGTACAAGCAATGGCACACTCACTCAAATATTTTCTGCACGAATGTGGAGGAGATTTCTTTATCCCAGTCCCTTCTAGGAATGCAGTCACAAGAAAACGTGGAAGACAATTTGTGGGATTCCTATCTGAAGAGCTCAGTGCGCTCACAGGATTGGCAGTTGCTCATAACTTAATTCATGTGAAAAAGGTCAAAGATCAATCATCGCTTGATGCGATTGAACGTCAGCAGAATATCTATCACTCTTTTCACTCGAAGAGTTATTTATCAGGTAGAGCAATCATTATTGACGACCTCGTCACAACGGGGGCAACGATTCGAGAATCCGTGCGTGCCCTACGGGCTTCAGGTATTGCCGTGGCTGGTGCGGTTACTGCTTGCTTTGCCGAACCCTTACGATAAGACCCTGAAAATCAGCGCCCTGATTTCGTACCGCTCGAAAGGTAGATGTAATGGCCTCCATTCTTGATCGCATCATGCGTGCTGGCGAAGGAAAAATTCTTCGCCAACTTGCCAAGATTGTTGACCAAGTAAATGCCTGCGAATCTGGAGTTACTTCACTCTCAGACGAACAGTTGCGCGCTAAAACCTCAGAATTTAAATCTCGATATGCTGGCGGTGAATCACTCGATGATTTACTGCCTGAAGCTTTTGCTGTTGTCCGTGAAGCAGCACAGCGCACTTTAGGTCAGCGCCATTATGACGTTCAGATTATGGGTGGAGCAGCTCTACACCAAGGCAACATTGCCGAAATGCGTACTGGTGAAGGAAAGACTCTCGTAGCGACTCTTCCTTCGTATCTCAATGCAATTGCTGGTCGCGGCGTTCACGTTGTTACTGTGAATGATTATTTGGCTGAACGCGATAGCGAATGGATGGGTCGAATCCATCGCTTCCTTGGTTTATCAGTCGGCGTGATCCTTAACAGCATGACTCCAACAGAACGTCGCGCCGCCTATGCCGCCGATATTACCTATGGCACAAATAACGAATTTGGTTTTGATTACCTGCGCGACAACATGGCATGGACCTTAGAAGATTGTGTTCAACGAGATCACTTCTTTGCTGTCGTCGATGAAGTTGACTCAATTTTGATTGATGAAGCCCGTACGCCACTGATTATTAGTGGTCCAGCTGATAAAGCCACCAAGTGGTATGTCGAATTTGCCAATATCGCCACCAAATTACAGCGCGATGTGCACTATGAAGTAGATGAGAAGAAGAAGACCATTGGAATCCTCGAAGATGGCGTCACCAAAGTTGAAGAGCTGCTTAAAATTGATAACTTATACGAGGCAGCAAATACAACTCTGATTGGTTACCTCAATAACTCAGTACGCGCCAAGGAACTCTTTAAGCGCGATAAAGATTATGTAGTCATGAACGGTGAACTACTCATTGTTGACGAACACACTGGCCGCATGCTGGCTGGTCGTCGCTATAGCGAAGGTCTGCACCAAGCGCTGGAAGCGAAAGAGCGCATCGAAATTAAAGATGAGAACCAAACGCTAGCCACAATCACCTTGCAGAACTATTTCCGTCTCTACGAGAAAATTTCGGGAATGACCGGTACAGCAATGACCGAAGCTGCCGAATTCCATCAAATTTATAAATTAGGCGTCGTTCCTATTCCAACTAATCGCGAAATGAAGCGAATTGATCAACCAGATTTGGTCTATAAATCTGAAGTCGGAAAATTTGCTGCTGTCACACGCGACATCGTTGAACGTCACCGAAAAGGTCAACCAGTTCTCGTCGGTACTGTCAGCGTTGAAAAATCTGAAGAACTTTCATCATTTCTTAAAAAGGCAGGCGTTCCACACGAAGTTCTCAACGCTAAGCAACACGAACGTGAAGCAGCAATCGTTGCGCGCGCGGGTACGAAAGGCGCAGTCACTGTTGCAACCAACATGGCAGGTCGCGGTACCGACATCATGCTTGGTGGAAATCCAGAATTCATGGCGGATTTTGAATTACAACGACGTGGAATTTCTCCTGTAGATAACGCGGCCGAATATGAAGCAGCCTGGCCACAAGAGATTGCTAAGCAGAAAGAAGCGATAGCAAAAGAGCATGATGAAGTTGTCTCTTTAGGTGGACTGTATGTTCTAGGTACCGAGCGCCACGAATCGCGCCGTATTGATAACCAGTTGCGCGGACGTTCGGGACGCCAAGGCGATCCCGGTGAATCTCGCTTTTATCTCTCGCTGCAAGATGATCTGATGCGCCGTTTTAACTCAGGCATCGTCGAACGCGTTCTTTCAGCAGCTGGACTTCCAGAGGATGAACCCATCGAATCCAAGATGGTCTCTAATGCAATTCGCTCTGCGCAAACACAGGTAGAAGCCCAAAACTTTGAAATTCGTAAAAATGTTTTGAAGTATGACGATGTCATGAACCGTCAACGTGAAGTAATTTACGGTGAGCGCCGCTTAGTTCTTGAAGGAAAAGATTTAGGTGAGCAGGTAAATGATTTCGTGGCAGACACAATTTCTGCATATGTTCGTGCAGAAACCGAGCAAGGCTATGCAGAGGATTGGGATCTTGATCGCCTCTGGACTGCGCTTAAATTGATTTATCCAATTTCATTTACTCCGGACCAACTGATTTCTGAAGTTGGCAGCAAAGAAGCGCTTGATCCTGATTACATCGAAACCAAAATCTTGGATGATGCATCAGCTGCATATCGAAAGCGTGAAAGCGAGTTGGGCACCGAAGTTCTGCGCGAATTAGAGCGCAAGGTGCTGCTCTCAGTACTTGATCGCAAGTGGCGCGAGCATCTTTATGAAATGGATTATTTACAAGAAGGTATCGGCCTTCGTGCGATGGCGCAGCGCGATCCGCTCGTGGAATATCAACGTGAAGGCTATGACCTCTTTGCGGCGATGATGGATGCCATCAAAGAAGAGTTCGCCAGCCTTGTCTTTAATGTGGAAGTCACTGTCGAAGGTGATGGGTCAGAGGTCAAGGCTGCAGGAGTAACTGATAAGCCAGCACAGAGTCTTCCGCTGCAATATTCAGCTGCAGATGAAAATGGAGTGAGCACGAGCGGTTCAGTTTCGCGCAATAGCCCTTGCCCATGTGGAAGCGGTAAGAAATATAAGCGCTGCCACGGAGCTGCGTAACTTCTTCTCGCTAGAGCAAATGCAGTGCAGTGCAGAGCCATCTGCCATCCACACCTTCAAAACGAATCACTGCAGAGCGATAACGTGTGCCAAATTTGATAATGACGGTGGATTCACAGATTCCATCAAATGGCTCGCTCTGATGAATGCTTTTGATTCGTCCAATCTCTCGTTGAGTACCGGCTTGGCTCAGTAATTCAAGATAAATCACGCGATGACACCATCTAATGAGTTGCGCTGGTTGTCGCCTTCCTGCCCAGACTTCGACAACGCTCACAATAAATTTCATGGTCCAGGTATGTATATCGGGTAAATCAGCGCTCGAGGTTGGAATCGGTATTTCATCTGGCTCGAGATCTTCGCCAAAGGTTGAAGGAACGACAAATAATTTGGCTCTGTGAACAGGGTTAGCTCGCTCTGGAATTGCATAGAGATCAAGGACCGGATGTGCCCACATTGCTGGGTCTTCGGTGCTAGCAGTTAATTGAAGATACGAATTGATAGTTTCCATGCGCAGATATTTCTTTTCAGATCTGCTCGGCACATCATCAGAAAGTCTGATTCTTCCTAGTACTTAAGTACGACTGTGGATTGCGTAGGCGTGGCTATCTCGTAGCGAATTTACGGTGCGCCCATGCCCGCTAAAAAAACTTCTCGTGCTCGTTTTATCCTCGCTCTCACTCTCTGTGCTGGTGCGCTCCTGGCTTCATTTCTCATGTCACGAGCTGCTGCATCGCGTGAAAATTATTGGGTGGTTCTCCATCCCATCTCTGCCGGAACTGCAATTGAAGCTCGCGATCTTGGTTATCAATCTGTAGTGCTCGGGACATCGGCAGGCGCCTACCTTCCAGCAACAACAAACCCCATCGGTTCCATTACGCGAAGGCGCCTGGCAGCAGGGGAGTTGCTGGAAGGGAGTGCGCTCACTGAAGATTCCGTCTTTCTCACACATCAACAAATTTCGCTCAGCGTTCGATCGGTAGATATCCCAAGTTCAATTCAAATTGGCGAATTAATTTCGCTCTATCAAGTACACGATCGTCGCAGCGGAGAGTCTGAAATCGCACCCGATTACATTTTAGGAGAAGTATTTGTCGCAGCCATAGATAGAAAGGGCAGCAACTTTGGAGGCGAAGTAGCGCTCACAATTTCAGTCGACCGTTCCGATGTTCCTGCCGTTTTAGCGGCAACAACGAGTGGCCGAGTTGTGGCTGTGAGATCGCATGGTTGAACTTTCTATGTCTGCCATCACTGGAATCAAGGATGCAGAACACGAAGGATTTATCGCTGGAACTTTATATTCACAGGGTTGGAACATCACACTTCGCGCTCTTGATTGTGATGACATTATTCAGGCGCTTACACAGGTTCGAGATCAGAAACCAATTCTTCTGCTCGCCACCGACCTAGATGGGCTAACGGTTGCACGCGTGGCAGATTTTCGCGCCCAAGGATTTACGGTTTTTCTCTTTTCGTCCCAGCCCCACCTTGCTGAGTATTCAGGGTGTATAGCTTTTCCATCGACTGCTTTAGATGTCGTTGCGATGATTCGCGGATCACTGCGTGCACCGCTCATTCGTCCGGCACAAAATTCGATGATAAAGACAGCGCGCACCATTGCCTTTGCTTCAGCATCTCACGGATCTGGCTGCACTCTCATTGCCTCCAACATCGCCGTGGAGTTAAGCCTGCTCGGCCATAAAGTTTTGCTCGTTGATGCTCATGCGCAGTTTCCTGCAGTTGCACAATCACTTGGCCAACGTGGCTTGAAAGATGGCTTCACTTCCATCTCTGAAAATTTGTGGGGCTATGAAATTACTCAAGACACGCTTGCAGCAGATATCACTCACCTGTATGAGGCGCAAGCACAGTATCAATTCATCATTATTGATCTTGGAACTATCCGAAATTTTGCAGCATCCCTTACGAGCAGGCGTTGGGAGACAGAAACGCTTATTTGGTCCTGCCAATCCGCCGATCGATTGATATTTGTCACCAAAGATGATCGCATTTCACTCGAGCGATTACGTCAGGTACTCCGTGAGTGCACGCCCAATTCAATCAAGCCAAAAATTTCCTTTATTCATAATCTACGCGCACCCGGAAAGAAGAAGAGCGATTCCGATGAGTCCTTGCTGCAGAGCATTACACCAATCGCCGCAAACTCAGTGATGCAGATCGTGAAAGATTCGCGTAGTGCAGAACGCGCAGAAAGGGATTGCACCTCACTCTATGAGGCAAACGACAAGAGCGCACTGCGTCGCGCTATCGCCGAAATTGCAGGTCTCATCGCCAAGTAACTTCTTATAGGCTAGGCACATGCGCGGATATGCGGCAATGACTGCCCCAGAAGTCTTGGAGTTTGCGCGTACTAAAACTCTGGATGTCACCGATATTTATGCACCCACTCAATCCTTTATCGCAGCTCATACTGATTTAGATGAAGAAGAAATCGAGTATGCGCTCACAGTGGTGGCTGCAGAAGATGCGCTCGAACTTGCCGCCGCTGACGCTTCGACCGCATGTGTTTTAGCTTTTGAGATTCCAACAGCGCTGATTTCTTCCCACAACGACATGTCAGTTTCTTTGAATGCGCCGCTAACCTGGGAATCTGTGGAATGCCTCTTTGAAGTTCATGGCGATAGCGAATCTTTGACGTGGTATGCACCCCAAGAAATCGAAAGCGCGCTTTCGACGGCGGCCAAATAGGTTCTCTATGGCAGCCATTGAAGAGTATGTAAAGGGGCGCAGCCCGCTCGATTCAGCGCAAGTTCATAGCCTGCGTGAATTAATCGCAGATTGGCAATTGCTTTCAGATTTATCTTTTGCAGACCTCATTTTATGGGTTCCACTTCGTAAAGATTTTAAGAGTTGGCCAACTGGTTATGTTGCAGTAGCGCATATCCGGCCAACGACAGCTGCAACTTTGTTTCCCAATGATGTATTAGGCGATGAAATTTCTTATGGAGAGCGCCCGCATATCGATCAAGCGTTAGCAGGAGCTGAGATTGTGCGCGATACCCAACCAGAACAGATGGGTGAGTATCTCGTGAAAGAAGAGACCATTCCTGTGATGGCAGATTCTCATGTGATCGGTGTGATCTCACGCCACCGCAATGCCGAATTAATGCGCCAACCTTCACGGCTAGAACTTAATTATCGAGAAATCGCCCACAATCTTTATCGCATGATTGCCGAAGGAACTTTTCCCTATCCCGATGCCGGCTCGCTCTTTGATCCAGCGCCTCGTGTTGGTGATGGATTGATTCGCCTTGATGTCAATGGCGTTGTTTCATATGCCAGCCCCAATGCACGCTCTGCATTAAGTCGCCTTGGTTGGATGAGTGAGTTGGAGGGACATTCACTTGGTGATGTTGCTCAGCAAGTTGCACGTGTGAAACCAGATGCACAAGAAGAGACCATTGCAGCAGGGCTCTCTGGAAAAGCGCTGAAACGCGTTGAAATTGAAAACCAAGGTGGGACGATCGACTTTACGGTTTTGCCACTTCTGCAAAGTGGTGATCGAATCGGTGCAATTGTGCTGCTCAACAATGTTACTGAATTACGTCGGCGCGAACGCGAATTGATTACCAAAGATGCCACTATCCGCGAAATTCACCATCGTGTAAAAAATAATCTTCAAACCGTATCGGCACTGCTTCGTTTACAAGCCCGTCGTATTGATGATGCCGGAGCTAGCGCTGCGCTCAATGAAGCAGTTCGACGTATTGCATCGATTGCGTTGGTGCACGAAACGTTATCAAGCAGCAAAGAATCTTCGGTTGATTTCGATGATGTTCTTGGAAATCTCATCACCCATGCGTTAGAGCTGAGCCCACGAATGGGGGAGTTACAGATTGAGCGCTCTGGAAAGGTTGGTCTCTTGGATCCTAGGCTGGCAACTCCGCTCGCCCTGGTTGTGACTGAGTTAATGCACAATGCGCTCGAACATGGTTTAGCTGAGAAAGGAACTGCCCTGGGTATTCATGCCACGGTCACGGATTCAAAGATTGCTGTCACGGTCAGCGATGATGGAGTTGGCTTACCTGCTGGCTTTGATATCGCAACTTCTCCGAATTTGGGGCTGCAGATTGTGCGCACATTGACAGAGAATGAGTTGCGTGGGCAATTAACGCTTACCTCACGAGATGGAATTACTCGTGCAGA
>CALMJL010000130.1 GCA_937864425.1 uncultured Candidatus Planktophila sp.
CTTAACTTTTCAACTCTTTCCACAAATTCAGCAATCTTGTTGATGGGAAGTGCAACATCATCAAGCAAAGTTGCACCCATACGCTCTAGAGCTGGGTATGCCATTTTTCGCACTCTGATGAGATCGGCTGAATCTGCTGGATCTTCGGAATACACCCCATCAATCAAATTAAATTTTCTACATACATCGAGCGCTTCTTCACAGAGATGAGGATTTTCATCTAATTGCATGAGCAATACCGAACCTGCAATTTCAAAACCGAGAGGATGCCACGCCTCCACTGCCTTGAGCGTTGTCTGATCAACGATTTCGAGCATGGAGGGTTTAAATTTCAATAACTGTGTAGCTGCACTTGCTGCATCTGTGATTGATGCGAATGTGGCAATCATTGTCGCTGGAGGTTGTGGGCGAACTACTAGATTAAGCGTCAATTCGGTAATGATGCCTAAGGTGCCCTCAGAACCGATAAAGAGATGGAGCAAGTCATACGTAGTCACAGATTTTTTGGTCGCCTTGCCAATTTCAATGATTTCACCACTTGCCAGTACAACTTGTGCTGCGCGCACGTGTGATGAGGTGACCCCATATTTGACGCAGCACATTCCTCCAGCATTTGTAGCGGCGTTTCCACCGAGTGTTGACCAATCTCTGCTGGCTGGATCTGGCAAGTAGGCAAGCCCAAACTCTTTTACTTTGGTATCTAAATCTAAGTTAATTACTCCTGCCTCAACGCGCGCAATTAAATTCTCGGTATCAATATCGATAATTCGATTCATTTTTTCTAATGAAATCACGATTGAATCAGCTGACGAATTAGCGCCTCCTGCTAAACCACTCCCAGCGCCACGAGTTACTACCGGAATTTTGTGTTGATTGGCAAAGCGAAGAGTTGTTGATATTTGTTCTGCATTCTTGGCGAGTAATACTGCGCGTGGTGGCGCCGATTGCGCAAAAGGAGCTTGATCTCTGGAATAGGAGAGAGTGATATCCGGGTCAGTGATGAAACTGGCATCTGCACCAAGGAGTTTTGCCAACTCTTCAATCTGGTTCACGCTGCATACTGTAACTGGCTAGCGCGGAAGTGAGAACTTATTCTTTCCGCGCACTTCAATCAATCCATCGTCAAGCAAGGTAATGAGCGCTTTTTCTAGTTGTGATGGGACATCCCATAATTGCTTTATCTGGTCTTTGGTAAGTATTTCGTTCTCACGGAGAGCTTGCACAATAGTTCCGCGACATTGGCGATCAGTTCCGTGCCAACTCTGTCTCCGTTTTACTAAATCGGATTTTGGGTAATCAAGGCTGCGCCATCTACAGGAATGTGCGACAGGACAAGTGCCGCACTTTGGAGATTGAGAAGTGCAGATCACTGCACCGAGTTCCATTGTCGCCGCCGCCCATATATGAGGGTTACGTTCTGGAATCAAGGCTTCATATTTCGATTTTTCCTCGCGCGATGCAGATGGTTTTGGGGTTTCAACTCCATCAAATAATCTGGCAAAGAGCCTTCGAATATTGATATCAAGAACTAACGAGCGCTGCGCGAAAGCAAAAGCCACGATTGCTGCTGCGGTGTATTCACCGATTCCCGGTAATTTTCGAAGTTCGGCTTCAGTATTTGGAATTTTTCCATTGTGGCTAGATGTAATCTCTTTGGCGCATTCATGAAGTCTCAGTGCTCTGCGTGGATATCCAAGGCGCCCCCACGCTTTAATGACATCAGCAGGCGATGCTTTCGCAAGTGCCGCTGCAGTTGGCCACCTCTTCATCCATGTTTCATAGATAGGCAGAACTCGGTTTACTGGAGTTTGCTGCAACATAAATTCTGAGACCATCACACCCCAGGCATCACTTTTGCGCCACGGCAAATCTCGCTGATTCTTTTTAAACCAAGCGATGATCTCTTTCTCAAGCATTAGCTAATTTTGACGCGTTGCAATGCTTGATCAAGGCGTGAAACTTCGACGATTTCCATTCCGGCAATCGTTACATCAGAGCCAGCAGGAACCAGTGCGCGCTTAAATCCCAGGCGATGCGCTTCTTGTAACCTGCGAGATACGCCACTTACCTTACGGATTTCACCGGCGAGCCCGACTTCACCAATCGCAACAAGATCTGCAGGTAGCGCCAAACCTTTTGCTGCTGATGCAACAGCGAGTGCGAGCGCTAAATCTGCAGCAGGCTCTGACATCTTCATTCCACCAACGGTTGCCGCATAAACATCGCGACCACCGACTCGTATATTGGCACGGAGTTCAAGCACAGCCAGTGTCATAGAAGTTCGTGCAGAATCAATTCCACTTGTTACTCGCCGCGCATTTCCAAAATCATTTTCACGACCTGCACTCACGAGCGCTTGGATTTCAGCAAGCAGTGGTCGCCGTCCCTCAAGCGTGACTGTGACACAGGTTCCGGGAACTGGTTCGGTGTGACGAGAAGTGAATAAACCAGTTGGGTCGAGCACACTTTCAATACCTGAATCGCTTAAATCGAAACAGCCAACTTCATCACTTGCTCCAAATCGATTTTTGATCGCCCGAATTAATCGAAGTCTGGAATGGCGCTCGCCTTCAAATTGGAGAACCACATCAACGATGTGTTCGAGCAAACGAGGTCCTGCAATCGAACCATCTTTGGTTACATGTCCAACTAATAGCAAAGTGATATCTCGTTCTTTACAAATTCGAATTAGAGCTCCAGCGACTTCTCGTACCTGTGTGACTCCACCGGGTGCGCCATCTGCAGTTGTGGATCCAATAGTTTGAACTGAGTCGATAATGAGTAGTTCGGGCTTGACTGCATCAATATGTGCGATTACAGCACCGAGGTCGGTTTCAGAAGCTAAAAATAATTTTGGATCTATGGCTTTGATTCGTTCTGCGCGAAGGCGGACTTGAGGCGCTGATTCTTCTCCAGAGATATAGAGCGCAGTGATTCCTTTGGCAGCAGTCTCTGCTGCAACCGATAAGAGCAAAGTAGATTTTCCAACACCAGGTTCGCCTGCTAATAAAATTGCTGCACCAGGAACGAGCCCTCCACCAAGTACGCGATCTAATTCAGTGACACCAGTTGCACGTGCGCTTGCTGCAGCCAAATCAACTTCTGCGATTGGAGTTGCTTTGGAGGTAACAGATCCTGCAACCAGTGAAAGTTTTTTAGGGGCAGCGAGTTCTTCAACAGTGCCCCATGCCTGACATTCACCGCAGCGACCAACCCATTTTTGGGAAGTCCAGCCACATTCAAAACAGCGGAATGGATCTTTTTCAGCCTTAGCCATGGATGTAGGTTAGGGCAGAGATGCGACTATTTGCCGGCGGCAACAGTTGCTGGATGTTGAATCACAAAGAGTGGAAGTGAGCGTGCTTGGGCTGCGCGGATACCTTCCATACGTCGGTCGCAGAGATCAGCCAAAATTTTATAAGCGTCTCTTCCCATTAATTTTTCTAATTCTGCTCGATTTGAAATGTACACAGGCTTAGTTCCGACATGTGCATCTGTATTGCTGGTGCAGTACCAATCAAAATCTTCTCCACCATCGCCCCAACCAAGGCGTTCGTATTCTCCAATTACAGTGACTGAGTACTCGCGCTCGCCAACTTCACGAGTTTCAAAACTTCTGCGAATTGGTAACTGCCAACACACATCAGGTTTGGTTTCTACAAAGTGAAGATTTTCCTTGACCGCTAAATGATGTAGAACGCATCCAAATGATCCAGTAAAGCCTGGAGCTTCATAACCTTTTCGGTTGAGGAAAATGCAAGAATTATTGATTGTGCGCGTCTTTCGTTCTTTATCTTCATCCAGATCAGTGATTCTTAATTTGCCGCCGCGCTTTTTTGGGCGAGCTTCTTCATAAAATTGCCACATTTCAGGAGTTAAGTGCGCAGCTGCTTTAAGGACTCGCTCTTCATCTTCTTCATCAGAGTACATAGCGCCTTCTGTGCAGCAGCCATCATTGGGACGATCTTTAAAAACTCCTTGGCAGCCATCGCCGTAAATACAGGTCCAATAGGATGTGAGCCAGGTCAAATCACACTTAAATATTTCTTCATCATCGTTAGGGTCAGTAAATTCGACCCAGTCGCGTGCGAAACCTGCCTTTATCTCTGACATAGCATCACAGCCTACGCGTACTCTTTCGCTATGGCTAATCGCGAAAAAGATATTCAGGTTGGCATCATTGGCGCCGGCACTATGGGTGAAGCATTTATTGCTGCGCTAATTCGTTCTGGAGTACCTGCATCATCAATAAAAGTCGTCGTTCGTCGTAAAGAACGCGGTGATGAATTACATAAGAAATATTCAGTCATTATTGAGGATTTAGCTACTGTCACTTCAACTGTAGATGTGTTGATTTTAGGAATAAAACCACAGGGATTAGCCGAATTACTACCCCAGATGCAACCCCACTTACAACCAGATACTTTGGTGATCTCTCTGCTCGCCGGAAAGACTCTTTCTGGAATCGCTCAAGGACTTGGTGGCCACACTGCAATAGCGCGAGTGATGCCTAACACTCCAACTTTGATTGGGCAAGGAATGGCTGGATATTCACTCAGCTCAGGTGTCACTGAATCTCACCGTCAATTTCTCCAAACTCTTCTCGCTGCAACTGGAAAGGCGCTCGAGATTCCAGAAGATTTACAGAACGCTCTTACTGGAACAAGTGGTTCCGGCCCTGCTTACTTCTTTAGATTTGTAGAGGCGATGATTGATGGTGCACAGAAATTAGGTTTGAGTAAAGCCGATGCTGCAACGCTCACCATTCAAACAATCGTCGGCGCAGCAGCGCTGTTGGACCAATCAAATGATTCACCGTCACAGTTACGTGAAAAAGTTACGAGCCTTAAGGGAGCCACAGCCGAAGCGCTGGCAGTATTTGATAATGCTGATATATCTGCGATAGTTGCAGAGGCGATGGCTGCTTCAGCGCGTAGAGCAGGAGAACTCGCGCAATAATGAAGAAGTTTCTTCTCCTGGTACTAACGATAGTAATTTCAACAGATCCTGCCTTTGCCGCCCCTAAGCCGCTGCAAGTAAAGAAGATTGAAATAGTTGCATCTGCGCCCAATGCCGAAGGAATGGTGATGAGCGGTAAAAATCTCATCACCTTCTCAAATAACGTTGCCAGCAATTCAAATATAGTTGTGAGCGCAGTTGATACCAATGGAATTTCGCAATGGATCCGCACAATTGATTCAGGTAGTGATGAAATTGCAACGGTAGCAACGGTTGATTCATTGGGAAACATTTGGCTTGGTGGATCTTCAGCACCTGCTATTTCGAGCGATTCACCCACAGTTGTTACTGGAATTGAAAATCCTGACGGAGTAATTCAGGAGCAGTTGCCAAAAATACGTCCTGATATGACCCAGTTATCTCTATGGAAAATATCTCCGAGCGGAGAATTGCTTGCAACTTACATCTCTCCGCAAGAATCTCCCGGGTTAGTTAACGCAATTTCGGCAAACTCATCTGGAGTTTCCATCGTTGGTCAATTAGGAAACCGACCTTTTCTCCTTAGCGTTTCAACGCTTGGAGTTTTCGGGAAGTTGATTTTTCTAGGAAGTGAAAAAACTCAAGCGAATACGCTGGTTCGTGGAGCGGATGGATCGGTAAATGTTTTCGGGTCTAGCGCAGAGAAATTAGCGGGAAAAAATCTGGTTGGAAAGCGAGATGGATTCCTGATGAAGGTATCCAAATCTGGCTCCATTGCATCGGTTGTTCGAAGCTCTGCACCTAAAGCAAATCGATCTTGGTTGGCAGCCGATCCAACACTTACGCTCACGGGATTTGTGAAATCTGGAAAAGTTGTTGAAACAGCATTTACAAAATTTAATTCAACTTTCGTTCCTACCTGGACAGTAAGGTTTCCTTCTCTTGGAATTTCATATGTATCTGTATCAGGTAACACCACATATGGAGCGCTCAATTCAAATAGCGCAATCAAGGGGTTAACTGGGTGGAGACCGAATGCTTCCTCTCTTCTTGTACTTTCATTCGACAGTAAAGGGGTACTTACTGGTGGATTCGGGAGTTTCGAATTAACGACTCCCATAGCGCTGGTTTCATCGCGTGAAAGCGGGGTTTTTGGCTTGGCTGCTGCAACTGATAAATCCGTTTCGATATTTAGGGTGAGTACGCGGTAGCCTTTCCCAACTAAATTTCTAGAAAGTGTGGGTTGTATGGGTTCTGTAGTTAAAAAACGTCGTAAGCGGATGGCGAAGAAGAAGCATAAGAAACTGCTGAAGAAGACACGTATTCAGCGTCGTAACGCCAAGTAAGCGACTCGTTAAGGGCGCAACATTGAGAGTTGCCCTTTAACACCAGCAACTAAATATTTATTTCGGTCGACAGTAACCCAGGCGGAAGCTATTCCATCTGGGTTTTGTTGTGATGTCACCAATTTGATAGTAGGAATTGCGCGTGCGCTATCTAGAACGCAGAGGCGTTGCTGACAGTTGAAAGCAATATTTGTGCCATCGGTATTTAAGAATTTACCAGGGACTCCATAGAGTTCAGTTGTTGTGACATCTTGGCGAGGAGGATTTTGAATGGGAGTCCAGCGAATTTTATTCGGTGTAGTTGCGCTACTTGGAGCGGAAGTTAACCAGGTAGCCTGAATCCCATTGAGAGTCTTTGCAATGGAAACATCGTAGCCAGTCATGGGTACCCCAATGCCTGAAGTATCCAAATTGAAGTAACTCCAGCTATCTGCAGAAAGTGTGTCGCGCGATGCCACTCTTATTTCGCCAGATGTTGGTTGCTTTCTTTGATTAATAGTGAGCACAGAGTCATAAACAACATACGTCTTGTTTCCATCAAATAACGCTTTCAGATGGAATGCAACGTCTCCGGTTGTTCTACCGTCAGTTTTCCGGTCTCCATCTACAAGTTCATAACTCCAGGTCTTGCTACCACGTATTTTGGTAGCACCGAGCAAGATTCCTTGACTCTCATCTCGATAGAAAACTTGGACACCTCCTGAAGTTGCAACGCAGGCGCTAGAGATACTGACATCACTACCTGTTCGAACTCGCACCGGATCTTTATAGTCATTTACCTGTGAGCCGTTGCCATCGACAATCTCGTAGGTGAATTTCTTTCCATCAAACGTTGCATAGCGCAGATCTCGGTCATCACTTTCAGAGTAAAAGATATGAAGCAGCTGTTTTGTGCCTGATCCATTCACGCATAATGAAATTGGGCTGGTGATTTTCGACTTGGTTCGATCGCCAGATCCTCCGGCGCCATCGACAGTATTTTTGCGCCAAATTTTTCCGTCCCAAGCGGCAATTTTGAGAATTCCACTCTTGCTATCGGTATATGCAACCAGGGGTTTTCCATTGAAGTTGATGCTTGTGACATGTTTGCCATCAGAGTTCTGGTCAATGACAAATCTCTTCCAATCAGCTTGGGGAGTGATTGGCGCAGTAATAATGGCGTCTGATGAACCATTGGTATTTGATGCAACGATACTAAAGCTATAACTTGTGCCATTTTTTAACCCGGTAAAAGTAATGGGAGATTCTGTAGAACTCTTCACTTGATCAGTCTTTAAATTTCGTACTGAGTAACTACTTATTTGTGCGGTACGTGCATTTGCAGGAGGGTCAAAGGTAATGATTACTGCACTATCAGCCAGCAGCGCTGTTGCATTGCGTACTGGAAGGGGGATTCCAACTGCGACTCCAACTGGTGGTTTGCGGCGGATATCCTCCATCATTCCAAGCAATAGCGATCCAGGTTCTCTGAAGATTTCTCCGGCATCCAAATTAGGAGTCATAATCGAATTGGAACCTAAATTGGCATATGTATTTTCATCAATATGACTTACTGAAGAACCCTCCTCATATCTAGCAGGTGTGTACAGAATTATTTTTTGACCACCATTAGCTGCGGTTCCAAAAGGACCTGACCAGACAAGTTGCGAGGTAAGGGCTTTGCCAAGTTCGATTGAAGGGGATGGTAAATCAGAGAGTCTGCGACCATCAGGCAATTGCGCGTATGCCGTATAGGGAGTTGGTTGCTCGATGGTGCCATATCCAAAGAAAGAGTCATATGAATCAGTGGATAAAAAGCCTAAGCCATGTGCGATTTCATGAAGAAAGACAGATTGCAGATCGTATTCAGTTGATTTAGGTGAACCATCATTACGTGTATTCCAATTAGCTGCTGAGTTAACTTGAATTATCATCTCTGGGTTATCTGGTTCGAGATCTTTCCCAGCGAGTGCATTTGCTAGAGCTGATGGATACCAAAGACTTTGATCGGGCGCTCCATCGAAACCTGAGTAATAATTTCCAGGTCGCGCGCTTCCAAGAACTCCAAAGGAAGCAGATCTTCCAAAAGTTGCATCAATCTTTATTGGAACTGCAGAAGCAAAGTATTGTGACCAAACATCTACAGCAGATTGAAAATCTTTCTTAGCCCATTCAGGAAAGTTTTTGTAGTTAACAACAAAGCGCGATTTTGCTTCAATATATGCAACTTTTGGAGGCCTCGTTGAGGGAGTACCTTGAGATTTACCAGCGTAGGTGTGTCCCCATACTTTTGACTCTGCGACTTTAAATTGCGAGAGCGCTTCTGAATGAATCGGAGTCAGGAATATAGCTGTCACTGAGAGTGTGACAATTAATCTGCTCAATACAGCAAGGCGCACTCTCATAGCAGCCAACGCTATCAGGGTGAGAGAATGAAGGCATGGTCACCGTTTATTCTCGCCATGGCTGCCATCTTTGTGAAGATGCTGAGAAGACTCTGCAGGATCTACAAAAAGAGTTGAATTTTGAGATGGAAGTAATTTACATTGATGCAAACGAGACTTTAGAAAAGTTGTATGGCCACGAAGTTCCTGTGATTCATATCAATGGCGAACACCATGATTTCTTCCGAGTTAATCCAGAGAGATTTAGAGCTTCCCTTGAAAAACATCGTCGGCATCAATAATTCGATATGAATAACCTTGTTCCGCTAGAAAGCGCTGACGATTCTGTGCAAAATCTTGATCAATTGTGTCTCGTGAAACAACCGAATAAAACTTTGCACCGCGACCATCGGATTTAGGGCGAAGTATTCGACCTAATCTCTGCGCTTCCTCTTGGCGAGATCCAAAGGCTCCCGAAACTTGAATTGCGATAGTGGCTTCAGGTAGATCCACTGAGAAGTTTGCAACTTTTGAAACCACTAAACATTTCTCTTCTCCACTTCGAAAAGCTGCAAAGAGTCGCTCGCGTTCTTTCTGCGGAGTATCTCCCTTTATCAAAGGAACTCCGAGAGTCTCTGAAAGTTCATCAAGCTGATCAATGTATTGGCCGATGACAAGAGTTTGTTCGCCAGCATGCAGCTCGACTAATTTTTCTACGACATTTCTTTTAGTCCTTGTAGTTGCACAATATCGGTAGCGCTCTTCAGGCTCGGCTGTTGCATATGACAAACGTTCAGCTTCAGTCAGATTGACTCGAACTTCTATGCACTCAGCTGGAGCGATATAACCCTGCGCCTCAATTTCTTTCCACGGTACATCAAAACGTTTTGGCCCAATGAGTGAGAAAACTTCGCCTTCCATACCATCTTCTCGAACTAGCGTTGCAGTCAAACCAAGGCGTCTACGAGATTGAATATCTGCTGTAAATCTAAAGATTGGTGCAGGTAAAAGGTGCACTTCATCGTAGATAATCAAACCCCAGTCGTGAGTATCAAAGAGATCAAGGTGCGCATACACGCCATTCTTTTTCTTAGTCATCACTTGATACGTTGCGATTGTTACCGGGCGGATTTCCTTTTTTGAGCCCGAATATTCGCCAATTTCATCTTCATTTAACGTGGTGCGACGCAGTAATTCATCGCGCCACTGCCGCGCTGCAACTGTATTGGTAACCAGAATCAAAGTTGTGGCTTTGGCCAGCGCCATCGCGGCACATCCGACAATTGTTTTTCCTGCGCCACAAGGAAGAACTACAACGCCAGAACCACCATGCCAAAATCCTTCTGCAGCGTGCTCTTGATACTGGCGAATTTTCCAGTCGCCTTCTTTCATCGCAATTTCATGTGCTTGTCCATCAACGTATCCCGCAAAATCTTCAGCCGGCCAACCAAGGCGCAAGAGTGATTGCTTAATTTGTCCTCGTTGGCTGGGATGAACTGCAATTGTTTCTTTATCAATGCGAACTCCGAGCAATGGTGCAATTTTCTTGGCGCGAATGACTTCTTCTAAAACACTGGAATCAGTTGTTACCAAAATAAGTCCGTGAACAGGATCTGCTTCAAGCCTTAATCTGCCATACCGTGACATGGTTTCGGCTACATCAACGAGTAAAGAATGCGGAACTGCAAAACGTGAATATTTGATAAGCGTGTCAATTACTTGCTCTGCATCATGCCCCGCAGCACGAGCATTCCAGAGACCTAAATTAGTGAGTCGATATGTGTGAATATGTTCTGGAGAACGTTCGAGTTCAGCAAAAGGTGCTATCGCACGACGACATTCAGTTGATAAGGGATGGTCAATATCCAATAAGAGCGTCTTATCACTTTGGACTATAAGTGGACCATCGGTCATGAGAGTAAATCCTTGATAAATGCATGGAGAAAATCGCTACGTTCTTGTAGCGCTGAAATACTTACCCATTCTGTTGCAGCATGTGCGCCACCACCAACTGCACCAAGTCCATCCAAAACTTGGGCGCCAGCTGCTGCAGCAAAATTTCCATCGCTTGCACCACCAACTTCTGCACTGCCAAGTGGCTTCATGCCGATAGCAGCAGCAACCTTTTCTGCGCGTTCATAGAGCGCCTTGGTAGAGCTTGGCTGCAATGGCGGACGATTTAATCCACCAGTGATTTCAAGCTTTGCAGCGGGATTGGCAGGCTGTAATTTTCTAATTTCGCGATCGACTCGTTCTAACTCCGCTTGTGAAAAAGAGCGAGCATCGATATCTAGAATTGCCGAATCAGGAACCGTGTTAGTGGTTGTACCTGATTGCAAAAGTGTTGGAACAACAGTGGTTCCGTGCTCAGCACTCTCTAACTTACTCATTGCCAAAATTGCATGTGCAATTTCTGTAGTGGCATTGACACCTTTTTCGGGTTCAAGACCAGCGTGCGCCGCTAATCCAGTCACTTTGATTTGATACATCGCAGTGCCTTTGCGGCCTGTCTTTACCTTGCCATCAAGTGATGCTTCTAGAACCAACACAGCTTTAGCTTGTTGTGAGAGCTCTTTAATGAGATTCCTTGATGCATGGCTGCCAGTTTCTTCATCGGTTGTTGCAACAAGTGCCACTGAACCCTCAATGCCCTTGAGCGCGTAGAGAGCTTGAATAAATCCAGCTTTCATATCAAAGGTTCCGGGTCCACGTAGAACATCGCCTTTGATTTCCCAGATGGGATTAAATGATCCGCGCGGCCAGACTGTATCTAGATGAGCGAGTAACAAAATTTCTGGTTTTTCTGCGCCCCACCAAAAGACAGGTCGACCTTCAATATTTTTAATTTGAGCTGGAACTCCGAGATGGCGAGTCGCGATATCGCTAGCAAGTTGTACGACTTGATGGCACGCATCTAAATCATCGCTGGGTGATTCGCAGCGAACTAGGGCTTCGAGAGCTGCCAACATGGGAGTAAGTCTGCCGTATTCGGCGGTATTCGCGCTCGTCATAACGTCGCGACCCCAGTTATACGCGCGATTCGGAAGGTCTGTACTTCTCCTGTTGCATGATCACGCGCAATCAAAGAACCCGCAGATAATTTAAGTGGATCAATAATTCGATGTGAAACTAACCCATTGTTATCGGCATATCCAATAGAAAGTGATTTGTTGGGTTGATGTTGCAAGAAATCGCTAATCATCTCTAAAGTCTCGTTGGCAGTAGTTCTCGGTAATGACCCAAGTGCTTCAGTTGCAATATTGCGCATGGTGCTCTGTTGTCTACTCGATTTTTCTCCCGTGCGTAGCGCACGTACCGCAAGCTGAATGAGATTTTCATCTGGCTTTTCGTATTCACCAATAATTCGTGGCGGACGTGCTTTACCTTGAGCGCGCTGCACTCTTGGACCACTAAGCAAAAGCCCCTCAGAATCTTCTCCAGCAGGCAGATATCCAAAGCTTCGTAAGACATGCATGGTTTCTGCAGCATCAAAGTGTGAAACTAAAACCTCAGGTGCGATACGACGAAGTCTTAAAACTTCAAGTCGCTTATCTCCAATAATTTGTGCAATCAGCGCTGGATCTTCGCAGCGAATGAAGGCAGCTGTATTTCCCACTCGTAACTTTCCATGTTTCTTTGCAACATCTGCAATGAGATATTCGAGTGGTTGTGGCATAGGAGTTTTGGAAGTCTTGCTCAGATACTTAGTGATTTCATCGCCAGTTCGACCATGATCTAAACCACGTCGAATCGAGCTTTCTGAAAATCTAAAAACAGTTGCACTTCCCCGAGACTCAACATCAGCAATCAGCGACAATTCTTGTGCGACTTCATGCTCTAGTGGACCAGGAGCAATGGCAGTGTTATCACTTTGAATCAAAATGTGGTCAACAGGTTTCGGCAAATCTCGATCAATGATTGCGCAGTCACCACCAGCAAGAAAATCAGCGCCGTACTGTGAAAGCACGCCTTGACCTGTTATGCCGAGCCATTCGCATTCTCGCAAAGTCCAGAAGAGATAATCTTGCTGCAATCCACCAGAGCGCTTGCTTGGTAATTGCCAACGTGCAGCAGCAGCGAAAGATTCAAAATTCGGCGCAATGCCATCATTCTGTTGCAACAATTCCAAAGTAAGTGCACGAATTGTGGCCGCGTTAGAGCGATCGAGTTCTGGACCAAGCGGTGCAATATTTTTACCAGCATCTTTACCAGCTAATCCAGATAAGCGTGAAGAAATCAGCCAGGCAGAAGCAAGGTATTGCCAGCGATATGAGGCGTTCTGAGTCAACCAGATATCGAATTGATGGGTTGGCAGAATTTGATCATCTGCTTCAATAGTGAGTAGACCTGATACGTAACAAATCTCGGCGATAAAGGCTGCACACGATTCTTCAACACCTAAGTGCAGCGCCAACTCTTTGAGTTCGCGAATACCTAGTCCACCAGATCGCAGCGCCGTTGCCGGCTCTTGGGCCCAATAATTTAAGACATCTTCAGTCCAACGTAGAAATGTCGCAATATTTGCAATTGCTGCTTGCTGTACATCCTTAGGTTTGTCACCAATTATTTTTGGTGGAGTTGGCTCGAGCTCTTTATGAACCTTATTTCCACGAAGATAAATTGCGACCTCTCGAGGAAGAACAACGGTTTGTTGATTAAATGGCACAAGGAAGCCATGCTCTAACAGCCAAGCAACACCAGAGCTAGGCTTCTTAATGTCGCTCACTGTTCCACGAGGCGGCCCCCAGACCATAGCCTCCAAAACTTTTTTTGCAGCAGCTGGTGCATCATCTAGATCTTTTAACTTTAATTTGGCAAGGGATGCTGGTCCAAGACCAGCAATTTCATTTCCCAGAACCTCTTTGAGAGTAGCAGGAGTACGAAGTCCATCTTTTTCAGCGTAGATCAATCCTCGCTCGATGAGATTCTTCATCACAAAGAGCGCAGATTTATCGGTAAGTGCAACAACTTCCTTTTCGGTGAATGGCTCGTTAAGAATTGCACAGACCTCGAGGACTTGTAATTGCCACTTGTTCAGTGCATCAACAGCACGTGCCAAACTTGGCGCTGATGAGGAGCGCACTGCCAAACTTGCGATATCGGGTGGAACTGGAGTCACTAAATCTGGGCGATAGGTAAACATGGAAACTAGCGCGCCGTCATCAAGTGTGCGCAAATAATCGGCATAGGAGCGAATTTCCATAACCTGCCAACGATAGCCGCTTCTTAGGTTGCGGCGCTAATTGAGTACTTCAGCGCCGCGGAGATAAAAGCGCAGCAAGAGCTGCCAAGCGACTTACGGCAGGGCCTAACAATCTATTGAGAAAGCGTGCACGTCTGAAGTCGTGGATGGGCCAGCCTTCTGCAAGTGCACGAATACGTAACACCGCATCGGGGTTAATTGCTGAAGGTTTTCCAACTGCCTGCAATAACGGCATATCGTTATGGCTATCTGAATAACCAAAACATTCCGCCAAATCAAATCCACGCTCTTCGGAGAGCTTTTTTATTGCGATTGCTTTTTCAGTTCCGTGCAACAACTTCCCATCTAGTGATCCGGTGTAAATGCCATTTTCTATGTGAGCTTTACTTCCGAGCGCACCAGTGAAACCAAGGCGTTGCGAAATAATATTTGCCATATCTTGCGGGGCAGCTGTTACTAGCCAAACTTCTTCACCTTGATCTAAATGAGATTTTGCAATCTCAAAAGTACCTTGCCAGATCTTGGGAGATACGAACTCATCGTAAATCTCTTCGCCAATTTTCTTAATCTCTGTTACTGAATGCCCGCCGATAAAATCCTGAGCAGCTTTTTGAAATTTGGCGATAACTTCTTGCTTTTCGGTGCCCGTCATTCGAAAGCGGATATTGGCAACAACAAATCTAGAGATATCTGCCTTTGTAAAAAATCCTCTTTGATACATGCCTCTTCCGAGAAAGTAGAGAGTCGAACCTCTCACGAGGGTGTTATCTACATCGAAAAAGGCAGCTCTTTGAGAGGTGAGTGCCATGTCACTACCCTAGCGAAGAGCGAGTAAATGCGACGCTTTATGCTTAGCAGGTGACATCTACTGTTTATGTTGTGCGTCATGGTGAGGTAGAGAACCCACAAAAGATTCTCTACGGACGCCAACCAGGCTGGCGACTTTCTGCGCGCGGACAAGAGATGGCACAAGCACTTGGAAAATGGTCGGAATCAATTCCGCTTGGCGCGCTTCACGTTTCACCACTTCAACGCGCTCAAGAAACAGCTGCTCCCATTGCAGCGGCACACAACATAAAGATTCATACCGATGATCGACTTATTGAAGCAGCAAATATTTTTGAAGGAAAATCTTTTGAGTTAGGCAGTGGAGTTCTAAAACATCCAAGCGCATGGAGACATCTTTACAATCCTTGGAAACCATCCTGGGGCGAACCATACGAAGAACAAATTAGTCGCATGCTCGCTGCCGTCTTTGATGCCAAAAAGGCTGCACAGGGAAAAGATGCAATTGTCGTGTCACATCAGCTTCCGATTTGGATTTTGCGCAGCGCAATTGAGGGACGTCGATTGCTACACGATCCAAGAAAACGCCAGTGCACTCTTGCATCAGTGACTGGAATTCATTTTGATGATGAGGGAATGATTTCAGGTACTTCTTATCTTGAACCCGCAGCCCACCTACTACCTAAGAAGTAATATGAAAAAGTATTTAGCGGTCGTGGCTTCGCTGCTTGTACTCACAGGATGTGCGACAAGCGGAACATCGCAAGCAGAAGAAAGTTTTATTGCTGGCAGTGGAGCGGTCACAACAATCAAAGCAGGTAGCCGTGCACAAGCCCCCGAGTTAAAGGGCATGACGTTAAGTGGCAAGGAGTACGCCTTTACTGGTGGAAAAGTTGCGGTGGTAAATGTTTGGGCCTCATGGTGTTCTCCATGTCGCGCAGAAGAACCCACACTCTCTGCACTCTCCGAGAAATATCCTGAGGTTGCTTTTATTGGAATTTTGACGCGTGATAATCCTGTTAATGCCG
The DNA here is from genome assembly GCA_937864425.1 of uncultured Candidatus Planktophila sp. Lineage (GTDB taxonomy): Bacteria > Actinomycetota > Actinomycetes > Nanopelagicales > Nanopelagicaceae > Planktophila. The sequence continues at coordinate 15,665 of CALMJL010000130.1, forward strand.
AAGCTTTCGCTCGTTCGCGCCAAATCCCGTATCCAACAATTATTGATGATTCTTTATTAATTGGCTTCAGTAAATCTTTGCCAGCAAATGCCATCCCAACAACACTCGTCATCGATCGAAATGGTGGAGTGGCAGCTCGAATTTCTGGTGTGGTCACTGTTGCCTCACTCAGTAAATTGATTGAAGATGTGAGCAAAGAATGAGTGATTTTGTGGTCAATCATCTCCTAGACGGATTTTTACTCACCGCTTTTCCAGTTGCAATGCTTGTTGGAGTCATTTCATTTGTTTCTCCATGTGTACTTCCTTTAGTTCCGGGCTATCTCTCTTTTGCAGCTGGATTTTCACGATCACGTGGAAAAGTTTTGCTTGGCTCAATTCTCTTTGTCTTGGGATTCTCTGTTCTATTTATTCTTTATGGTGCACTTTTTGGATCACTGGGTGCGCGAATATCCACTCATGAAGAGGCCATCACTCGAATTCTCGGAATCTTCACAATTTTGATGGGTGTGATTTTTCTCGGTGCATTTCCATTTATGCCTCAGGTAAAGCCAAAGATTTCTACTCACGGTGGGTTAATTGGCGCCCCAGTGCTTGGATTTCTCTTCGGAGTTGGCTGGACTCCATGTATTGGCCCTGGTTTAGCAAGTGTGCAAGCACTCGCTTTTCAGGAATCAAGTGCAATCAGGGGAGCGATACTTTCATTCGGATATTGCTTAGGTTTAGGAATTCCCTTTATAGCAACTGGACTATTTTTTGATAAGTCCAAAGGAATTCGAAAATTTGCGCTGCAACGCGGGGAAAAAATTTCTCAGATAGGAGGAGTACTCCTTATCTTGATTGGTGTTTTGCAACTTTCTGGACTCTGGGGCAACCTCATGATTGAACTACGTTCATCGATATCTGATTTTGTGCCGGTGATCTAATGAGCGAAAAAATTGAAGTACCTGAATTAGGGGCAGTTGGTTTAGCGCGCTATCTGTGGCGCCAGCTCACCAGCATGCGTACTGCCCTCATTCTTCTCATGATGATGGGAATCGCTGCTATACCAGGTTCGTTGATTCCCCAACGAATTACCAATGCAATTGCTGTCCGCGATCTTTATGACTCAAATCCTAATCTGGCGCGTTGGTATGACCGTTTCTATCTATTCGACGTCTATGGATCTCCTTGGTTTAGTGCAATCTACATCCTGCTCTTTATTTCGCTGATTGGTTGCGTACTACCTCGCACACTTGAGCACTACAAAGCGATGAAAGCACAACCTCCTGCAACTCCACGCAATCTCTCTCGCCTAGAACACCACCAAGAATTTAAAGCGGATGAAAAAGCGCTCGAGAATGCAGCTTTATGGTTTGCTAAAAATCGTTTTCGGATAAAAAGAGATGGGGATTCAATTTCAGCTGAGAAGGGCTACCTTCGAGAAACTGGCAATCTGCTCTTTCATTTATCTCTAATCCTTATTCTGGTTGGAGTGAGCTTTGGCGCACTTTTTGGAATGCGCGGAGAAGCAATCATTAATGTAGGAGAGCGATTCATCAATGTTGCAACCACGTATGACACACTCTCTTTTGGAAAGTTAACTTCTGAAAAATCACTTCAGCCATTTGAGGTGAAGTTAGATCGATTTAATGCCACTTATAACCCGGCCACAAATGCTCCGATTGATTACAAAGCCTGGGTTACCGTTACTGAAAATGGAATAAGCAGAAAGCAGATTCTCAAAGTAAATCAACCGTTGACATTTGGAAATACCAGAGTTTATTTGCAAGCAAATGGGTATAGCCCAGTTGTTACCGTTCGAGATTCGCGTGGAAATGTTGCTTTACAAGGTCCGGTTCCATTCCTACCTCAAGATGCAAATTTAAGATCGATTGGTGCGATAAAAGTCCCTGATGCTGATCCACCGGTTGGATTTGTTGCTAATTTTGTTCCAACCAATCAACGAACTTCTGGTCAAGGTGCAATTTCAGTCTTTCCTGAATTACTTGATCCGAAATTACTTTTTTCCGTGTGGCAAGGTGATCTGGGACTTAATAGTGGTGTTCCACAATCTGTTTATAGATTGGATACAGATAAATTACGCAAAATTGGTTTAGGTTCTGTAAAACCTGGTGAGACATTTACATACCCTGAGGGATCCATCACACTCGAGACAGTTGTACCGTGGGTCAATCTGCAAGTAGTTCGAGATCCCGGCAAGACGTATGCATTATGGGGCGGTATTGTTGCGGTGCTTGGACTTCTTTCATCACTTTATGGTCGTCGTCGACGTATCTGGATTAGAAAAGTTGGCGATTCCGTTGAAGTTGCTGGCTTAGCAAAGAATGAAGCGCCAGGTTTACAAGCTGAAATTCAGGCATTTGTTGCAGCAGTGAAGGGGGATAAGTAGTGCAAACAACGTGGGCATATATCTCTAATTATTTCATCTATTCTGCAATGGCAGTCTTTGCAATCTCATTTGTAGCGCACGCATTTGAAACAGCATTTGCGGTTCGGGCACCTGAAAAAGCAGATGTAACCCAAGGCAATTTGTTGGTAAAGACGCTGGATTATCAGCGCACAGAAAAAGCTGCACGAATCGCAACTGCGATGATGATTCTTGGATTTATTCTTTTATTGGGTGGAGTTATTGCGCGCGGACTTTCAAATAAGCATGTTCCTTGGGGCAATATGTATGAATTCTCCATCACTGGGGCGCTGGCATTTACTGGAGCTTATTTAGCGGCACTACGTAAATATGATTTGCGCTGGCTGGGTTTATTTATCTCACTTGCTGTATTACTGACTTTAGGTACTGCTATTACTTTGCTTTATCGAGATAGCGCACCGCTCGTTCCTGCTTTGAAATCAACTTGGCTGGTTATTCACGTAGTAGCCGCAATTATTTCAGGTGGAGTTTTCTTACTTGCCAATGTTGTTTCAGGTGCCTATTTATATTTAGATTACAAAGAATCACGTGGAGGCAGACCAGCATGGCTTACCCGTGTACCAACACTTGAAGTTCTTGACCAACTTTCATACCGACTCGTGGCATTTGTATTTCCACTCTGGACCTTTGCAGTCATTGCAGGCGCCATTTGGGCCGAAAGTGCTTGGGGACGTTATTGGGGTTGGGATCCAAAAGAGACGTGGGCCTTCATCACCTGGGTTGCTTATGCTGCTTACTTACATGCGCGCGTGACGATTGGATGGCGTGGTCGCCGTGCAGCGTGGCTCTGCATTTTGGCAGGTTCTACATTCTTATTTAATTATGTATATGTAAATGTTTGGGGAACAGGCAAGCACACGTACTCTGGGCTTTAGAGATTTTTTAAAAAGTCAGGGTCGTCGTCAGGCGGAAGAATTCTGCGCTTACCTGGTTTTGGCCCGCGTGGACCGCGTACTCGGCCGGCAATCAAATAGGCAATCGGTCCAATTATTTGCACAAAGAGAATGACGAGTAGCCATCCCCATTTAGGAAGACTCTTAATTTGAGAATCATCGCGCATTGCGCAATCAACGAAGGTAAAGAGTGTTAACGCAAGGGTTAGTACAAGAAGTAAACCTGACACTCTTAGCATGCTCCAATTCTAATGTGGTTAGAAAGAAAGGGCTAATGCAAAAGTAATCGCGAAATGCAATTGCAGTTGCCCAGTCCGAGCCAGTAGTGGAATGAGTGCAGGCCCCGAAGCGCCTGCTCTTACCTCGCGGCTCAATGAAAGTGCCTGCGGAGCGGTAGCTAGCGTTAATAGCGCAAGCACATTTCCTGTAAGTGGAGCCGCCAGATAAGAGATTGCTAGAAGAAAGATAAAAAAGCGGCGAGAGTTTTGATCTCCTAATCGAACCGCCAAAGTGCTTTTGCCCACTTGGGCATCACGTTCGCGATCACGAATATTATTAATAACGAGGAGTGCGCATGAGAGCGCTCCCATAGGAACAGATGCTGCAAAGACAGCAAAGCTAAATTCGAGAGTCTGCACGTAATAGGTGCCGACCGTTGCAACAACTCCAAAAAAGAGAAATACAGATATTTCGCCGAGCCCGCGATATCCATATGGATTTTTTCCGCCCGTATAACCCCATGCTGCAACCAGTGCAGCGCAGCCAACAAAGAGAATCCACCATGACGAAAGGGAGGCAAGAACTAATCCAGCAAGCACTGCAATGGCATAACTAATTACTGCAGCTCGCTTTACTGCTTCCGCAGATGCCAATCCTGATGCAGTAAGTCGAATTGGTCCGATGCGATCATTATCCGTCCCGCGGATTCCATCGGAATAATCATTGGAATAGTTCACTCCTATTTGTAGAGCGAGTGCGACAACCAGAGATAAGAGCGCCGCTATAGGCTGCCATTGATTTCCGGCAAGCACAGTAGCAACAGCAACTGGTGCGATTGCCGCAGTAAGTGTGCGGGGACGCGCTCCTTGAATCCAGATTTTAATTGGGAGCCTCCATCAACAATGAAATCAACTTTTGGCGATCAACTTTCCCTATACCAATAAGTGGAAGCTCGGGAAGAAATAGAAATCCCTTTGGTTTTGACGCGTGGCCAAATTGTTGGAGAAGGTAATCATTAATCTCGGATTCTGCAGGAAAACCATCTCCTGCAACAGCAAGATGTAAAGCTTGTCCCCATTCTGAATCCTTAACTGCAAATGCCGCAAATGATTTATGTGGGAAATGAGCGTGCAACGCACTTTCAATAGCGCTGAGCGAAATGTTTTCACCACCAGAGATAATGACATCATCCATTCGTCCATCAATAACCAATGTGTCGTTGGCAAAATGTCCAGAGTCACTTGTCATAAACCAACCATCAACGAAGGATGTTTCCCAAAGTGTCTGCGCACCCACATATGTACTTGCTAGCACTGAGCCACGAACTGCAATCTTTGAATCCGCACCAATCTTTATCTCTACTCCATCAAGCGGAACTCCGTTATACACACATCCTCCGGAAGTTTCGGTCATTCCATAAGAAGTAATGAGATTGATGCCAGCAGATGAAGCAGCATCGAAGAGATCGCTGGTGAGCGCGGAGCCACCTACCAAAACTGCCTTCGCATTAATTAAATGTTCTAGTAGAAATTGATCACCGTGAACTGCGCGATAAAGCTGAGTAGGTACGACAGCAGTGAAATCAGCGTGAGGATATTCGCCTTGGTGTTTGCGTACATCAATTGGCTCTGTTCCTAATTCCAAACTTCGAATCAAAACATTGATGCCGGCAATATGTGTCAATGGCAATAAAAGCGACCAAGTATTTCCAAATTCTGCATTGAGAAATTTATGTGAGGCCCGTGCAGCAGAGAGAAGAGCAGTTGAAGAGAGACCAACCGATTTAGCTACCCCTGAACTGCCCGTGGTATTCACGATGACGCTGATGCGAGGTTGCACATGGGTTGCTGTAATCGATCCAAATGAAAGCGCCGGTCCATCTGAGACTAGGGCTTTGGCGATACGTGCCATTAATTCGCTGACAGACCATGCGGGGTTGACTTCGCGAATTTCTCGTTGTGCGTGCTGCTCCATTGCCCGCGTAGGCTATCGCTCAGAGACCAATTGGAGGAATCGTGAGTAAGCCGATTAAACGTGATTTTGGTGACCGCACCATCCCGACATGGGTGACTGGTCCCGGTGGTGATTCATTTAAAGACATTACCTATCAAGTTGCTGATGGCATTGCAAAAATCACGATTAATCGCCCAGAAGTCCGTAACGCGTTTCGCCCACAAACAATTATTGAATTGAAAGAAGCTTTTGATTTAGCGCGCGACAACTCTGAAGTCGGTGTGATCATTTTGACCGGAAAAGGCGACGAAGCATTCTGTTCGGGCGGGGATATCAGCGTTCGTGGCGATGATGGATATTTAGGTGAAGATTCTCTTTCGCAAAAGGGTGTAGGCCGTTTAAATGTTTTAGATTTGCAAGTACAAATTCGCCGAACACCAAAACCAGTAGTAGCCATGATTGCGGGATGGGCCATCGGTGGTGGTCATGTTTTGCACGTTGTCTGCGATCTCTCTATTGCAGCAGATAACGCCAAGTTTGGACAGACTGGCCCGATGGTTGGATCTTTTGATGGCGGTTATGGTTCAGGATTATTAGCCGCCAGTGTTGGACAGAAAAAAGCTCGCGAAATTTGGTTTCTTACTCGCCAATACGATGCGCAAGAAGCGCTCGCTATGGGATTAGTAAATACTGTAGTCCCGCTCAAAGAATTAGAAGCTGAGACCGTTTCATGGTGTCGTGAGATGCTACAAAATTCTCCACTTGCATTACGACTGTTGAAAGCATCCATGAATGCAGCAGATGATGGTCTTGCCGGTGTGCAACAACTTGCTGGAGATGCCACTCTTCTCTTTTACTTGAGCGAAGAAGGTCAAGAAGGTAGAGATGCCTATAAAGAAAAACGCAAACCAAACTTTGGAAAGTTTCCGCGTCGCCCATAATTTATGGATCAATCTCTGCTCGAAAGTATGCGCGTCATTGCGCTGCCGACAAAAACTAATTTTCGAGGTATCAATCTTCGCGAAGTCGCTCTCTTTCATGGTGAGTATGGGTGGGGCGAATTCTCACCTTTTCTCGAATATGACTTCCAAGAGTGCGTTCCGTGGTTGATGAGTGCAATCGAGGCTGCTAGCCAACCTCGGCCAAAGTTGCTCCGGACCTCCATAAGAGTGAATGGAACTATTCCCGCACTCGATGATAAATCTGAGATAGAGAAAATTATTGAATCATTTCCGGGAGTAGAAACATTTAAAATCAAAGTTGGCGACAATTTACAAGCAGATTTAGTGCGTTTGGCTCGAGTTAAATCTTTGCGCCCAAAAGCTCGATTGCGAATAGATGTAAATGGCAACTGGACTGTTTCACAAGCAGTGACACATCTAAGAGCTATCTTTGAGAATGTTGGCCCGCTCGAATATGTCGAGCAACCTTGCGCAACTATTGAAGAGCTTCGTGAATTAAAAGAGAAGCTCATTACCAAGATTCCTATTGCAGGTGATGAAGTAGTGCGAAAAGCGGTAGACCCATTTGCCATTAATCTGAATGGTGCGGTAGATATTGTGATGCTCAAAGTTGCTCCACTTGGTGGAATTGCGCGCGCTAGACGATTAGCTGAACACCACAAACTGCCAGTAGTTGTATCGAGCGCTCTTGAAAGCGCTGTCGGTATCCATTATGGACTCACGCTCGCTGCTACATTGAAAGATCTGGAATTTGATTGTGGTTTAGGAACCGGTTCATTGCTTGCGGCAGATGTGGCTCACCTTCCGATTGAAAATGGAGCAATTTGTATCACCAATTTTGAGCCTCATTTCAACGGATACGAGGTTGCACCTGATCGCTTTAATTGGTGGAAGAATCGCGTTATGAAGACGGCTGAGTTAATCAATGGCTAATTCAACACAACTAGCTCGCGTGATCGTGCGCCAAATTATTGAAGCAGGCGTCACGGATGTTGTGGTTTCTCCCGGATCACGCAACGCCCCCTTATCTATCGCCTTTTATCAAGCTGCAGAAAAAAATCTCATCAATTTGCATGTGCGCATTGACGAACGAACCGCTGCATTTTTTGCGCTAGGAATTGCCAAAGCTTCTGGAAAGCCAGTTCCGATTGTGTGTACTAGCGGAACCGCAGTTGCAAATTATCATCCAGCGGTATTGGAAGCCTCGCACACCAATATCCCGCTTTTGGTACTCACTGCAGATAGGCCAGCATCGCTTCGCAGAACGGGGGCAAACCAAACAACCGAGCAAGCGCGTATCTTCGGAAAAGCGGTTCGCTATTTTGCTGATGTTTCAGGTACTGCATTCCCGATGGAACTTCCTTTCTATTCACTCCAAAGTGGTCCAGTACATCTCAATATCCAATTTGAAGAACCACTTGTCAGCAATGATGATGCGCGTTGGCTTGATGGGATTACTCAATCACCTACCCCCAGTTTTAATCGGGTAGCCCCAAAAACGTTTCATACCAAATCAACTCGAGGTGTTTTGGTCATTGGACATGATCGCGGCGGCTTTAGTGCAGAAGCAGTGAAAGAATTTGCGCAAGAGTTAAATTGGCCTGTCATTGCAGAAGATCCACTTACCTTTGAGAGCGCAGTGCGCCACGCCAGTGTTTTTCTCACTGATCCAGCGACAGTCAACGATTTAGCACCTGACACGGCAGTAGTTATTGGTCGAACCACTTTATCCAGACCAATCAATGCTTTCATCAAGACTGCTCGTAAAGAGATTGTGATTGATACTCGTCTAGCTACGGTCGACACAGATCGCGTTGCAGATCAAAAGTTTCTGGCGCTACCAAAACTCGACATCGCTGAACCTGATGAAAATTACAAGGCGCAATGGGAAAAATATGCAAAAAGCGCCTCTGAAGTCATTACGCAATTTTCACAATGGTCAGAGCCACTCATTGCGCGAGAAATTGCTGCGCACGTTCGAAGTGGCACAACGCTATATATCGCTTCTTCTCGACCAATCAGAGATATTGAAGGTTTTGCAGCTCCTCGCTCTGGAATCGAAACCTTTGCCAATAGAGGACTTGCAGGAATTGATGGGAATATCTCGACTGCGCTTGGTATCGCGTCTCAGCGCAAAGAATCCATGGCGATCATCGGGGATTTAGCATTTCTGCACGATCTCACTGGTTTGATTACCGATGAAGAAATCAATCTCACCATCATTGTTATCAATAATGATGGTGGCGGAATATTTTCAACGTTATCTCAGCGTGGAGTACCTGGTTTTGAAAAGGTATTTGGCACCCCTCACGGAAAAGATTTAGCGGCTATTGCTCATGCGATGGGAATCCCGGCAAAAACTATTTCAACATCTGCCGAACTCAAGAATGAGATTCAAGCACCAATAAATGGAGTTCGAGTTGTGGTGGTTAAGACTCCAGATCGAGAATCAAATGCAGATGTCTTGCAGCAGCTCTTCGCTTCGATAAAAGCGTTACATTAAAGCAGAACGCATCGCCAACATTTTGGCGTTGCTCTCTTCCAACTCCTTTTCCGGGTTAGAACCTGCCACGATTCCACATCCGGCAAAGATCCGAACTTCATTGTTTTTGATGTGGCCGGCACGGAGTGCAATTCCGAGTTCTCCATCACCACTTGCATCAATCCAACCTACGGGACCTGCATATCTGCCACGTTTCATTCCCTCAATCTCTTCGATGATGTCAAAGGCGCGATTTCGAGGAGTTCCGCATACTGCTGCAGATGGATGAAGATTATTCAAAAGGGCAAAGGCATCGATGTGTTGCGCGCTTTCGATTAAGGCACCAGTTACATCCGTTGCTAAATGCATGACATTTGCTAAGTGCAATACAAAAGGAGATTCCGGCACATTGGTAGATGAACAGAATGGCTCCAGTGCGTGCGCGACTGAAAGAACTGCATATTCATGTTCTTCTAAATCTTTAGATGATCGGGCAAGAGATGCGGCTAGAGCTAAATCTTTTTGATCATCACCAGTCTTTGGAATCGTTCCAGCCAAGATTCGAGAAGTCACCATGCCGCGAGAGAGTCTGAGCAAAAGTTCAGGTGTAGCGCCTACTAATCCATCAACAGCGAATACCCAGGTGGATGGATAGTGCTGTGCCAAGTGACGCAAAATAGCTCTCGGTTCAATTGGATGTGAAGCAATGGCGCGAATATCGCGCGCCAATACGACCTTATCTACATCAAGAGTTTCTATTCGTGTGATGGCTTGCGCAACTCGCTTTTTCCAGTCGGTCTCCGACAGAGAGCCTGCTTGGAAGCTAAATGTATTCGGTGCAAAAGTTGGAGCGCTGTGAGAGAGCGTTGGTTGAGGTTTTTCGCCAATCCAGGTGACCCAGGATTTTCCTGCTTTGCTACCCACAATTACTTCAGGGATTACCAGAATTGATTCATCTTCTCGGTCAAAGGAGAACGATGTAAAGAGAATTGGTCCGGTTCCGCTGCCGTGAACTGAATTTGAAATTGAAAATTTCTCTAAATGTTGATGCCACCAGGCACGTGCTTTTTCAAAACGATCTTTTCCAGACACTTTAGTAGTGGCATAACTTCCCCACGCGACTAAACCTTCTCCAGAACGAACCCATGAAAGTGGTTTGTTATCAGGAAGTAAATCCAGCAGTGGGAGATGGTCACCAATTCGAACAGTGGTGACCGGAGTTAATTGAGCCATCTACGACTTTAGTGATTCAAGGTGCGAGAAATTCTGCGCCAAAGAAGCGGAAGTGATGTTGCTGTAATGGCTATCTTGAGAGCTTCGCCCAGAATAAAAGGAGTAAATCCTGCAGCAATTGTCTTTGACCACGACAAATCAAGAGACAGGTGAAGCCACACCAAACCAAAGGTGAAAATAATGGCATCTCCTAAAAGCAGAGATGGAAATGAAGTTTTAAATTTCTGATCAGCTTTACGATCTGCTAAATATCCAAGAACAAAAGAAGCAACCAACATTCCAACCAAATATCCACCGGTTGCACTGAAGAGGCGCTCGAGACCGTGATTTGGCAAAGTTGCTGAAGGTGCAAAGAGTGGCGCGCCTGCAATACCTGCTAATAAGTAGGTAGCAAAGGTAATAAAGCCAAGTTGCGCACCGTATGTGGTGCCGATCAAGAGCACGCCCAAGGTTTGCCCGGTAACGGGAACTGGAGAACCTGGAACAGGAATAGAAATCTGGGCAAGTGCGGTAAGAAAACCAACTCCTCCAACGACGAAGAGCGCCTGAGTGATTGCAGAGCTGCGCGGAAAGATTGTGGCTCGTAATGAATTTGATTGAAGCGACATTGCGAATTTCCTTTCGGTCTCTACCGACTCTTTCTAAGTTGTGCGCGAAGCCTACTCTCAGGGAGAATGCCTGTATGTCACGCGCCAATATGGATAAGAATCCAGACGAAGTCGCCGCCATGTTTGATGGCGTGGCTAAGCGCTACGACCTAGTAAATGACCTGCTCAGCCTAGGTCAGACCAAGGCATGGCGCAGAGCGACGACAAAAATAATTGATCCCAAGCCAGGGATGAAAATTCTCGATCTTGCGGCGGGTACGGGATCAAGTTCAGAACCACTTGCACGAGCAGGCGCTGCAGTTATTCCGGCAGATTTTAGTGATGGCATGTTGGAGGCAGGTCGAAAGGCTCGACCACATCTTCCATTTACCAAAGCTGATGCGCTTAATCTTCCATTTGCAGATAATGAATTTGATGTTGCAACAATTTCATTTGGATTGCGCAACACAGCAGATATTTCAAAAGCGCTCGCCGAAATGTGGCGCGTTGTAAAACCAGGTGGTCGCATTGTTGTCACTGAATTTTCCACTCCAACTTTTGCACCATTTCGCATCCTTTATCTCAGGTATCTGATGCGCGCACTCCCTGCAATCGCTCGCCGGACCTCATCAAACCCGGCTGCCTATATTTACCTGGCTGAGTCCATCCGGGCATGGCCCAATCAAGCGGCGCTCGCTGCAGAGATTGGGGCCGCAGGGTGGATCGATATCTCATGGAAGAACCTCACGGGCGGAGTTGTCGCAGTTCACATCGGCCGCAAGCCGTAGCGGTTTCTTTGCCCTATCCGAGCCTTTAGGATTTCGCTCGTGAGCGCAAATCCCTATATTCCAATTCTGGTCATTTTCGCCATTGGCTTCGGATTTGCCGTCTTCTCAGTTGCAGTCGCTGCTGTTACTGGACCTGCTCGTTATAACCGAGCCAAGCTGGATGCATACGAATGCGGAATCGAACCATCGCCACAAGCGCTTGAGGGCGGAAGATTTCCGGTCAAGTACTTCCTTACCGCAATGCTCTTTATTGTCTTTGATATTGAAATTGTTTTCCTCTACCCATGGGCAGTTACATTCGATCAACTTGGCTTATTTGGATTAGTTGAAATGGCAATTTTCATCGGAACAGTCTTCGTCGCTTATGCATATGTATGGCGCCGCGGTGGATTGGAATGGGATTAATTGTGAAGTCACCAAAAGTATTGAAGGAGTTTATCTAGTGGGCCTAGAAGATAAATTACCGAGCGGAATTCTGCTTTCAACAGTCGAAGGTTTGGCTGGATATATGCGCAAGAGTTCAGTATGGCCAGCCACCTTTGGTTTGGCTTGTTGCGCTATTGAAATGATGGCACTTGGCTCAGCGCCAAAACACGATATCTCTCGCTTCGGTATGGAGCGTTTCTCTGCTTCTCCTCGTCAAGCAGATTTAATGATTGTGGCAGGACGTGTTTCACAGAAGATGGCTCCAGTGCTCCGACAGATTTACGATCAAATGACAGCGCCAAAGTGGGTTATCTCAATGGGAGCGTGTGCTTCATCTGGTGGAATGTTTAATAACTATGCCATCGTGCAAGGTGTTGACCATATTGTTCCGGTAGATATTTATCTTCCAGGGTGCCCTCCACGTCCAGAACAGCTGATGGATGCCATTATCAAACTCCATGCGCTGATTGGTGATACCAAGCTCGGACCAAATCGCGAAGCAATCATTAAGGAAGTTGAACTTGCTGCACTCAACGCTAAGCCCACTATTCAAATGAAGGGGTTGCTGGCGTAAATGACTCACGATCAAAGCGGTATGTTCGGCGCTTCCGGCACTGGAGATACCTCAGGTTATGGCGGGCTGGTTCGCACCCAAGCATCTTTTGGCTCTGCCGAACGCCCTTATGGAAGTTACTTTGATCAAGTAGCAGATGATTTAGAGCGCGCATATCCAGATTTTTCAGATGCAATTACTCGCGTTGTTGTTGACCGCGGCGAACTTACATTGCATGTCAAGAAAGAGCGACTTGTTGAAGTTGCATTCATTCTTCGCGATAAATTGAAATTTGAAATGTGCATGGGTGTTTCAGGAGTTCACTATCCAGAACGCACTGGTCAAGAATTAGTGGCGCTCTATCCGCTGCTATCGCTCACCAAAAATCAGCGCATTCGCCTAGAAGTTGCTACCTCAGATCTTGATCCACACATTCCATCAGTTGTTGAAGTCTGGGCTGGAAATAACTGGCACGAACGCGAGACATTCGACATGTTTGGAATTATTTTTGATGGACATCCAGGTCTTACTCGCATTCTTATGCCAGATGATTGGGATGGACATCCGCAAAGAAAAGATTATCCACTGGGTGGAATCGCAGTTGAATATAAGGGCGCAACAACACCAGCGCCGTCCGAGCGCAGGAGCTATCGATGACATTTGATCCATACGCATCCTCGCGCGAAACCACCGAAGGCACAGTCTTCTCAGTAACTGGTGGAGATTGGGATTCGCTCGTTACCGAAATCGGTGAAGCAAAAGAAGAACGCATCATCGTCAACATGGGTCCACAACACCCATCAACTCACGGTGTTCTTCGTTTAGTTCTTGAGCTCGAAGGTGAAACTGTTACTGAAGTACGTACAGGTATTGGCTACCTGCACACCGGAATTGAAAAGAATATGGAATTCCGCAACTGGACCCAAGCAGTCACCTTTGCAACTCGTATGGATTACCTATCTCCAATCTTTAACGAGACTGCGTACTGCTTAGCGGTTGAAAAATTATTGGGAATTACTGGCGATGTCACAGAACGCGCATCTGCAATTCGTGTTCTGATGATGGAACTCAATCGCATCTCATCACACATGGTTGCACTCGGAACTGGTGCGCTCGAACTCGGTGCCATGGGTCCAATGTTCTTTGCTTTCCGCGAACGCGAAATGGTGCTTGATGCATTTGAAGCAATCACCGGACTCCGTATGAATATGGCCTATGTGCGCCCAGGTGGAGTAGCGCAAGATTTGCCTGCAGGAATGACCTCGCAACTTCGCGAACTTGTAAAGACGCTCCGCAAAAACTTTAAAGATAACGCTGCACTTCTTATCGGAAATTCCATCTGGATGAAGCGCACTGAAGGAATCGGTTACTTAGATCTTGCTGGATGTACAACGCTTGGCATTACTGGACCAGTTCTTCGTTCTACTGGATTACCTTGGGATTTGCGCAAGATGCAACCATATTGTGGTTACGAAAATTATGAATTCGATGTCATCACTGCAGATACTGCAGATGTATACGGACGTTTCTTGGTGCGAATGAATGAACTCGAACAGTCACTTCGCATCATCGAACAAGTGCTCGATAAATTAGATACATTAGATGGACAACCAGTCATGGTTGCTGACAAGAAGATTGCATGGCCAGCGCAACTTGCACTTGGTGCAGATGGTCTTGGAAATTCACTTGATCACATCCGCGAAATCATGGGTTCTTCTATGGAATCACTGATTCATCACTTCAAACTCGTGACTGAAGGATTTAGAGTCCCTGCAGGCCAGGCGTATGCGGCAGTTGAATCGCCACGCGGCGAACTCGCAGCACACGTTGTCTCTGATGGCGGAACTCGTCCTTATCGAGTTCACTTCCGCGAACCTTCATTTAATAATTTGCAATCAACGCCAGCAATGAGCGAAGGCGGAATGGTCGCTGACATCATCGGCGCAGTTGCATCAATAGATCCTGTTATGGGAGGTGTTGATCGCTAATGAGTACTGCAGTTCTTAATGAAGATGTCATGCGATCCATCATCGCGCGCTATCCGCGCAGCCGATCTGCCATCATGCCGCTTTTGCACTATGTACAGGCAATTTCTGGTTACGTGACAAACGAAGGCATTGAAAAGATTTCAGAGCTACTAGAAATTGAAACTGCCGAAGTATCTGCAGTGGCAACTTTTTATACTCAATACAAGCGCAAGCCAGTGGGCGAATACCACATCGGTGTGTGCACAAATACTTTATGTGCCGTAATGGGTGGAGATGCAATTTTCGCAGCGCTCAAAGATCATCTTGGAATTGAAAATGATGGCGTCACTGCTGATGGCAAAGTTTCGCTCGAACATATCGAATGCAACGCTGCCTGTGACTATGCGCCAGTTGTCATGGCTAACTGGGAGTTTTATGACAATCAAACAGTTGAATCAGCAAAATCTCTGGTTGATGCAGCTCGTGCTGGAAATCCACCTGCACCCACTCGTGGACCAAACCGTTTAGTGACTTATAAAGAAGCATCTGCAGTTCTTGCAGGTCTAGATGATGGTTTAGCGCGCGAAGGTGTGCAAGCAGGCGAACCAACTCTCCTCGGTTTAAAACTCTCTAAGGAAGGTAAGTAATGTCAAAGTTAACTCCTGTCCTTTCGGCACATTGGGATGAGAAAGATTCATTCACCATTGAGGCATATACCCGCCATGGTGGTTATGCAGCATCCAAGAAAGCGCTTGCGATGGATCCAGATGCTGTCATTCAAATGGTGAAAGATTCTGGATTACGTGGTCGAGGTGGTGCAGGTTTTCCTACTGGAATGAAGTGGGGATTTATTCCACAAGGCGATAACAAAGAACATTACTTAGTCGTCAATGCAGATGAGTCCGAACCTGGTACCTGCAAAGACACTCCACTTTTGATGGCGAACCCACATGTACTTATCGAAGGTTGCATCATCGCTTGCCACGCTATTCGTGCAAAGCGCGCCTTTATTTATATTCGTGGAGAAGTCACTCACGTTGTTCGTCGCGTCAATGCAGCAATTGCTGATGCCTACAAAGCAGGTCATCTAGGAAATGGCATCGATGTCACATTGCATATCGGAGCCGGCGCTTATATTTGCGGCGAAGAAACAGCTTTACTTGATTCGCTTGAGGGATTCCGCGGACAACCTCGTTTGCGTCCACCATTTCCTGCAATTGCAGGACTCTATGCACGTCCAACTGTCGTCAATAACGTTGAATCCATCGCATCAGTTCCAGCAATTATTGCCAACGGTGCAGAGTGGTACCAATCATTCGGTACTGAAAAATCTAAGGGAATGACTTTGTACTCGCTCTCTGGCCATGTAAATAATCCTGGTCAGTTTGAAGCACCACTTGGAATCACTTTGCGCGAAATTCTCGAACTCGCAGGTGGAATTCGCACGGGTCACACTCTTAAATTCTGGACTCCTGGTGGTTCATCAACTCCAATTTTCACTGATGCACATTTAGATACTCCGCTTGATTACGAGGGTGTATCTGCTGCTGGTTCGATGCTAGGTACCAAAGCGCTACAAATTTTCGATGAAACTACCTGTGTAGTTCGTGCAGTATTGCGATGGACTGAGTTCTATAAGCATGAATCATGCGGTAAGTGCACTCCATGTCGCGAAGGCACATGGTGGCTTGTTCAAATTTTGCGCGATCTTGAAAATGGCACCGGCACTGAAGCCGATCTCGATAAATTGCTGGATCTCTGCGACAACATCATGGGCCGCTCATTCTGCGCACTTGGTGATGGAGCAACGAGTCCGATTACATCCTCAATCAAATATTTCCGTGATGAATACATCGCTCACCTAACAAATGGCGGATGTCCTTTTGACCCAGTGAAATCCACTCTCTTTGCAGGAGCGCTCAACTCATGACCACGACCCAAGAATCAGCAGTTGCTGTAGAGATGATCACCGTCGTCATTGATGGTTTTGAAGTCTCTGTTCCAAAAGGAACTTTGGTGATTCGTGCTGCGGAGAAGTTAGGAATTCAAATTCCGCGTTTTTGCGATCACCCACTTCTTGATCCAGTTGGTGCTTGTCGCCAATGTTTAGTGGATATTGAAATTAATGGTCGTGCATTTCCAAAGCCACAAGCTTCTTGCACCATTCCAGTCGAACCCAACATGATTGTGAAAACACAACTCACATCACCAGTTGCTGATAAAGCACAAAAAGGCGTTATGGAATTACTTCTTGGCAACCATCCGCTTGATTGCCCAGTGTGCGACAAAGGTGGCGAGTGTCCACTTCAAAATCAAGCGATGAGCAATGGCCATGCACAAACACGCCTCGATGGATATAAGCGTCTCTTTGAAAAACCAATCAATATCTCTTCCCAAGTTTTACTAGATCGCGAACGCTGCGTTCTCTGCGCGCGCTGCACACGTTTCTCGGATCAAATTGCTTCAGATCCATTCATTACTCTCAATGAACGCGGTGCGCTGCAGCAGGTTGGTATCTACGAGAAAGATCCATTTAAATCCTATTTCTCCGGAAATACCGTGCAGATTTGTCCAGTAGGAGCACTTACTGGTGCTTCTTATCGCTTCCGCGCTCGTCCTTTTGATTTGGTTTCGACTCCATCAGCATGCGAACACTGCGCATCAGGTTGCGATATGCGCACCGATGTACGACGTGGAAAAACACTTCGTCGCCTTGCTGGAGATGATCCATCAGTAAATGAAGAGTGGAACTGCGATAAAGGTCGGTGGGCATTTAAGTATGTGACCGCAACTGATCGACTTACACAGCCACTTGTACGTAACTCAGCTGGTGAGCTCGTTACTGCATCATGGCCCGAAGCGCTTGCTGCTGCAGCAGCTGGTCTCAAAGGTAAGCGTGCTGCAGTTCTTACAGGCGGTCGCGTCACTCTTGAAGATGCATATGGATATTCAAAGTTTGCACGCGTTGCACTTGGTACCAACGACATTGATTACCGTGCTCGCATAACTTCAGATGAAGAACGTGAATTCTTGGCAGCATTCGTTGCAGGATCTTCGACTACGTATCGCGATATTGATAGCGCAGATCATGTTCTACTTGTTGCATTTGAACCAGAAGAAGAATCTCCCATTGTTTTCTTGCGCCTGAATAAAAACTTTAAGAAGCGTGGATTAAAAGTCACAGCTGTTGCAACCAAGCAATCTATTGCTATGGATAAATTGAAAGCTGACTTCATTAAGGTTGCTCCACTTTCAGAACCAGCAGCAGTTGCAAATATTGCGCTCACTGGTAAATCAATCATTCTGGTAGGCGAACGCGCATCTGAATCCGCGGGACTTTTCTCTGCTGTTGCAGCGCTTGCTGCCAAGACCGGTGCAAAGGTTGGTTATATTCCACGACGTGCTGGCGAACGCGGAGCACTTGAAGCAGGCGCACTCGGCACAGTTCTTCCTGGTGGACGTCCAGTCTCAGATGCTGCTGCGCGTGTTGATATTGCAGCTGCATGGGGAGTTGAAAATATTCCAACTCAACCAGGTCGCTCATCTTCTGACATTCTCGCAGCGCTTACCCGATCCGAACTTGATGCAGTAGTTGTCGGTGGAGTAGATGCTCATGACCTCCCTGAAAGTTCTGCAGCACTTGCCGCACTTAAGAAAGCATTTGTTGTTTCACTTGAAATAGCACCAAGTTCAGTCACTGCAGTTGCCGACGTTGTGCTTCCAGTAGCAGCAGTTACCGAAAAGAGTGGAAGCTTCCTCAACTGGGAAGGCCGTGCCCGTGGCTTCGATGCTGCAGTTGCAGATTCATTACACCGCAGTGATGTGCGCATTCTTTCGATGCTGGCAGATGCCCTTGGCAATCCAATTTCGTTGGCAAGCGTGAGCGCTGCAGCTCGTGAATTCAGCCAACTTGGTAAATGGGATGGAGCGCGAATTTCCTTTACTCCAGTTTCAGCAACATCTTCTCCTGCAGTTTCAGGAGATCAAGCAATCCTTACTTCATGGCGCAGATTGCTCGACATGGGAACTTTGCAACGCGGTGAAGATAATTTGGCTGGAACGCGGCGCCCTACCGTTGCAGTTATTTCGCCAAAGCGAGCCAACCAGATCGGAATTTCATCAGGTCAGCAATTGCGGATTTCTAATTCTCATGGCTCCATCACGATTCCAGTACTTGTAGAAGATATTCATGACGATGCAGTTTGGATTCCACGCAATTCATTTGCATCGCAAGCGCTCGTTGCCCTTGAAGCAGCTCATGGTCAGGTAGTCACGGTGGTGAAGGCATGAATACATTAAATAATGCAGTGTTAATCGCTAAAGATCCTGGCTGGCTTATCGCCGTGAAAGGCGTTCTCGTCTTTGCAATCTGCGTGCTGTGCACATTGATGGCAGTCTGGGCAGAACGTCGCGTATTAGCAAAGATGCAATTGCGTACTGGCCCTAACCGAGTTGGAAAATTTGGTCTCCTGCAATCACTTGCAGATGGTGTGAAGCTGGCGCTGAAGGAAGACATCATTCCTGCTGCTGCAGATAAAGTTGTCTTTATTTTGGCTCCAATCATTGCAACATCAATGTGCTTTATGGCTTTTGCAGTTATTCCAATGACGGGCGAAGTAAATCTCTTCGGCCAAAAGACTGCACTTCAGATGACTGATTTACCTGTCAGCGTTCTCTATATTTTGGCTGTCACCTCCATCGGTGTGTACGGCGTCGTTCTTGCTGGTTGGTCATCAGGTTCTACCTATCCACTTCTTGGTGGATTGCGTTCAAGCGCGCAGGTTATTTCTTATGAAATTGCGATGGGACTTTCGCTGGTTGCAGTCTTTATTTACGCAGGTTCAATGTCTACCTCCACCATTGTTGGTTCACAACATCAACATATTTGGAATGCAGTTGTACTCTTTCCTTCATTTGTCATTTACGTGATTTCTATGGTCGGCGAAACAAACCGTGCACCTTTTGATTTAGCTGAAGCAGAAGGAGAACTCGTGGGTGGTTTCCACACCGAATACTCATCGCTGAAGTTCGCACTCTTCTTCCTCGCTGAGTACGTCAACATCATCGCAGTTTCAGCACTTGCAACTACGCTCTTCTTGGGCGGTTATCACGCGCTTCCAGGGCTTGGCTTTACTGAAAGTTGGCTCGGTGGCTGGTTTACCTTGGTCTGGTTCTTCCTCAAGGTGATCTTCTTCTTCTTTATCTTTATGTGGTTGCGTGCAACGCTTCCACGTCTTCGCTACGACCAATTTATGAAATTCGGTTGGAAAGTTTTGATTCCAGTTTCTTTGGTCTGGATTTTGATCGTGGCTTCACTTCGAGTTCTTCAGCAAGAAGGTGCTCCACGCATTGCAACAATTGCATTTGCAGTCGGAATCGTTTTGCTTGTCATGGCAGCTAGCTCACTTATCGATCGCTCAAAAGCTAAGGCTCGTGCACCGCAGCCAGAGGGCGACGCTCCAAATTTCCCAATCCCATCACTTCCCGAAGTGAATTCCATCAATGTTTCAGGAGGTAAGTGATGTCTGATTTCATTGAGAAGAAGAACTCAGGTCAAGCCGATATTAATTCTGTGCCTTTCTCTGAAGTAGAACAGCCAGGTCCAGCACCGCTTGCACAGCAAGCTAAAGGTTTCTGGGTCACCTTCTCTTCTATGTTTAAAAAGAATCAGACCGTGCAATATCCAGATGTAAAAGCACCTACGCAACCACGTTTCCATGGTCGCCACCAACTCAATCGCCATCCAGATGGCCTTGAAAAATGTATTGGATGCGAACTCTGCGCTTGGGCATGTCCTGCTGATGCTATTTATGTTGAAGGTGGAAATAACACTCCTGGAAATCAACTTTCACCTGGTGAACGCCACGGTGCTGTGTATCAAATTAATTACCTGCGTTGCATTTTCTGTGGTCTTTGTGTTGAGGCTTGTCCAACTCGCGCGCTCACTATGACTAATGAATATGAACTTGCTGACGATAAACGTGAGAAATTAATTTTCGAAAAAGAAGATCTATTGGCACCGCTCCGCCAAGGAATGCTTGCTCCACCACATCCCATGTATCCAGGTATGACCGATACCAATTATTACAACGGCGATGTGAAGGAAGCCCATCCTTCACAAGCAATGAATGGCGATAAGTAATGCTGACTATTCAAACTCCTGAAACAATTCTTTTCTGGGTACTTGCCCCACTTTCCGTTCTGGCAGCGCTTGGAATGTTGCTCGTAAAGAAGGCGGTGCATTCAGCGCTTCTCCTAGCTTTTGTGATGATTACTTTGGCAATCTTCTATATTGCACAAGATGCACTCTTCCTCGGAATCGTGCAGATCGTCGTCTACACGGGCGCAGTCATGATGCTCTTCCTCTTTATTCTGATGCTCGTTGGCGTTGATGCATCCGATTCACTCACCGAAACTATTCGTGGACTTCGCCCCATTGCTATTACTGCAGCGATTGGCTTTGGGGGATTGATGATCTCTTTGATCGCCCGCGCCAAATTGGGCCACGGCGCTTTTGGATTAGCTGAGGCCAACAAAGATGGCAATGTGCAGGGATTAGCAAAGTTGCTCTTCTCAGATTATGTATTTCCATTCGAAGTAATTTCTGCGCTACTGATTACTGCAGCGCTCGGCGCGATGGTGTTAGCGCATCATCAACGTACTTCGGCAAAGCCAACTCAGCGCGAACAATCCATTGCGCGTTTCCGCCAAGGAACACTTGGAACCGCTGCTGGTCTTCCTAGCCCCGGAGTATTTGCAAGGCACAATGCAGTCGATGTTCCTGCGCTACTTCCTGATGGAACACCTGCACCTAATTCAATCTCTGCAACTCTGAAAGCGCGCGGCGATATTTTGGAGACGAGCCAATTTGAACTCGGCGAAGTTGATAAGACTGTTAAGGAGGAGAAGTAATGAATCCTTACAACTACTTATATGTAGCTGGACTTCTCTTCACCATTGGAGCAATTGGAGTAGTTGTTCGTCGCAACGCTATTGTGGTTTTTATGTGCATTGAATTAATGCTCAATGCTGCAAACCTTACGCTCGTTACTTTTGCGCGTATCAATGGCACGCTCGAAGGCCAGGTCACCGCATTCTTTACGATGGTGGTTGCAGCGTGTGAAGTAGTTGTAGGTCTTGCCATCATTGTCACGATCTACCGGTCCCGTCGATCAGCATCTATCGATGATGCTAGTTTGTTGAAGCGATAACGATGGTTACCTCAAATTCTTTGGTCTACTTAATCGCGCTTCCACTATTAGGTGCGACTATTTTGTTGTTGGCAGGGCGTCGTGCCGATAAATGGGGCCACATTCTGGCAACCCTGATGTCTGCCAGCTCTTTCGCAGTAGGTCTCTATCAACTTTCCGCGATGCTCGGTCGAAGCACGGAAGAGCGGGCAATCTCTCAGAAGCTCTTCTCGTGGATCAACGTGGCATCATTCCAAGTGGATGCAGGATTACTTCTGGATCAACTCTCAATCTGCTTTGTCTTACTGATTACCGGCGTTGGAACTCTGATCCATGTTTATTCAATTTCATATATGGCCCATGATGAAAATAGACGTCGTTTCTTTGCGTATCTCAACCTCTTCGTAGCAGCAATGCTTCTCTTGGTTTTGGGAGATTCTTACTTAAATCTCTATGTTGGCTGGGAAGGCGTGGGCCTTGCTTCATATCTCTTGATCGGTTTTTGGAATCAAAAACCTGCATATGCAACAGCTTCCAAAAAAGCATTTGTGATGAACCGAATCGGCGATATGGGACTTTCTTTTGCCATCATGATCGCATTTGCAACGCTAGGCACTGTCTCATTCGTGGGCGTAAAAGAAGCTTCGCATAACGCTTCGCAGACAGCGCTTACTGCGATTGGAATCATGTTGCTCGTTGCAGCAACTGGTAAATCTGCACAGTTCCCATTGCAAGCTTGGCTTGGCGATGCAATGGCTGGTCCAACTCCAGTATCTGCGCTTATTCACGCAGCGACAATGGTGACAGCGGGCGTGTATTTAATTGTGCGCTCTAACTTCATCTTTGATGCTGCTCCAACTGCACAGTTGCTAGTCGTCATAGTTGGCGCAATTACTCTTCTCTTTGGTGCGCTCGTCGGTACTGCTAAAGATGATATTAAGAAAGCCCTCGCTGCATCCACCATGTCACAAATTGGATACATGGTCTTGGGTGCAGGACTTGGCCCAGCCGGTTATGCATTCGCAATCATGCATCTCCTAACTCACGGATTCTTTAAAGCAGGAATGTTCCTCGGTGCAGGTTCAGTAATGCATGGCATGAACGACACAGTTGATATGCGTAAATATGGTGCGCTTCGTAAATTTATGCCTATCACCTTTGTGACTTTTGGATTGGGATACCTCGCGATTATCGGAGTCCCACCATTTGCAGGTTTCTACTCAAAAGATTTAATTATTGAAACTGCATTTAATGCAGGTGGCGCTAAAGGAATAATCTTGGGTGGAGCCGCATTGCTGGGGGCCGCAATCACTGCCTTCTACATGTCACGCGTGATGATTCTGACATTCACCAGCCCACAACGTTGGGATGAAGATGCTCATCCTCATGAATCACCAATTTTGATGTGGCTTCCCATGGCAATTTTGGCAATTGGATCAGTTACTTCAGGATTCCTTTTTGCCCGTGGTGATGCGCTCGCACACTGGTTACAACCAGTCTTTGGCGAACATGGCGCTGAACATAGTGAAGAACACCTCTTCTCACCGATCGTTGTATCTGCAATGGCGCTTGTTGCAGTTGCCATAGGTGTTGCGATTGCAGTCATCAAGTATCAATTATCAGAAGTTGCTGCAACCGCTCCTGAAAATGTTTCAATCTTTACACGTATCGCTCGCAAAGATCTCTTGCAAGATTCATTTAATGAGGCAGTCTTTATGCGTCCTGGCCAAGCGCTCACCCGTGTACTCGTTAAGGGTGATGATGTGGTGATTGATGGTGCAGTTCGTGGAATTGGTCGCACTGCACTGGGCGCCGGATCTGCACTTCGCACCTCACAAACTGGTTTTGCCCGTAGCTATGCAGCTCTCATCTTGATTGGAGCAATCGCCTTGATTGCTGGAATTTGGGTGGTGACACAGTGAATGCGCTAACGCTTCTTGGATTATTGCCACTTCTTGGCGCCTTACTTGTTTCTGTCATACCAAACGATCAAGTAATACGTATTAAGCAAGCGGCTCTCGCCACCACACTTCTGGTAGCGCTCTCTGCAATTTTGATGTGGTTTAACTTTGATGCTGCAAATACCAGCTATCAATTCGTGCAGGTTGCTGAATGGATTCCAAGTTTTGGAATCAATTACGCAGTTGGCGTTGACGGACTTTCGCTCGTTCTCATCTTGCTCTCGGTGCTTTTGACGCCGATTGTTGTACTTGCTGGATGGAATGAATCTGAAGGTGGCCGTTGGTCTGCCAAAGTTTTCTACATTCTTATTTTGGTGCTAGAGACCATGATGATCGGGGTCTTTGCAGCAACAGATGTCTTCTTGTTCTATGTCTTCTTTGAGGCGATGCTGATACCGGTCTACTTCCTGATTGGTGGATATGGAAGCGGTGAACGCGCTGCAGCAGCGGTGAAGTTCTTGCTCTATAGCCTTTTTGGTGGACTTTTGATGCTCGCTTCGATTATCGGACTCTTTGTTATCTCGAGCAAAAATGGTGGCGCCACATTTGATATCACCAAACTTTCAGAGATGCATAACTACATGAGTTCGACGACTCAGAACCTTTTATTCCTCGGATTCTTTATTGCCTTTGCAATCAAAGCTCCGGTATGGCCATTACACACCTGGCTTCCAGATGCAGCAGCATCGGCAACTCCTGGAACGTCAGTTCTTCTTTTAGGTGTGCTCGATAAGGTCGGAACATTTGGAATGATTCGATTCTGTTTATCTCTCTTTCCAGATGCTTCCAAGACTTTCACTCCAATAATCCTGGTCTTTGCGGTTATCTCAATTGTGTATGGCGCATTCTTGGCAATTGGTGCCCGCGATATTAAACGTCTGATTGCATACACCTCGATTTCGCACTTTGGATTTATCACTATGGGAATTTTTGCCATGACAACTCAAGGCCACTCGGGTGCGACGTTGTATATGTTTAATCACGGCTTCTCAACAGCAGCGCTCTTCTTAGTTGCTGGCTGGATGATTTCTCGTCGTAAGTCTTCAACTATTGCAGATTTTGGTGGTTTGCAGCGAGTTACTCCAGTAATGGCGTGGTCATTCTTTATCGCTGGAATGTCTTCACTCGCGTTGCCAGGCCTTTCAAGTTTCGTGAGCGAATTCTTGGTTTTGGTTGGAACATTTACTCGTTATCCCGTGGCTGCAGTGATAGCCACCTTTGGAATCGTTTTGGCTGCTTTGTATATTTTGATTCCAGTACAAAAAGCGCTCCACGGTCCAACCACACCTGGAAATGAAAATCTTGCCGATCTCAATCTGCGCGAGAAAATTGCGATTGGTCCAGTACTTGCAGTGATCATTGCCCTTGGGTTTTATCCAGCTCCGCTGCTTAATGTAATTAATCCAGCTTCTGCACATGTCATTGAATCTCAGGGTTTTAGTGACCCGCTTCCATCAGAAGGCGCAGGCAAGTAAATGGTATTTACCACTCCCGTACTTAATTACGCTCAGCTTTCACCGATTCTGATTGTCCTTGCCGGCGCTGTCATTGGCGTCTTAATCGAAGCATTTGCTCCACGCAACGCACGCCATAACTCGCAGATGTTTATCTCACTCCTGTCTTTAGTTTCTGCATTTGCTGCAACAGTTTCAATTCGGAAGCAAGCGGGTGTAGATGCGGCGATGAATTCTGTGGCCTTTGATGGAGCTGCATTCTTGATTCAAGCAACTATTTTGATTATTGCAGTTCTAGCAGTATTCCTTATTGCAGATCAAGAGAACTTCACTGCCTTAGCTGCAGCAATTCCAGGTTCACAAGAAGAACGCGAATCTTTGCAGAAAGATCTGCGCGTTACTGAGGTTTATCCATTGACACTTTTTGCAGTGGCAGGCATGTTGCTCTTTCCTATTGCAACAGATTTGATCACGCTCTTTGTTGCACTTGAAGTTTTATCTCTTCCACTTTATTTGATGGCGGGATTGTCACGTCGCCGCCGCTTGATGTCACAAGAGGCAGCGCTGAAATACTTCTTGCTCGGCGCCTTCTCATCGGCATTCTTCCTCTTTGGAATTGCTTATCTCTACGGATACTCAGGAACTATCACTCTCTCAGGTATTCAACAGAGCATCGTTGGTGGTTCTGGCAATGATGTATTCCTGCTCCTTGGTATCGCCTTCCTCTCGGTCGGATTACTCTTTAAAGTGGGCGCAGTTCCGTTTCACGCGTGGTCACCAGATGTGTATCAAGGTGCGCCAACTGCGATCACTGGTTTCATGGCTGCTGCAACCAAAGTGGCTGCATTCGGTGCGATTCTTCGAATCTTTTACGTAGCTTTTGCAAATGCTGAATGGCAATGGCGACCAGCGCTAGTCATCGTCGCCATTATTACGATGCTCTTTGGTTCAGTTGTTGCAATCACGCAGCGCGATGTTAAGCGCATGCTTGCCTACTCTTCTATTGCTCATGCTGGATTCTTACTTGCTGGTGTTATCGCTCTCAACAAGTCTGGTCTTGATGCATCGATCTTCTATCTCTTTGCTTATGGAATTGCAACGCTCGGAGCATTTGCCATCGTCACTTTAATTCGTGATGCTGCCGGTGAAGTTACCGATCTCAACCGCTGGAGCGGACTTGGAAAGCGCTCTCCACTGACTGCATCAGTATTTGCGCTCTTCCTCCTTACCTTTGCTGGAATTCCACTCACATCTGGATTTATCGGAAAGTTCTCAATCTTCTCTGCTGCCTACCAATCTGGAAGCACTGCCATCTTGATCACCGGTGTGCTTTCATCCGCGATTGCAGCATTCTTCTACATTCGTGTCATCGTCCTCATGTTCTTTAAGGATCCTGTTGAAGATGGAACAAGCGTGGTTCTTCCATCAGCACTTACTGCGATAGCGATTGCTATTGCAGCAGTCGTCACAATTGTTCTTGGTATCTTCCCTGCACCACTCTTAAGTTTTATTGAATCCACTGCATTCTTCATTCGCTGATGGCAGCTATCGGAATACCGGGTCTTGCACCTGACTTGGAGTTTGAACTCAAAGCTGGAATGCAGAAGGTTGAAGCGCTGCTACTGAGCCATATTCAAGGAAACTATCCGCTCGTTGAAGAAACATCACGCCATTTAGTTGCTGCGGGTGGAAAACGTTTAAGACCATTACTTACTTTGCTTGCATCTCACTATGGCGATAAAGATAAATTTGGAATCGTTGAATCTGCAGTGGTGTGTGAGCTCACACATGTAGCAACGCTTTACCACGATGATGTGATGGATGAAGCGCGCTTGCGTCGCGGAGTTGTGAGTGCAAATGATCGCTGGGGAAATACTGTTGCCATCCTTACCGGTGATTATCTCTTTGCCAAAGTATCCGCACTCCTTGCAGATATTGGACCAGAAGCGGTGCGATTACAGGCATCAACCTTTGAGCGGTTGGTTATTGGTCAGATTATGGAGACACAAGGACCTCAACACGGTGAAGATCCCTTAGCCCACTATCTACAAGTTGTTGCAGATAAAACTGGTTCATTGATTTCAGCAAGTGCAAGATTCGGTGCGATGGTTGCCGGAGCACCTGATGAAATTAAGGAAACACTCACAGTATTTGGCGAAAAAATTGGAATCGCATTTCAATTGGCAGATGACATTATTGATATTGCCAGCGACTCAGCTCAATCTGGAAAAACGCCAGGAACCGACTTACGTGAAGGTGTTCCTACTTTAGTAACACTCAACGTGATGCGATCTACGCGCAAAGAGGATAAAGAGCTGAAAAAGCTGGTCAGCGCACCTATCAAGGATGAGAAAAAGGTTGCTCAAGTATTGCGCGAACTTCGATCTCACCCTGCGCTTGCTGAGTCACGTGAACAACTAGATCAAGTAGCAAAAGAGGCGCGTGCTGCTTTAGGGCCGCTTCCAGTCAACGATGTCACTGGAGCGCTTTTTTCATTGTGCGATGCGATTGTCAATCGCTCTACTTGAGCGAACCAAATCCGTTCCAAGCGCAAAGAGCGCTAACCAAATCACGATAAATCCAAACCAGCGTGCAGAAGACATTTCTTCATGGCGGACCCACACGCCAATAATGAAAGTGATTGTTGGAGTGATGTATTGCAGCAGCCCGATTGTGCTGTAGGGGAGTCTGGTAGTTGCTCCATTAAAGAGAAGCAATGGAATCGCTGTTACCGCACCAGCGCAGATCAGTAGTGTTGTTAGTAAGAAGCCGTGGCCAAATTGCCCGGTGCCATTATTTCCTAGGTACAGAAGGTAAAAACCATAGGGAATAAGAGAGAGCAAGGTTTCGATAGTAAGACCTTCAAGCGCTCCCAGATTTAATTTTTTCTTGATAAATCCATATAAACCCCATGAAACTGCAAGTGAAATTGCAATCCACGGTAAGCGACCATAATCAATCGTCAGGATTGTTACTCCGATCGCACCGAGACCAACTGCAACCCATTGAGCTTTTCGTAACTTTTCATGGAGCAGAAAGACTCCAAGTCCAATAATGATGAGTGGGTTGATGTAATAACCAAGCGCTGCTTCAACGACATGTCCATTATTGGTAGCCCAGATGTAGGTAATCCAGTTAATAGAGATCAATGAAGTTGTGGCAAATAATCCAGCTAGAGTCTTTGAATTGCGCATTACATTGAGCGTTGAAGCTAACTGCCGAGTGAGCGCAAGAACAATCACACAGAATACGAGGGTCCACACTGCGCGATGAGAAACTATTTCGAGAGGATTAGCTGGTTCCAGTAATGGCCAGTACAAAGGGAAGAGCCCCCACAAAATGTAGGAGCTAAAACCAAATATTAGGCCGAGTGAGTACTCGTTTCGATGCTTTAGCACTTATCGATAATTGACGAATTGAACAGCGAAATCAAATTTACCGTTCTTGATGAGTTCAATGGATGCTTGTAGGTCATCGCGACTCTTAGAGGAGACTCGTAGTTCATCACCCTGGATTTGAGACTTTACTGACTTTGGACCTTCATCACGTAATAATTTGGCAATCTTCTTGGCATTCTCGGTAGAGATTCCTTCTTTGAGAGAGCAGCCAATTTTGTAAATTTTTCCAGATAACTGTGGTTCGCCAGCATCTAAGTGCTTCAAAGAGACTCCACGTTTAATCATCTTATCTTTCACAACTTCAAGAGCGGCTTTGGCACGTTCTTCGGTGTTGGCCTCGATGGCCAATTTATCTCCAGAGAGTTCAATTTTTGCACCAGTATTTTTAAAATCAAAACGAGTATCAATTTCGCGAGAAGCTTGGTTGATTGCGTTATCGAGTTCCATGCGATCGATTTTTGAAACTACATCGAAACTGCTGTCAGCCACCGTAAACTCCTTCAATAAGATTAATTAATTGGAAGTATTTTAATAGCGCTCATTCTAGGGTAATTTGTGCGTGTGATTCGCAGTCGTCGTAGATTCCCCAGTCTGCCGTATTTCTGGTCACTCATTGACTGGTCTCTTCCATCTTGGGGCCGCTACTCATCACAACTGGCTAAGGCGCAGAATGTTTTCGATATTGCAGTAATTGCCAAGAAGAGAACTCCAAAAGTGGTCTTTGATTATGTCGAAGGATCGGCAGTTGATGAAGTTGCCTACGACCGTACCCGGGATGCGTTATCAAGAATTGAAATCAACTCGCATGTATTGCGCGATGTATCAAATATCGACACTTCTACAACTATCTTGGGTAAGAAAGTTGATTTACCAATTTGTTTTGCGCCAACTGGATATACCCGTTTGATGTATCACGTTGGCGAGCCCGCTGTTGCTAATGTTGCGGCAAATAAGAACACCGTCTACGCACTATCTACGATGGGCACAGTTTCACCTGCAGAGTTAGCAGCGGCAGTCCCTAGTTCTAGGCGATGGTTTCAGTTGTACATTATGAAAAAGCGCGAAGATACTTTGGCTGTAATCAAACAAGCGCGCGATTCTGGCTTTGAAACTTTAGTGTTAACAGTAGATACCCCAGTTGCTGGGTTGCGCTACCGTGATAATCGCAATGGACTTACCGTTCCACCCA
This sequence comes from uncultured Candidatus Planktophila sp., assembly GCA_937864425.1. Classification (GTDB taxonomy): domain Bacteria; phylum Actinomycetota; class Actinomycetes; order Nanopelagicales; family Nanopelagicaceae; genus Planktophila. The sequence continues at coordinate 45,350 of CALMJL010000130.1, forward strand.
AGATTCGTTTGAGCACCGTTTTTGCAATCGCACGTAAACCGCGGTGGTGGATTAACTTATTCACTACCGGAAAATTGGAATTTGCTGCATTTCGGGGATGGGATAAACCGCTTTCAGATCTAGCGGCTCTTATCTTTGATCCATCCACAAAATTTGAAGATATTAAATGGCTTCGCTCTGTCTGGTCTGGTCCTATCGTTATCAAAGGAATTCAAAGCGTCGCTGATGCTCAAGCTGTAGCAAAGCTGGGTGTTCAAGGAATCATTCTTTCCAATCACGGTGGTCGCCAATTTGATCGCGGACCGGTGCCCGTTGAAATCCTGCCTGATGTCGTTGCTGCTGTCGGTAAAAAAGTTGAAGTGTATATAGACGGTGGAATCATGTCTGGCCTTGATGCTTTAGGTGCGATTGCACTCGGCGCCAAAGCTGTATTTATTGGCCGAGCGTATTTATATGGCGCTATGGCAAATGGTGAAGCTGGAGTTGAACAGGTCTATGAATTAATGAGACGAGAATTTATCAATGGGATGGCGCTGAGTGGATCGAGAACAATTGCCGAAGTACAAAAACACGGGGCGAGGATAAGGAGCAAGTAAATGGAGAAAATCGCAATAGTGACAGGTGGTGCTAAAGGCATTGGATATGGAAGCTCCCTGCGCCTGCTCGAAGATGGAGCCCATGTCATTGCTTTTGATCGAGATACAGCAGCCCTTGCTCAAGCTGAAAAAGATTTCGCACAATTTGGTGAAAAATTTAGCGCAGTTAATGTAGATATTTCCTCAGACTCTGCAGTTTCTGCCGCCATCAACTCCGTTGGAAAAAAGTATGGACACATCAATTACTTAGTGAATAGCGCTGGAATCCAAACCTATGGCACTGCAGTAGATACATCTGAAGAAGTATGGGATAGCACCTTCGCGGTAAATGTTAAAGCCATGTACTTAACAGCCAAGTATGCAATTCCGTTTATGCGCGTTGCACAAGGCGGATCCATCGTCAATATCTCTTCGGTGCAATCACTTTCCAATCAGAAAAATGTGGTCGCATATGCAGCATCAAAAGGTGCGGTCAATGCGCTTACCCGCGCCATCGCCATTGATCATGCTGCGGAGCAAATTAGGTGTAATGCAGTGCTACCAGGTTGCGTCGATACTCCGATGTTGCATGCAACTGCTAAGAAATTTGCTGGTGAAAAAAGCGAAGCAGAGTTACTGCACGAGTGGGGGCTTACACATCCACTTGGAAGAATGGCGAGCATTCATGAAATCGGCCAACTAGTTGGATTTTTATGCTCTGATAAATCTTCATTTATTACTGGAGCTTCTTATGTGATTGATGGTGGGTTAATTACGCAAGTGCCAGTAATTCTTCCCGAGTAGCGCGGATTTTAAGAAGCGCCCCAAATAAGGTAATCTTCGGCAGCCGTAAGAAACCTTGGCGGGTTGCCCGAGCGGCCAATGGGAGGGGACTGTAAATCCCCCGGCTC
>CALMJL010000131.1 GCA_937864425.1 uncultured Candidatus Planktophila sp.
CATGCAGCGAGCGCACTTGCACCAGCAACTGCACCAGCGCCGGCAAAAAGAGCACGACGTGAAACGTGTGAATTAAGAATGGAACGTGCTTCTGGTGAAAGTGCTTTCTTAGCCATCAATGGGCTCCTTTTGAATGAAACTTGCCGGTGTAAGGGACGGTTTTGCAGGGCTCATTATGTAACCCTTTTACGCGTAGGCCAAACGTAAATCAATGAGTTTTCGCTGTGATTTCGGGCGAGGTGAACCGAAATTTAGGCGTTGATATTGCTCATGACATGCTTGATACGGGTGTAATCCTCGAAGCCGTAATTCGAGAGATCCTTACCGTAGCCGCTTCGCTTGAAGCCACCATGAGGCATTTCAGCGACGATTGGAATGTGGGTGTTAATCCAGACGCAGCCGAAATCGAAGGCCTTGGCCATGCGCATGGCGCGACCATGGTCGCGGGTCCATACCGATGATGCCAAGCCATACTCGACGCCATTGGCAAGGCGAACTGCTTCGGCCTCATCCTTAAATTTCTGAATAGTGATGACGGGTCCAAAGATTTCAGATTGGATTAATTCATCATCTTGTTTGAGATCGGCAATAACAGTTGGAGCAACAAAGTATCCAGCGCGATTTGTTGGTTTACCTCCAGCAACAATGCGGGCATGAGATGGTGTGCGAGAAATAAATCCATTCACGCGTTCGAATTGTGATGCGTTATTGACAGGGCCAACCAGCACATCTTCATCAGGAGCTCCCATGCCAATTTCGTTTGCGGCTTGATTGCCGAGCAACTTCACCATCTCGTCATAGACGCCTTCTTGTACAAGGACGCGAGTTGCCGCAGTGCAATCTTGACCTGAATTAAAGAAACCTGCGATTGCGATTCCTGATGCAGCAGCTTCCAGATCGGCATCATTAAAGACAACAACAGGAGCTTTACCGCCAAGTTCAAGATGCACTCGCTTGAGCGATTTTGCGGCAGAGCCAGCAACTTCCATACCTGCGCGAACAGAACCAGTCACTGAAACCATGGCAGGTGTTGGATGATCAACGAGCGCAGCACCTGTTGCACGTTCACCTGCAATCACATTGATTACGCCATCGGGAAGAAATTCACCCATGATGCCTGCCATAAAGAGCGTTGATGCAGGAGTTGTATCACTTGGCTTAAGAACCACAGTATTTCCTGCTGCAATTGCAGGAGCCCATTTCCAGACCGCCATCATCATGGGGTAATTCCATGGAGTGACTTGCGCGCAGACACCAATTGGTTCACGGCGAATAAAAGAGGTCATTCCCTTCATATATTCACCTGCTGAACGACCTTCGAGATTGCGCGCTGCTCCTGCGAAGAAGCGAATTTGATCCACCATCGGTGGCATTTCTTCTGAAGCGGTAAGGCTCTTTGGTTTTCCGCAGTTTTCCGATTCAATATCGACGAATTCATCGGCACGAGCTTCGATGGCATCGGCAATCTTTAAGAGTGCACGTTGGCGCTCTGAAGGCGTTGAATCGCGCCAAATCGGAAATGCAGCGCTAGCTGCTTTCATGGCGCGATCAATATCGGCAGCGTTGGAATTAGGTGCTGTAGCGAATGCTTCTCCGGTTGTCGGATTGATCAGCGTCGTAGTTTCACCTGATGCGCTGTCGACAAATTTTCCATTGACGAAGTTCTGTAACTTTTTCACTTGCTATGCCTGACCTTTCGTTGCCCGCACCAATTGATCGCCGTGATCATATGGATGTCTTGTATAAGTCTCGAGCCACCTGGCAATCGTGTATTTACCTGCTTCAGTGTGCTCGCCAAATTTTTCGAGGTCGCTCTCTTCCAGTCGTTTAATGAGATCAAGTGACGAAGCACGTACCGCTGCTAAAACAGCAATTGAATTTGCCACATCGCCATCTGCATACGCCAACTTGGGTTCATTTGCCCACGCTGCTTCGTCATACCCTTGAATAATGGATCCTTCAGGTTCGGCAACCAAGCGACGCAAACGTGCATAGGACTGAGCTTCAGAATCTGCCATGTGATGAATACATTGCCGCGCAGACCATTCATTTTCGGCATGAACATCCATCAGATCCGCGGTAACACCACGAGCCAAATTAAGAAAATATTGTGTTGCTGCTTCATATGCAGCAGCTGCTTCTCGTAAATCTACCGAAGTCATAAAGCGATACTAGTTAATTCTTTGCATTCTCACTAGCGGCAAGTTGGCCGCATGCCCCATCAATTTCGCGGCCGCGAGTGTCACGAACTGTTACCGGAACGCCATAACTTTCGAGAATGCGTACGAATTCGGCTTCATCCTCGCGGCGAGATGCAGTCCATTTTGAACCAGGGGTTGGATTGAGTGGAATTAAATTCACATGAGAGTTTCGGTTTTTCAATAAGCGGCCCAAGAGATCTGCGCGCCATGATTGATCGTTGATGTCTCTGATGAGCGCATATTCGATGGAATAACGTCGTCCCGTTTTCTTTTCATAGTTATCGGCTGCTGCTAACACTTCGCGAACTTTAAAGCGATTGTTAATAGGCACAAGGGTGTCACGAAGTTCATCATCAGGGGTGTGGAGTGAAACTGCCAAGGTGCAGTTGATTCCTTCTTCCATCAGCTTTTCAATTCCAGGAACTAAACCAACTGTTGATACAACGACCGAGCGAGCAGAGATTCCAAGTCCATCTGGATTTGGATCTGTGATGTTGTGAAGAGTGCGCACCACTGCGTTGTAATTAGCGAGTGGTTCTCCCATTCCCATAAAGACAATGTTGGAAAGACGCGTTGGCCCACCAGGTAATTCACCAAGAGCGCAGGCACGAGCTGCTGCCACAATTTGATCTGTAATTTCTGCAGCTGAAAGATTGCGAGTCAAGCCACCCTGACCTGTTGCGCAGAACGGACAATTCATTCCGCATCCAGCCTGAGATGATATGCACACTGTTGTGCGATCTGAATAGCGCATTAAAACTGATTCAACGAGAACTCCATCATGTAATTTCCAGAGATCTTTTCGAGTCATTCCCCCATCAGTTGTACGAGTCGTGACCAGCTCGATTAACCGCGGAGTGAGCGCTTCTGCAATAGCGCTGCGTTCGGCTGCCGGGATATCAGTCCATTCATCTGGGTTATTTGATAGATGTGAAAAGTAATGTGTCGCTACTTGTGATGCGCGAAATGGTTGAAAACCCAATTCTTGAGCAAAAGCTTTACGTTCTGCCGGCGAAAAATCAGCGAGGTGTTTGGGTGGTTTCTTCTTCTGAACTGGTTCGTCGAAAACTAATTTGAGCTCGGTCATAACAAGCCAGAGTCTTGAGCACGTCGCACGATTTCAAGTGCTAACCAGAGCGCAGGTGCTGCAAAGAGAACGGAATCTAATCGATCCATGATTCCGCCATGTCCGGGAAGAAGTGTTCCCATATCTTTAATTGCTAAATCGCGTTTTAGCGCAGACTCAATCAGGTCTCCAGCGGTTGCAGTAAATACCGTTAAAAGACCAGCAAGAGCTCCGAGCCACCAATGAGAATCCATAATGTAATGAAAGGCGAGTGATCCACCCAGCGTTGCAAAGACAATAGATCCCATCAGCCCTTCGATAGTTTTCTTGGGGCTAATTTTTGGTGCAAGTGGATGCTTACCAATTAAGACGCCAGTTAAATATGCAAAAGTGTCATTGCAGCCAACCAAGACAACAAATGTCATCACTCGCTCAAAGCCATTATGTGGGCGCGCTAGCAGAATCAAAAACCCTGAAAGAAATGGCAGATACATCAAAGTGAGCGCAGAAGCAGATGCGGTTTTAACGAAGTTTTCACTTCCCTTAGGCAGTTGCAGAACCAATAGACATGGAAGCGCAATTGCAGTTGCCACTGCTAGTCCAGAGATACCGCCAAACCAGGTTGCTGCAGATAATCCAAGACTGGAAGTGGCTAGCGCCCAGAAAGGAAGATGAATGTCAGCTGCAGTGAGAGCACGATTAAGTTCGCGAATACCTAGTACAACAGCAATGGCGACAATCAGCGCAAAGAGCGCGCGATACGTCGCAAGGGAAAACCAGACCAAGAGAATGAGAAAGACACTGACTGCAATTGAAGGAAGTAACTTGCGCCCAGCGCGCTTATTGATTGCCTCGTTAATCGAGTGGATATCAGACACGATAAATAAACTGCACGAGGTATGGTCTTAGACCTCGAGAAGTTCAGACTCCTTGTGCTTGAGTAATTCGTCAATTTTGGCCACGTGATCTGCTGTGATTTTCTCTAACTCTTTTTCACCGCGGCTCAGATCATCCTTACCAATTTCGCCATCTTTTTCGAGCTTTTCCATTAATTCTTTAGCAGCGCGGCGGATATTGCGAATAGAAACTCGTGAATCCTCAGCCTTGGTTTTTGCTACTTTGATGTAATCCTTACGACGCTCTTCGGTGAGTTGCGGAAAATTAACGCGAATCACTGCGCCATCAGTTGCTGGATTAACTCCAAGATCGGAATCGCGAATTGCCTTTTCGATTCCTGACATCGCACCTTTATCAAACGGAGAGACAATCGCCATGCGTGATTCAGGTACTTGGATAGTTGCTAATTGTGAAAGCGAAGTCAGTGTGCCGTAGTAATCGACCATGATCTTGTTAAACATGGCAGGGTGAGCGCGGCCGGTGCGAATGGCGCCAAAATCATCTTTGGCGACTTCGACAGCCTTGTTCATCTTGTCGGTCGCCTCTTTCAGAGCGCTTGCTACATCTGCCATGGTGTTGTCTCCTCGAGTCTCTTTGAATTCCGGGTGCTCTCGCTTTACGAAACGAGAGTTCCAATCTTTTCTCCACGAACTGCACGACCAATATTTCCCTTGGTCATGAGATCAAAGACAACGATGGGAAGGTTGTTTTCGCGGCATAAGCTAAAAGCTGCCGCATCTGCGACAGCAAGTGACTTTTGTAGAACCTCGCTGTAAGAAATTTCATCAAATTTTGTAGCGCTCTTATCTTTACGTGGGTCTGCGCTATAAACCCCATCGACTCCAGATTTTGCAAGTAGTAGTGCACCTGCACCGATTTCAAGGGCACGCTGTGCCGCGACTGTGTCGGTTGTAAAAAATGGCATACCGGCACCTGCGCCAAAGATAACAACGCGACCTTTTTCGAGGTGTCGAATAGCGCGACGTGGAACATATGGTTCGGCAACTTGTCCCATCGTGATTGCAGTTTGCACGCGAGTATCAACGCCTTCTTTCTCAAGAAAATCTTGCAGCGCTAAACAATTCATCACAGTGCCGAGCATTCCCATGTAATCCGCACGAGAGCGTTCCATGCCGCGCTCTGAAAGTTCAGCTCCGCGGAAGAAGTTACCGCCACCCACAACGATGGCAATTTGGGTTCCGCTTCGAACAACATCAGCAATTTGCTTGGCTACATCGGCCAACACATCAGGATCAACACCGATGCCTTTGCTGCCACCAAAAACTTCGCCAGAAAGTTTAAGGAGCACTCTGCCGTAATTTCCTCTACTGCCTGGCACGAGTGCTCCTTTCGCTTTGCTTAACGTTTAGTTTACTGACCTACGCGGAAACGGTGGAATGCCTTCACGGCGGTTCCTGCTTCATCAAGAATCTGCTTCACAGTCTTCTTGGCATCCTTCGCGAATGCCTGCTCGATCAATGAAACTTCCTTCACAAATCCAGTCACGCGACCTTCGATGATTTTAGGAAGAGCAGCTTCTGGCTTTCCTTCTGCGCGAGCAGTTTCTTCAGCCAAACGGCGCTCTGTCTCAATCAAATCTGCTGGTACTTCATCGCGATGCACAAAGCGAGGTGCGAATGCTGCGATGTGCTGTGCAACATCCTTGCCTACTTCGGCTGCAGCTTTTGCAAGCGATACAAGCACTCCAACTTGAGGTGGCAAATCTGGACTGGTCTTGTGAAGATACAGTCCAACTGGTCCTTCGACTACTGCAACATTGCGAACTTCAATTTTCTCGCCCATGGTTGCATTACCTTCGTCGATAACTTCTTGAACTGTCTTGCCACTTGCCATCTTCGATGAAAGAAATGCTGCAACATCTTTGGTCTTGGCAGAGAGCAAGTGATCAACAAGTTGATCACCGAGTGCGATAAAGCGCTCTCCCTTTGCTACGAAGTCAGTTTCGCAATTGAGTTCGAGCATGACGCCAAGATCACCAGAGACCTTTGCAACAACAAGTCCATTTGAAGTAAGACGACCTTCGCGCTTAGTGACGCCTTTAAGTCCCTTCACACGAATAATTTCGACAGCTTTATCGAAATCTCCATCTGCTTCATCAAGCGCCTTCTTGCAATCGAGCATTCCTGCTGCAGTTGCTTCGCGAAGACGCTTTACAT
>CALMJL010000132.1 GCA_937864425.1 uncultured Candidatus Planktophila sp.
GATCCATCGTGTGACAAATAGTCGCCGCCACGAATTGCTTGCGGCCCAAACTTTGCGCCAGAGCGATGCGATGTTCCACTATCAATTGGCGCTCCAACAATGATGACATCGGCACCCTGATAGCTCTTGGGATCATCTAAATCGCAGGCTGGAATTCCAAGAAAGGTAAATGCAGGTCCATACATATTGCCGTGGTTGGCCATGGCTCAAGAATAGAGCCACAACTATCGAATGTCTCCACCGCTAAAGTTTGCGGTATGGCAAAGATTGCAATCACCGGATCTAATGGTTTTGTCGGCGGCAATATCGCAAAAGTTCTACAACTCGCTGGCCATGAAGTCATCGGTCTGGTGCGCAGCCCTCAAAAGAATCAACTTCCATGGGCAACGACCGTTGTTGATTTATCAAGCATCGATTCAATCGCTGGTGGATTACAAGGATGTACTGCAGTGGTCCATAGCGCTATTGCTAATGACTTTAATAAATTGCAAGAAGATCGCGCCTTTGCCTATGACTCATATGTGGCGCTGACTCAACGCGTGACACATGCTGCCAATCGAGTTGGCGCACAAACTGTGTATGTCTCATCGGGATGGGTAATGGATGGAACTACTCACATGACTCCCGAATCTGATTGCGGAAACCCAGTGAACTTTTATGGAGTCCTTAAGGCGCTGAGCGAACAAGTGATTCGTGATTTGGCTCCAGATACCGGTGCGATTGCGCGCATTGAAGGCGTGATGGGTATTCATCAGACCCAGAGCGTTGGTCCGCGCACCCAAGATGTTGGCTTTGGTTATTTCGTCACATCACTTGTCAAAGATTTGCGTGAAGGAAAAACATTTACCGTCTTTGGTGGTCCGCGCGTCAATAAAGTAACTGCTCCCAGCAATGCCGCTGAAGCAGGTGCGCAAATCGAACGCATCATTGCGCGTAAGGCAGCTGGCACATTTCACTTAGTTCCAGATGACGCAGTCAACCGCATGCAATATGCAAAATTAGTCTGTGAAGTTTTTGATCTTGATGATTCACTCCTTCGAGAAGCAGATCCACCTGCAGATCAACTTTTCCCTGGCGCAGTCCCAGTGGATACATCACTTTCCAACTCTGTGACGAAAAAGACTTTAGGGCTAGGCTCAATTTCAACGCGAGATTTATTGGTCGCACTGCGCACCGAGTTAGACACGGGTAACATCACATTTATCACCAAGCCTGAATAAAGTTCATCAGAGGAGAGACCATGCAAATCAATATTGGTCGCAGAAGCGCAGTGATTATTGGCGTATTTATCCTGGTTGCCGCAGGCGTGATTAGCCTCTCCATCAATAAGAGCGATAGCGATGATATGGGCGGCATGTCCGACCATTCAGGCCATATGAGCACCAGCACGAATTCCAATTACACCGGTGCTGACGTGATGTTTTTACAGATGATGATTCCGCATCACCAACAAGCAATTGATATTTCCAACTTGGCCATGAAAGTTTCCAAGGATGCAGAGTTATTAGCACTCGCTAAGAAAATTGCTGCAGATCAAGCTGCAGAAATCACTCAGATGAAGGCGTGGCTCAAAGATGCTGGCGCTTCAGAAGATCCTGGCCATGCCATGGATGGCATGGGCGGAATGTTGACCGATGCAGATCTTGCTACGTTAAAAGCGGCGACCGGAAAAGATTTCGATATTTTGTGGCTTAAAGGAATGACCGGCCACCATGATGGCGCTGTCCATATGACGATGATGATTGAAGATGCCAAGAATGCAGATATCAAAGCTTTTGGCGAGAAAGTTGTGGCAGACCAATCAGCACAGATTGATCAGATGAAAGCGATGCTTGCTCGTATCCAAAAGTAATGAATTAGCA
>CALMJL010000133.1 GCA_937864425.1 uncultured Candidatus Planktophila sp.
ATCAATTACATGCTTCAAAAATAGTTCTGGCTACAGGAGCATATGACCGGTCACTTCCATTCCCAGGGTGGACTTCACCAGGCGCCATGACTCCAGGAGCAGCACAGGCGATACTCAAAGGTCAGGGAGTTGTACCTGGAAATTCCATTGTGGTTTCTGGAACTGGTCCATTTCTCTTTCCCGTAGCAACCGCTCTAGCCGAAGCTGGTGCGAAGGTGGAGATTGTTGAAGCTCACTCTCCAATGCGTTGGATTTTGTCACTTCCTGCATTGCTCTTGAATCCTGGAAAATTTGCAGAACTTTTTTATTATGCGAAGGAAATGATTGCTCGGCGTATCGGAATTTCTTTTGGCAGTGCGGTGACGCGATTTGAAAATGGCATAGTCGAAATATCCAAGGTGTCTTCTGATCTTTCTAAGTTATCTCTAAAGAAATCCATCGCATCAGATGTTGTTGCAACAGGATGGGGATTCCAACCCGATGTGAGTTTGGGCGGAATTCTGGGGTGTCAAGAAATCTTTGATCGCGATGGCACCGTGATTTTCTCAGTTGATAGCAATCAACAGAGCAGTGTTTCCAATGTGTGGATCGCAGGTGAGGCGACCGGAATTGGAGGCGCAGATTTAGCACTCATTGAAGGTGAGATTGCGGGTAGGTCTGCTGTTGGAAAGAGCGTTGGTGTCATTCGCAGATTTACCAGATTTCGCAAGAAACTTTTTGCAAAGGCGCTCCAGCGAAGTTATCCCGTGGGAATTGGATGGCAATCATGGCTCGAAGCAGAAACGCTCATCTGCCGCTGTGAAGAAGTTTCACATGGAGAGATTTGTAACTCAGTAGTTGAGCTAGGGGCTGAATCTGCACGGACATCTAAATTATTTACACGAGCAGGAATGGGTCTTTGCCAAGGTCGAGTCTGCGCTCGAAATGTTAATGATGTTGTTGCGACTCACATTGGTGCAGAAATCAGCGATACCGAGAAAATCTCAGCACACAATCGCCCGATTGCGGCTCCGCTGCCACTTGGTTTATTGGCAGATGGAAAGAATAGAAAGAACGGGTAAAGTGCCCACCATGTCGAAACCTTGGAATGGCGTACTCACTGCAACAGCAACTCCCTTCAAATCTGATCTCTCTATTGATTATGACAAATATGCAGAGCACGTAGCGTGGCTTGCTGCCAACGGAACACACGGAGTAATTCCAAATGGCTCGCTCGGTGAATATCAAGTTCTCACCAGCGAAGAGCGCAGCAAAATGGTGGAAGTTGCAATTGCTGCAGCTCCACAAGGTTTTAACGTTGTTCCTGGAGTTGCTGCCTACGGCGCAGTTGAGTCCCGCAAATGGGCAGAACATGCACAGAAAGCCGGCGCTGGCGCTGTCATGCTTTTGCCACCCAATGCGTATCGGGCATCCGAGGATGAAGTTATTGCACACTACAAAGAAGTTGCGCGGGTTGGAATTCCAATCGTCGCTTATAACAATCCATTTGATACCAAAGTTGACCTCACGCCGAAATTGGTTGGTCGAATCGCAGATGAGGTACCAGAAGTTGTTGCAATAAAAGAATTCTCAGGCGATGTGCGTCGAATCTGGCAGATCAAGCGTCATGCACCACGCATTGAGGTAATTGTTGGAGCCGACGATGTCTTTCTTGAACTTTCAACGGCAGGAATCGCTGGGTGGATTGCAGGATTTCCTAATGCGCTTCCTAAGGAATCTATGGAGCTCTATAACTTGGCTACTTCTGGAAACTTTACAGAAGCAGCACCGATGTATGCCGCGCTCCATGATCTATTCCATTGGGATTCAAAGAAGGAATTTATCCAGGCGATTAAATTAGGAATGGACCACGTGGGTCGCTATGGCGGACCTACCAGGCTTCCGCGTTTGCCACTACCTGCACACGAACAAGCACAGATTCATCGCGAGATGGATCATGCATTGGCATTTTTCAAAAACCGCAAGTAAGTCGCGATGAACAGTATCCGCACGGTAACAACCGTTGAAACACACACGGAAGGAATGCCAACTCGTGTAGTCACATCAGGAGTTGGTGAAATTCCAGGTGCAACGATGTTCGATAAGCGTCTGCACTTTATGGAAAAAATGGATTTCATTCGTCAATGGCTTATGTTTGAACCACGCGGCCATAGCGCGATGAGCGGAGCGATTCTTCAGAAACCATCTAGGTCAGATGCCGATTGGGGAGTTGTCTATATTGAAGTATCTGGATGTCTTCCGATGTGTGGGCACGGCACAATCGGTGTTGCAACTGCTTTGGTTGAGAAGAAATTGGTGAAGGTAGTTGAGCCAATCACAACAATAAGGCTCGATACTCCGGCTGGATTAGTAGTTGTTGATGTCGCAGTTGAAAACGGTCGCGCCAAAAACGTCACGATTATCAATGTTCCCTCATTTTGCTACGCACTGGATCAAACTGTTGATGTGCCAGGCTTTGGTTCTCTCACCTATGACATGGCGTATGGTGGAAATTTTTATGCGATCGTCCCAATTGAACGAGTTGGCTTGGAATTCAAGCGCGAAAATGGACAGAAGTTTCTAGATTTAGGTTTAGCAATCTCGGATGCAATCAATGATCAAAATCGGCCGGTGCATCCTGAAAATCCTGATATTGCAATCTGTCACCATATTGATTTCATAACACCTGGCAGTGAAGGGCCTTTGCATTGGCGCAATGCGATGGCTATTCATCCAGGTTGGTTCGATCGCTCACCATGCGGTACGGGAACCAGTGCGCGACTTGCTCAGATGGTGGCGCGCGGTCAATTTAAAGAGGGTGATGTTCTCAATAACGAATCGTGGATTGGTTCGCACTTTGAAGGACGCATCAAAGAGCGCACCAAAGTTGCTCACTTTGATGCCATTGTTCCCATGATTACTGGCCGTGCCTGGGTGATGGGAGAAGCCACCTGGATGCTCGATCCCACTGATCCGTTTCCAAGTGGATTTATTGTTTAGTTAATCTGCTGAGGCACTTTCCAAGGGTTGGCATCTTGGAGTGGTTTGGGAAGCAGTGATTGCGGAATACCTTGATACGAAACTGGGCGCATAAATCTGTAGACCGCATCAATTCCAACGGATGTTGTATGCGTTGATGACGAAGGCCAAGGTCCACCATGATTCATGGCGGCAGTTACTGCAACTCCCGTAGGGAATCCATTCCAAATGACGCGACCAGATTTTTCGGCCAAGATCTCAAGAAGTGAATCCACCTCATCACCGTCTACGCCTTGAATCGTTGTGGTGAGTTGGCCCGGTAGAGCTAGCGCAATGTCGCGATAGCGAGATGGCTCGGTAGTAATCAATACAGTTGTAGGGCCAAAGTGTTCTTCCAAGAGATGCGGATTTGCTTGTGCAATTTCCCACGTTGTGATGAAGAAAGTTGGAGTCACACCAAAACCAGAATCGTTCGAATTACCCGCCAAAACTTCAACTCCCGATATCGTCGAAAGTTCAGCGATTGCTTTCGAATACCGTTCTGCGATTGATTTGCTGAGCAATGGAGCAACCGAGAGTGTTGCAAGATAACTCTTCATGGTTGCAACAAATTCAGAATTACCGGGGAGAAAGACCAGACCAGGTTTGGTGCAAAACTGGCCAGAACCAAGGAGCGCAGAATCCACTAAACCTTTTGCAAGTGTTTCGGAGCGATCCTTTATTGCTCCTTCGGTGATAAAGAGTGGATTGAGACTTCCCATTTCGGCAAACACCGGAATCGGATTACTGCGTTCTGCACCGAGTTTTACCAAGATACGACCCACTTGTTCTGAACCAGTAAATCCAATTGCTTGCACTGCAGGATGAGTAGCGAGCCAATGGGTAATCTGCGGATTTGTACCTTGCACTATCGAAAATGCATCAGTGGAAATTCCATTTTCGGCAAGAGCTTTTTTTACGGCCTTGGCAACTATGGCACAGGTATTGGGATGAGATGGATGAGCCTTTGCAACAACGGCATTACCTCCAGCGAGTGCAGATGCAGCATCGCCACCAGCTACAGAGAATGCCAAGGGAAAATTGCTGGCAGCAAAGATGGCAACAACTCCGAGCGGTTGATTCAACTTTCGTAAGTCAGGGCGAGGCGCAGGAGAGTAATTTGGATCAGCTTTATCGATGACTACTTTGAGGTGATTGCCGCTTTCGATCAATTCTGCAAAGCGAATAAATTGAACAGTCGTACGGGTTATTTCTCCACCAATTCGTGCCTCCGGTAGTGCAGTTTCAGCACAGGCTGAGACGATCAAACTATCTCGCTCTGCTTCAATCGCTGCTGCAATGTCGCGCAAAAGTTTTCCATGGTTAGAAGGAGAGAGTGCGCGCAATTGATGAGCAACTGCTGCAGCCTTATCTATGAGTGCCGAAACGTGCGCTTCCGAATCTTCAGAAATTGCATCTCCAAATGCGGAGCCATCAATCGGTTTTACAGCAGTAAAGGTCATGGCTTCATCTTACGAGTATCCTTCGCGAATGCGTACCTCGAGTCAGCGCGCAGGAATTTTTGCAGTCCTTGGGGCCGCACTCTGCTTCGGAACCACTGGAACTACACAACAACTCGGGGTTGCGGATATATCCCCGGTAGCTGTTGCAAGCGCTCGACTGATCTGCGGTTCGCTCTTCCTTCTTATTTATCTTGTCTCGCGACGAAGCAGCGAAATTAACTACCGGATGCCCACTCTTGATTTATTGATATCAGGAGCAGGGATTGC
>CALMJL010000134.1 GCA_937864425.1 uncultured Candidatus Planktophila sp.
GTGCGGGAGGCGGGACTTGAACCCGCACGCCGAAGCACAAGTTCCTAAGACTTGCGTGTCTGCCATTTCACCACTCCCGCGGCGAGGGCAAGGTTAGAGGTAAATATGTGTATCTCACAAACTCACTTGCTTTCCCGCTGACGATAACCTTGGCTAATGCAAGGCTCATTCGCAGATTCACTCGCAGCGCAGGTTCATGCCGCAGTTGTCCGAGCCATTGCTGCAGAGTTTGATGGCGAGGTTGCCTCTGCTATTCCTGACTCTATTAATTTAGAGCGCCCCAAGAATCGCGATCATGGCGATTACGCCACATCCATCGCTTTGCAATTAGCAAAAGTTGCCGGAAAGAATCCGCGCGACATTGCAACTCTCTTGCAGAAAGAAATCGCCACGATTGGCGGCATCTCTGCAGTAGATATTGCAGGCCCCGGTTTTATCAACATCACAGTTGATCGCAGTGCGCAAGCAGAGTTGGTCACAGTAATTCTTGACAGTGGAGCTCATTACGGAGAAAGCACGGCGCTCGCTGGAGTCTCGGTTAACCTCGAATTTATTAGCGCCAACCCAACAGGTCCGCTGCATTTAGGGCACACCAGATGGGCAGCAGTTGGCGATGCACTTGGTCGGGTACTGAGTGCGGCAGGGGCTTCAGTAACTCGAGAGTTTTATATCAATGACCGCGGTCGACAGATGGATCTCTTTGGTGAATCGGTGCAAGCAGCAGCGCAAGGCAAGCCAATTCCCGAAGATGGCTACCAAGGTGAATACATTGCTGAATTGGCGAAAGAAGTCGTTGCAAAGAATCCGGGGATTTCCTCAACAATCGAATTCCGCGAAGCGGCGTACCAAGTGCAATTAGCGCAGCAACAGCATGTGTTAAAAGATTTTCATACAACTTTTGATGTGTGGTTCTCAGAGCGTTCGCTTCACGAATCGAATGCAGTTGACCATGCGCTAGAAAAGTTGCGCTCGCAAGGGCATGTCTTTGAAGAAGATGGAGCAGTCTGGCTTCGCACCACTGATTTTGGAGACGATAAAGATCGCGTCATCATCAAAGAGGGCGGGGATCTCACCTACTTTGCCTCAGATACCGCTTATTACATTAATAAGCGCGAACGTGGCTTTGATATTTGCATCTACATGCTGGGCGCTGATCATCATGGGTATGTACAGCGGCTCAAGGCAACGGCTGCATGTGCAGGAGATAACCCTGACTACAACATCGAAATTTTGATTGGCCAACTTGTAAAAATCATGGAAGGTGGCGAAGAACTTAAATTATCTAAGCGCGCTGGAACCATCATCACTCTTGAAGAGCTTGTCGAGAAAGTTGGAGTAGATGCAGCTCGCTACACATTAATTCGTTATCCAGTTGATACACCAATGGTGATGGATTTGGATATTCTCAAGAAGAACACCAATGACAATCCTGTGTATTACGTGCAATACGCGCATGCTCGAATCGCTGCGGTGCTGCGCAATGCCAGCGATCTTGGTATCTCGGCAACTCTTGAAAAATTTAATTCAGGCGAACTCACCCATGATCGGGAAAATGAATTGCTTGGCGCACTTGCCGAGTATCCACGCATCGTGACAACGGCCGCGCAATTGCGCCAGCCTCATCGAATTGCGCGCTACCTCGAAGAGTTGGCGGGCGTGTATCACGGCTTCTATGCAGATTGTCGGGTGTTGCCACTTGGCGATGAACCGATTTCGGATGTGCATCACGCGCGTGCAGCTTTGTGCGCCGCCACTAGGCAGGTCTTAGCAAATGGATTAGCGCTCCTCGGAGTCAGTGCACCTGAGAGGATGTGACCATGTGGTCAAAGAACGTTTCCTTCGACGGTGGAGCACTTCACTTATCTGGAATTTCTGCTGCCCACTTAGCTAAAGAATTTGGAACACCTGCATTCTTCCTTGACGAAGATGCATACCGTTCTCGTGCACTTGCCTGGCAGCACGGATTGCAAGCAGAGTTTGGCGCACAAGCAGGAACTATTTATTACGCTGCTAAGTCATTTATCTGCACCGCGGTGGCGCAATGGATTGCAGAAATTGGAGTAGGCATTGATGTCTGCACAGGGGGAGAACTAGCTGCAGCTCTCGCTGGTGGAATTAACCCACAGAAAATTGAATTGCATGGAAATAACAAATCACTCTCTGAAATTGATCGCGCAGTTTCAGCAGGCGTGAAAACAATTGTGATGGATTCTCTCTTTGAGATTGAGCGCGTTGCCGCGGCTGCCAAGAAGCATGGAGTGCGTCAAGCGGTGATGCTCCGACTTACTCCTGGAATCGAAGCACATACCCACGAGAAAATTTCGACAGCACACGAAGATGTGAAGTTTGGATTCTCAATTGCATCAGGTGCAGCCTGGACCGCAGTCGAAGCAGTTGCACAGCACCCTGAACTTGAACTTCGTGGAGTGCATTGCCATATCGGTTCACAAATCTTTGGATCCGAGGCACATGAAATTGCAACAGATCGTTTGATGGCATTTATGGCGAAGTATCGCGATGTCTATGGAACCGAACTTCCCGAGCTCGACCTCGGTGGTGGATTTGGAATCGCATATGTCGCAGGAGATGTCACCGTCGAACCAGCAGACGTTCTTCCGCAGATACATGCAGCAGTAAAGCAAGCATGTGCAACACATAACTTGGCGATGCCGCTCGTTTCACTCGAACCTGGGCGAAACATTGTTGGACCAACCATGTTTACTTTGTATGAGGTTGGAACAGTAAAAGATGTCGTAATTGATGGCGGAAAAGTTCGTAAATATGTCTCTGTCGATGGTGGAATGAGCGACAACATTCGCCCTTCACTTTACGATGCGCAATACAGCGCAGTCATTGCACAACGTAAAAGCAGCGCACCGCTTCAACTTTCTAGGCTAGTTGGAAAGCACTGCGAAACTGGCGACATTATTATTAATGATCTGCAATTACCGTCAGATATTGCACCAGGAGATTTGATTGCAACTCCTGCAACGGGAGCATATGGAAGAAGCATGGCCAGCAATTACAACCATGTTCCAAGGCCACCAGTAATTGCAGTAAATAATGGAAAAGCTCGCGTTATTGTGCGTAGAGAAAATGAGGCAGATCTGCTCGCCCTTGATGTGAAAGAATAGGAAGATGAGCCCGGCAGATAAACCCGTTCGCGTTGGCATGCTCGGCTGCGGGGTCGTTGGAAGCGAAGTTGCTCGCCTTCTGCTGGCCGATACAGAAGAGCTATCTACTCGCGCCGGTGTTCGCATCGAACTTACTCGTATCGCAGTCCGAAGTATCAAGCCATACGAAGGCCTCAACCCAGCGCTCTTTACCACTGATCCATTTTCAATTGTTAATGATCCAGATATTGATTTAGTCGTTGAGGTTATGGGTGGAATCGAGCCCGCTCGCGAATTAACTTTGACTGCCATCAATAATCGAAAATCGATTGTTACAGCCAATAAAGCTTTGCTCGCTAGCCATGGTGCAGATTTATTTAGCGCAGCGTATGCCAAAGGCGAAGATATTTATTACGAAGCATCCGTTGCTGGAGCAATTCCAATTATTCGCCCACTACGCGATTCTCTTGCTGGTGATTTTGTGGTTCGTTTAATGGGAATCGTCAACGGAACTACAAATTACATTTTGACCAAGATGCACGAAGATAACCGTGAATTTGCCGATGTCTTACAAGAGGCGCAGGCGCTCGGTTATGCCGAAGCTGACCCAACTGCAGATATTGAAGGCTTTGATGCAGCTGCCAAGGCGGCAATTCTTTCAGGCCTTGCCTTCCACACCCGCGTCACTGTCGATGATGTGTACCGCGAAGGAATTTCGAAAATTACTCTCGAAGATGTTGCTATCGCTAAATCAATGGATCACGTCATTAAGTTATTGGCGATTGCAGAACTTACTCCGGCAGATGAAATTTCGGTACGTGTTCATCCGGTCATGATTGAGAAGAGCCACCCACTTGCATCGGTGCGCGATTCTTTCAACGCAGTATTTGTCGAAGCAGAATCTGCTGGTCCACTCATGTTCTACGGACGTGGTGCAGGTGGACAGCCAACCGCATCTGCAGTGCTCGGAGATATCGTTGCGGTATCCCGCCATATCGCACTGAATTCAATTGGGCAGCGTGAATCAGATTATGCAGATCGCGATATTGCTCCGATCGAAACGACTAAAACTAAGTTTTTGATTCGGTTAGAAGTAGCTGAAAAATCGGGTGTTCTTGCTGCCATCGCACAAGTATTTGCAGATCAAGGTGTTTCAATTCAGACTGTTGACCAAAATGGTCGAAACGAAGATGCCGAGCTGATCATCGTTACCCACCGAGCAACTGAAGGCGAACTCAAGGCGACAGTTGATGCACTTAAGAAAATGGATATCGTCAACAAGATTTCAAGTGTGATTCGCGTTGAAGGTGCAATCTCATAATGGGGCTCTTCTCTAAAAAATCCGGTGCGCACCAATGGCGCGGAGTCATTGAGGAGTATCGCAACCGTCTGCCAGTTTCTGCTAAAACTCCTGTCGTCACTCTGCGCGAAGGTGGCACTCCATTAATTTATGCATGCGTGCTCTCAGAAATGTTAGGTAACAACGTCTGGGTGAAGTTTGAAGGAATCAATCCAACCGGTTCCTTTAAAGATCGCGGAATGACGATGGCGATTTCAAAAGCCGCAGAAGAAGGTGCCAAAGCGGTGATCTGCGCATCTACTGGAAATACTTCGGCTGCTGCAGCTGCATACGCAGTCAAGGCTGGAATGGTTCCTGCAGTTCTCATCCCTGAAGGAAAAATCGCGATGGGAAAGTTGGCGCAAGCTGTTGTTCATGGTGCCAAACTTTTACAAGTGGATGGAAATTTTGATGATTGTTTAGTGCTTGCTCGAGATTTGGCAGAGCACTATCCAGTATCGCTGGTTAACTCGGTGAATCCATATCGGATTGAAGGACAGAAGACTGCGGCCTTTGAAGTCATTGATTTATTGGGTGATGCACCTGATATTCACACCATGCCAGTTGGTAATGCCGGAAATATCACTGCATATTGGAAGGGATATAGGGAGTATCGCAATGATCGTATCTCCACAAAGTTGCCAGCAATGTGGGGCTTTCAAGCTGCAGGAGCGGCACCGCTTGTAACTGGGCAACCTGTTGCTAAGCCAGAGACAATTGCAACTGCGATTCGCATCGGAAATCCGGCATCATGGGATCAAGCAATTGCAGCGCGCGATGAATCTGGCGGCCTCATTGATTCTGTCACCGATGAAGAAATTTTGAGCGCATACCGATTACTTGCAGGCAAAGAGGGAATTTTCTGCGAACCTTCTTCTGCAGCGGGACTTGCTGGGTTGATTAAATATAAGAACGCTGGAAAATTGCCGCGCGACAAAACGATCGTGATTACATGCACTGGAAATGGTCTGAAAGATATTCCGTGGGCGCTAGAAGGTGCGGCCGATCCAACCGTGATTCCAGTTAATGCTGATGCAGCAGCGCGTGCACTTGGATTAGTAAAGAAGTAGCGGAAGACTTTTGCCATGGCCAAGCCAACCTTTAAAGCCAATCCCATCCAGGTTCAAGTACCAGCAACATCTGCCAACTTAGGGCCAGGTTTTGATTCATTTGGTTTAGCGCTCTCACTTCATGATCGCTATGTGGCACAGATTTTGGATGAAGGCGGCCTTGATATTGATGTCACTGGTGAAGGCGCGGAAGAACTGCCTCGCAATGAGAAAAATTTACTTGTGAAAGCGATGTATAAAGGATTTGATTATTTAGGTGGAAAACCAAAAGGTATTGCAGTGCGTGCACTCAACGTCATTCCACACGGTCGTGGCCTTGGTTCATCAGCTGCTGCAATTATTGGTGGATTAGTCCTTGCTCGCTCACTTGTATTAACCGGAAGCGACAAGATGAGCGATGCAACGCTTCTGACGCTAGCAACTGAAATGGAAGGACATCCTGACAATGTTGCTGCAGCTCTCTTCGGGGGAGCAACGGTGGCGTGGCAAGATGACATCAAAGGAAAAGCAGTTGCCGATTCATTTCATCTGCCGGTAGATCCACGTATTCAAGTGATGGCATTTATTCCATCGACACCTCTTGCCACAAAGAAGGCGCGAACTATGTTGCCTGAATCAATTCCATTTGATGAAGCACGACGCAACACAGCAAATGCTGCAATCATGATGCAGGCTCTTACTGTGCGACCAGATTTACTCTTCTCAGCAACAGAAGATTTTCTCCATCAGAAGTATCGACAAGAAGCAATGCCAGCATCCTTTGCGCTCATGACGAAGTTACGCGCTGCTGGAGTTGCTGCATTCATCTCTGGGGCAGGGCCAACTGTTCTTGCTTTACATACTGGCAATCAAGAAGAGGTAGAACAGTTATCACGTGCAGGCGGGGCTAAATTTGAAGGTAAAACCCTCGAAATTGCCGGTCGTGGAGCCACCCTGCTATAGTTTGGCCATCAACAACACCGCCTCATTTTTTAGGGCGATTTTCATGGTTGATAAATCCTAAGAAGTAAAAAAATAAATCCCTGGGTTTACTTGGTAAAGATAAGCCCCATACTGAAAAGAAATACATGACAACAACAGAACCAGTACGTTCTAGCAGTCCCGAACTCTCCGCCATGACCCTTCCTAAATTAAAGGAAGTTGCGTCCCAACTCGGTATCGAAGGTGCGGCGAAGTTAAAGAAAGATGAACTAGTCACAGCAATTGCAGATTTGCAGGCAGCCAATCGCGAAGCAGCAAAAGCCGAACGAGAAGCTCGTCGCGCAGCGCGAGATGCAAAGCGCAATAACCGCGATCGCAATACAGAGAACAACTCCAACGACTCTGATGACGATTCTGCTGACTCAGGCGATAACGATTCTTCCGATAACTCTTCACATGATCGCTTTGGTGGTCGCGGTCGTCGCGATCGCAATCGTGGTCGCAACCGCGATCGTGGGCACCGTGAAGATCGTGAACCAGTGATTTCCGAGGATGATGTGCTTGTTCCTGTGGGCGGTCTCGTAGATATTTTGGAAAATTACTCATTTATTCGTACCGCCGGATATCTGCCAAGCCCTAACGATGTGTACGTCTCACAAGGACAGGTTCGTAAGTACGGATTGCGCAAAGGTGACGTAGTTACTGGCCAAGTCCGCCAAGCGCGTGAGGGTGAAACTCGTCAGAAGTACAACCCACTTATTACGCTCGAAACCATTAATGGTGTTTCAGTTGATGAGGCTCGTAACCGTGTTGAGTTTGGAAAGCTTGTTCCACTCTACCCACAAGAGCGTCTTCGTTTAGAGACCGAACCAAATGTTTTGACAACTCGTGTGATTGATTTGATTGCACCGATTGGTAAAGGTCAGCGTGGGCTCATTGTTTCTCCACCTAAAGCCGGTAAGACCATGGTCTTGCAATCAATTGCAAATGCAATTACCCATAACAACCCAGAATGTCACTTGATGGTTGTTCTCGTTGACGAACGCCCAGAAGAAGTTACCGATATGCAGCGCAGCGTTAAGGGTGAAGTTATCGCTTCAACCTTTGATCGCCCTGCAGATGATCACACTTCGATTGCAGAACTTGCGATTGAACGCGCAAAGCGATTGGTAGAACTCGGCCACGATGTCGTCGTGCTGCTTGACTCAATTACTCGTTTAGGTCGCGCCTACAACATTGCAGCGCCTGCATCAGGCCGCATTCTCTCTGGTGGTGTTGATTCCGCAGCGCTCTATCCTCCTAAGAAATTCTTTGGTGCTGCGCGCAATATCGAAGATGGTGGATCGCTCACTATTTTGGCAACAGCTCTTGTTGATACCGGTTCTCGTATGGATGAAGTTATCTTCGAAGAGTTTAAAGGCACCGGAAACATGGAACTCATCTTGGATCGCAAGATGGCAGATAAGCGCATCTTCCCAGCTGTTAACGTTGTCGCTTCAGGTACTCGTAAAGAAGAAATTCTTATGGGAACCGAAGAGCTCAATATTGTCTGGAAATTGCGTCGCGTTCTCCATGCGCTTGAACCACAGGCAGCGCTAGAACTTCTCCTTGAGAAGATGAAGGGCACCAAGTCCAACGTCGAATTTCTCATGCAAATCCAAAAGACCACCGCTGGCCCCGACGAAGGCAAGTAAGAACTCCGACGAACCACTGAGCCTTTCCACCGGCGTTTCACAAGATGTGCTCGCATAGTTGGGCCATCAACTAAGTAGCGCACCTTAACCATCAGGTGAGAAATGGAAAGTGATATGAGAGTTACACAAGCTAAGAAAATTGCTGTGATTGCAACTGCGGCGCTAGCGTTTGGATGCACTTCAGCTGTTGCAGCTGAAACAACTTCGCCATCGCCTAAGCCAACTCTTTCTGCAGAGCAGAAAGCAGCGCGTGAACAATTTAA
>CALMJL010000135.1 GCA_937864425.1 uncultured Candidatus Planktophila sp.
GAATGTGGCTTAAGGCTGCGCGCATATCGAACTGCACCCACCGTTGCGATATCAACGCTATCGATAAAGATTGTTACTTTATGACGAGATATTGAAGTTGCTCGTTCTTGATGGGAATTAACAGTGAGAGCACTTTGTTCGCGTTCATATTGCCGACGTAAGCGCAAGAAAGTGACAACCAGAATTGGCGCTGTTACGAGGACTAGCCATGCGCCTTCGGTGAACTTAACTATGGAGAAGATAATGACAATCAGTAAAGAAACTGAGCCAGCGAGGCCATTGATGAAAACTTTTAACTTCCAATTATTTGGTTTTGTTCGCAAGAAATAGCGAGTCATGCCGAATCCAGCAAGAGTAAAGCCGGTGAAAACGCCAAGTGCGTAGAAAGCAACAAGGTGTTCAACTGAACCTGCAGTGATTGCAACGAGGAACAATCCACCGCCCGCAAGCAACAAGATTCCATTAGAAAAAGCTAAGCGGTGTCCGCGCTTTGTTAATTGGCGCGGGAGATATCCATCAGTTGCTACGAAATTCACCAAAATTGGGAAGGCGCTATATGTTGTATTTGCACCTGCGAAGAGAATAAGCATGGTGGCTGCCTGAACCAAGATAAACATGACTGTGCCAAAACTGCCACTTCCAACTGCTGCTTTAGCGATCTGTGAAATTACGGTTGGCACACCGCTTTCGTATGGCATGGCATAAATGTGATGAGCAAAGTAGGAAACACCAAGAACTAGGGTTCCAAGCAGAGTACTCATAATCACAAGAGTGCGCTTTGCATTGACGTGCTCAGGAGTTTTGAAAAGTGCAACGCCATCTGAAATCGCTTCAAGTCCCGTGAGTGATGAACCACCATTGGCAAATGCACGGAGCAAGATAAATATTGCAGCAAAGGTGAGCAAACCTTGTTCTTGTCCAAGCGGAATTTGACCTGGAAGATCAGTATCAAGAACTGGAAGAGTTCCGTTTGCTAATCGATAGAGACCCATACCAAAGACAATGAACATGCACCCCACGAAGAAATATGTTGGAAATGCAAATGCTTTTCCGGCTTCTTTAACACCACGAAGGTTTCCGTAAGTTAAGAAGATGATCACTGCAAAAATCATGGGCATCTTGTAAGGCTCTAGTGATGGGAAGGTAGAAATAATCGCTGCGACGCCTGCAGCGGTTTGAATTGCTAATGTGACGATGTAATCAAGCATCAAAGCCACTGCGGCAATTTGCGCAACGACCGGCCCAAAGTTGTCGCGCGAAACTATGTATGCCCCACCAGTTTTTGTGTAAACATCAATGACGTTGCGATAAGAGAGAGTAATGAGAATCAAAATTGCCAAAACAACGGCAGTCATTGGCATCAAAATTGCAAAAGCAGCAAGACCAAAAGCCGGAAGCAGCGCAATCAATATCTGTTCAGAACCGTAAGCAGATGATGAGATGCAATCTGAAGACAAGATTCCTAGCGCATATCGCTTACCAAGACGTTGGTGGCTGAGCGTGTGACGATTGAGCGCACCACCAAGAAAGAATCTCTTGATTTTGTAGGAGATGGGATCTTTCACATGTGCGTGATCTGTGAGTGCCACAGGTTGAGGTGCATCATCCGTCCAAGACTTCGCCACAACTTCTCCCTTTGGTGTTGCATCTAGTGCAATACCTCTGCGCAGGTCTCTATTCTAGATGACCTATTGAATACGTGTAAGTATGCTTATCTTATGCGTACTCAGTTATATATCGACGGACAATGGGTTGATGGTGCGGGCACCGTAGATGTCATTGATCCCAGTGATGGCTCAGTAATCGCAAAAGTAGCAACTTCAAGTGATGCTCAAAACCTAGCGGCGATTGATGCTGCTGATAAAGCTGCGGTTTCATGGGCTAAAACCGCGCCACGTGTTCGAAGCGAAATCTTGCGCAAAGCTTTTGAAACCATGATTGCAGAGGCTGATTTTCTTGCCGAATTAATTTCAAAAGAGAACGGTAAAGCGCTTCCTGATGCGCGTGCAGAAGTAAATTACGCTGCCGAATTCTTCCGCTGGTTTGCTGAAGAAACTGTGCGCATCTCTGGAGATTTCAGAATGGCGCCAGCAGGCGATAAAAGAATTTTGGTAACGCACCAACCGATTGGTGTTTCACTACTTATTACTCCATGGAATTTCCCTGCAGGTATGGCTACTCGCAAAATTGGTCCCGCTATCGCTGCTGGGTGCACCATGATTTTGAAACCAGCTGGCGAAACTCCGCTCACAGCGCTCGCTATTGCAGATATTTTGGATCGTTGCGGATTACCAAAAGGCGTATTGAACGTCATTCTTCCGCCGCAATCTGGTCCTGCTATTAGCAAGATTTTGCATGATCCTCGTGTCAAGAATTTATCCTTCACGGGTTCTACTCAAGTTGGCAAAATTTTGATTAAGGAAGCAGCCGATCAAGTTATTCGTTGCTCCATGGAACTCGGTGGTAATGCTCCATTTGTTGTTCTCGATGATGCCAATATAGAAGAGGCAGTTAAAGGTTTGATGATGGCAAAGATGCGTAACGGTGGCGCAGCATGCACAGCTGCAAATCGCATCTATGTAGCTCGTGCAATTGGTGAAAAATTCACAGCCGAATTCACAAAAGCAATGGCAGCGCTGAAGATGGGAACCGGTCGTGAATCCGGAATTCAACTTGGTGCAAGTGTTTCTATGAAAGAACGTAACAAAATTGCTGAATTAGTAGATGCGGCTAAAGCCCGTGGCGCAAAAGTGCATCTAGGTGGAAATACCCCAGAAGGTAGCGGGGCTTTTTATCCTGCAACTGTTATGGAAGTTTCTCCCACAGACGAACTACTAAGCAATGAAATTTTTGGGCCGGTAGCCCCAGTTGTTTATTTTGATACCGATGAAGAAGCTCTCAAATTAGCAAATGACACTGAATACGGATTAATTAGTTATGTATATTCTGAAGATCTAAAGCGAGCTATTCGATTTGCTGAAGGCCTGGAAGCTGGAATGGTTGGAATCAATCGCGGATTACTGTCAGATCCTGCCGCCCCATTTGGTGGCGTTAAACAATCGGGTCTTGGACGCGAAGGCGGCTTTGATGGAGTTCACGAGTTCTTGCAGACTAAGTACATTGGCGTCGAGATTTAGCACCGACTCCTCACAGGATTTTCGCCAGAAGTTCTCCTGAATAATTTGGTGATTTTCCTTCGCTTCTGATTTACCGTTTTCAGTATGGCAAAGGACATCCTTCAAAAGCCCCTTAGTCGTCGATCAGTAATCGCTGCATCAATTACAGGACTACTAAGCAATACTTTGATCGCCAAAGCATTTGGACTAGACCCGGGTCTTTCTAATGTCATTCTGGGCAGACCAACCGACAGTTCAGTTGCAATCAGCGTCTTAGCAACTGAACCACAGAGCGCATACCTTGAATACGGAACTTCCAAAACAGCGCTAATCAAAAAGACTCCGGTAATCAATTTGGATGCAAGTACCCCTCAAGTAATTGAAATAAGTGGGCTAAAGGCAAATACAAAGAATTACTATCGACTTAAATTTAAGAAAGCCGCAGATACTTCTTACTCTTCAGGGAAAATAAATTCCTTCTCGACGGCAAAATCTGCCGGGAAAAGTTTCTCTTTCACAGTGCAGGGAGATACACACCCTGAGCGTGCAGGGAAGATGTTTAACGCGGATCTGTATACGGTAATGATGGGTAACGTTGCATCTCAACAACCAGACTTTCATATTCTGCTTGGAGATGATTTCAGCATTGATCCGTTGATTGATAAGGGACAAGCAAACCAAGCAAATGTAGAAGGAATTTATCGCACCCATCGAAATTGGCTTTCTATTGCTGGTGCTAGCGTTCCAATTTATTTGGTAAATGGAAATCACGAACAAGCAGCTCAATATTTATTGGATGGTACTAATACTAATCCAGCGGTATTAGCTGGAAATGCTCGTCTGAAGTATTACCCGTTACCGGCTCCGAATAAGTTCTACTCTGGAGATTCCACCGAAATCCCAAATATTGGCTTACCTCGTGACTATTACTCATGGACATGGGGCGATGCGTTATTTATTTCACTTGATCCCTATTGGCATTCAAAGAATCCAGTAGACAACGTAGCTGGCGTAAGCGCAGATACTGGCGGAGATAAAGGCGGCAAGAGCGGTGGCGGTTCGGGTAAGACAACAGATCTTTGGAGTATCGGAATTGGCGACGAGCAATACGCATGGTTGAAAAAGACGCTTGAAACTAGCAAAGCCAAATATAAATTTGTCTTTTCTCACCATGTGCTTGGCACTGGACGTGGAGGAGTAGAAGTTTCGACAAATTACGAATGGGGTGGCAATGATCCAAAGGGAAAGAGTACTTTTGCAAAAGAGCGCCCCAACTGGGAACTTCCGATCCATGATTTGATGGTGAAGAACGGAGTTTCAATTTTTTTCCAAGGGCATGATCATATTTTTGTTACACAAGAGCGAGATGGATTGATTTATCAATCGATGCCTAACCCTGCTGATGACACATTCTCTATGTTTAATGAAAGCGCTTATTTGACCGGAACAAAGGCTCCCAACTCCGGCCATGTGCGAGTCACTGTTGCACCGACATCAGCCACCGTCGAGTACTTCTTGGCAGCACGTACTCAAGATTTAAGTAGGAAGAATCTATCTACTGCCCACTCATACACAGTCAAGCCAAAGATAGTGAGGTAGTGAAAATGCATAATCACGAAATATTTCTTCTTAGCGAATTTGATCGCCGTAAATTTCTGCAGATTTCGGGACTCGTGACAGGTATCGGATTGTTAAGTTCGCTGGCAGAAACTAGTGCATCGGCTGCGCTACCTTCTGCAAAACTTCCAGGATTTTCAGCTTTTGCAAAGAGCGTAAGAGTATTCAAGAGCGATAAGTATTACTTAGTCGAGAGCGATGGAATTCCTGCTCATCAGATGATGATCGGCATTAAGAGCTGGCAACAACAGGTACCAACAGTTCAGCCATATTCAGGTACAAACGCTTGGTCAATCCCAATTACTCCGGTAATTGCAGCAAACCCCATGTCGGCTAAGGATCACTTTTTGCGCGGTGCTATAGCGCTGGCAGTAAATGGAGTTCCAATTTTCAATGCGCTAAATAATCGCGGAGACGATGCGTTTCTTGCAGGTGAATTAGATAACTGGGGTGGCCATTGTGGCCGAGCCGATGATTATCACTATCACGTTGCTCCTACACACCTTCAAAGTGTTGTCGGCACCAAAGTACCTATTGCGTATGCGCTAGACGGATTCCCGATCTATGGCGAGAAAGAACCCGATGGAAAAAAGGTAGTGGAATTAGATTCATTCAATGGCCACTTCGATTCCAAAAAGAACTATCACTATCATGCAACTAAGACCTATCCATATATCAATGGTGGATTTAAAGGCGAAGTAAAGGAGATTAACGGGCAAGTAGCCCCACAAGCACTGACAAAGGCATTTAGGCCTGCAGGCGAACCTTTGCGTGGAGCTGTGATTACCGGCCTTGATCGAATTTCTGCCGATACATTTAATTTAACGTACTCACTTAATGGAGTCGACGGCCATGTCAAGTACACCGCATCGTTAAGTCAGGTATCGATGGAATTTACAGATACAACTGGATCAACACACACCGAAGTGTATGCTCGAAAATGAGTAACCCATTTTCATTTTTCAGTCGGCGCAGTTTTCTAAAAGCTTCTGCACTTGGACTAGTTGCTACCACCCCTTTGTCACGTGCACTCGGTGCCATTCCACTTACCAGCAAGATTGTTGGTACGCCAACTGCCACTTCCTTTACAGTCGCGTTGAGCGCAACTATCAAGGTAAGTGCATTCGTTGAATATGGATACTCACGTACCTCGATTACTGGTCAAACTACTGTCCAAAATATTCTCCAGGGAACGACATCAAATATTACGATTTCAGGACTTAAAGCTAATTCGCAAATTTATTACCGGGTTAAATATGCAATTGGAGCTAGCAAGACTTTTATCTCTATGACACAAAAGGTGGTTAAAACTTCCTTTGCGAACAGTAATGCAGTATTTGCAATTCAGGCCGATCCACATATGGATGAAAACTCAAGTGCAGATGTGTATAGAGGAACTCTCAAACAAATCGTCGCCGCGACTCCTGCATTTCTGATGGATCTCGGTGACATTTTTATGGTTGATAAATTACAAGATAAATCAGAGGCCAATATCCGCGGCCGCTTCGAATTGATGAAAGGCTATTACGCAGAGCTGGGTTCAGTACCACTCAAAATTTGTCTCGGAAATCATGATGGCGAACTTGGATATAGTAAGTTCAATACGAAGAACTATCGTAAGGAATATTTCCCTGAACAAACAGGCGATCTCGCTTACTATTCTTTTACTGGCCCAGATCAATTGCATATTGTTCTTGACCCATTCACATATACAACAAAGAATCCAAGTAAAGCTGGTTGGGAATGGACGCTAGGGAAGACACAGTACGACTGGCTTGTATCAACACTCAAAAATTCTAATGAGCGACATAAGTTCATCTATATCCACCACTTACTTGTTGGTGACCAAACTTCTCGCGGAGGCGTTGAAATTGCCAAACTCAACGAGTGGGGCGGAAATAACAATGATGGAACCTACGGCTTTGATTCTAATCGTCCCGGATGGGGAAAACCCATCCACCAATTACTTCTTGATTACAAAGTCGGGTTCGTATTCAAAGGACATGATCATCTATATGTAAAGCAGGAATTGGATGGAATTATCTATCAAACACTTCCACAGCCAAGTCACCCTGGAGAAAAAATCGATGTCACTCAATATGGATACATCTCTGGAAAGGGTGTCGGAGGCTCTGGTTTCTTAAAGGTGACTACATCAGGTGCGACAGCCCAAGTTGATTTCATTACCTTTGATGGAAAAACTGCTGATACGTACACTCGGATGGCATAACAATGAAGCGCATATTCATCGTTGCGATGCTCATTATGACTTCTGTTGTAACTCCAGCCTCAGGAGCGACTTCGAAAGCTATAAATTTCCAAGCTGAAATCTGGGTAGATAACTGGTTTGCTCTCTACATCAATGGAAAACAAGTCGGCCAGGATTCAGTACCAATTACCACTGAGAGGTCATTCAATAGCGAGAAAATTAGATTTACCGCTACTTACCCGTTTACCGTAGGCCTAGTATTGAAAGATTTCACCGAAAACTCTTCCGGGCTCGAATACATTGGAAAGCCAAATCAACAAATTGGTGATGGTGGAGCAATCGCACAAATCCGCGATCTTTCAACCAATCAAATTGTCCTCACAACCGATGGGACTTGGAAGTCGCTTGTAATCAATAAGGCCCCGCTCAATCCTGAATGTGTGACATCACAAAATCCAGTTGCCGACTGCAAGTATGCAAATACAAGCATTCCAAAGAGTTGGTCAACTAATTCCTTTAATGATTCCACTTGGAAGTCTGTCTCCACCTATACGAAGGATGCTGTCGGGGTCAAAGAGGGCTATTTCGATATTAATTGGTCGCCGAACGCATCATTGATTTGGAGCTCGGATCTCAAATTGGATAACACCGTGCTTGTCCGAAAGAAAATTTCACAACCATCGACAAAGGCCGTTACATCGAGTTCATTCCAACTCACCAGTCCTGCATTTTCAAATGGTGGACGACTTCCTGTGATGTATACCTGTGATGGAAGTTCTACTCTGCCACCGCTCAATTGGAATGGCACACCCACGGGAACCAAATCCTTTGTCGTCACCTTTGACACTCTTCCCGGTCCTCCACGTCCTGGAGAAACGGATTCGGGAAAGCACGCGATGTTTGTTCTGTTTAATATTCCATCTTCAACGAGTGGCTTTACATCTACATCAGATGTAAAGGGTTCGTTTGGACAAAATTTCCAAGGAAGATCCCTTGGATATACGCCGCCATGCTCGCAGGGCCCTGGCGAAAAAACTTACACATTTACGGTTTATGCACTTAATTCGATTCTGGATATTGCTCCGACGCAAGCAACGGAAGCTGCGGTTGAGAAACTAATTGAGGGCAAAGTCCTTGCTTCAAGCTCAGTGTCAGTGACTTATGCACGTGCTTAATACTGGCGGAGGATGAGGGATTTGAACCCTCGAGACTTTCGTCTACGCGTGTTCGAGACGCGCGCACTCGGCCGCTATGCGAATCCTCCGAGCGCACTCTACTTTGCAAAAAATAATTCTCAGGAGCGGAGGATGTCCGAACTTGTGAATTCATTAGAAGGCAGGGGTTCCAGGCAAATCTGCGATGACATTAATGCGTGCTTCATCTGAAGCGAGTGAAACGAGCGGAGGATGAGGGATTTGAACCCTCGATAGGTTTCCCTATACACGCTTTCCAA
>CALMJL010000136.1 GCA_937864425.1 uncultured Candidatus Planktophila sp.
TAAATAGGAATTATCGAGATAACCACCAGTGTGGCTGCAACGACATTCACAATCGGTGCTTGATTGGGCCTAAATAAGTTGTTGTAAATCCAGATTGGCAGAGTTTGAATTCCAGGCCCTGCGGTGAAGGTTGTTACAACAATTTCATCAAAAGAAAGTCCAAATGCCAGCAGCGCACCAGCAAAGAGCGCAGATGCCAAATTAGGTAGCGTTATTAATCTAAAGGTCGTAAAACCTGAAGCACCGAGATCCATGGATGCCTCTTGCAGCGACGTTCCCATACGACGTAAACGTGCGAGTGCATTGTTGTAGACAATGACAATACAGAACGTGGCATGGCCAACAACGACAGTGAGTAATCCCGTGGAAACTCCTAACTGGCGCGTGAATGCGCTATTGAGCGCAAGGCCAGTCACGATTCCTGGGAGTGAAATTGGAAGTACAACAAGGAGTGAAATTACTTCTCGTCCAAAGAATTGATAACGGCTCACTGCAAAAGCAAGACATGTGCCAAGCACGAGCGCTATCGCAGTTGCTAGCAACCCTGCCAAAACGCTCCAGCGTAAAGCTTCACGCACTCCGGGGTTATCAATGGCTTTCGACCACCAGATCGTTGTGTATTGCTCAGGTGGCCAACTGAAAGTTCGGCTTGCATTGAAAGAGTTAATGATGACCACACTGAGCGGAACATAGATAAAAGCTAAACCGACTCCCATCAGTGATGTAAGTGCATAGCGGGCCCCACGCGAAATTGTCATTTACATATTCTCCAGAGCACCACTGCGGCGAACCAGATAGAGATAGATTCCCATAATCGTTACTGGGATAAATGAAATAGTTGCTGCAAAGGGCAGATTAATACTGAAATTTTGATAAACCACGCTACCCAGCATTTGCAACTTTCCACCGATAATTTGTGTGGTGATGTAATCACCGAGGCTGAGTGAAAAAGTGAACATGGATCCTGCTACCAAGCTAGGAAAGAGCAGTGGAAATATGACTTTTCTAAAGGTGTACCAATTATGTGCACCTAAATCTCCTGATGCATCGAGCAAATTGTTGGGTAAACGCTCCATGCCTGCAAAGAGAGGAAGAATCATGTAAGGAAGCCATAAATAAGTAAGCCCAATAATGACTGCAGTGATACCAAATCCTGGTGAATGAATACCAATTGGGCCTAGCAGCCAATCCACAACACCGGTACGTGGTTCTAGCATGGAGCGCCACGAATAAATTTTTACCAAATAGGAAGCCCATAGTGGAGTAAGTACAAGTGCTACTAATAATTTTCTAGTGCGGGGCTTGGCAACTTTTGCCATATAAAAAGCCATCGGTATCGCAAGCACTGTGCACATTAAGGTCACCGCAATTGCGATTCCAAGAGTTCTGAGCACGACATTGCGATAAGCGGCATCGGTAAACATGTCAGCGAAATTGGTAAGAGTGAATTGCTGAACAATGTTGCCGGTGAATGAATCTATCGTGAAAAAAGCTGAGATCAATAATGTTGCTAGTGCGCCAAGGTAAGCAACAACGAGCCATAAAAGTGGGGCGCTGAGGAGCGCAGTCAACCGAAGGCGCGGGCGTTTATGTAATGAATCTGAGATCTGATCAATCATGGCTCACCTCCCCGCAATGAATTGGAAAAAAGAAATGGGTCGGGCACAACTGGTGCGCCCGACCCATCACGCTATGCGTTTCTTAAACTCGACCAGGCTTTCACCCATTCGGCATAAGGAATGCACTTTGCATCTTTTCGACCATCGAGACATTTCTCGGTTGGTGTATTCCAGTAATAAACATCTTTCCAATAAGCATCATCAGATGCATGGAAAGTTGCGCAGTGGTTCTTATCTGCTGTTAAATCACAGGATTTTGCATTTGAAGGTGCTTCGCCAAACCACTCTGCCACTCCAGCATTTGCTGCAGGAGAAACAATGTGATTCATCCACTGGTAGGCACAATTTGGATGCTTAGCCTTGCTGCTAATCATCCAAGTGTCTGACCATCCAGTTGAACCTTCTGATGGCTTAATGCCTTCTACCTTTGTCTTTTCACCTTGTGCAAGGTTGATATTTACCTGCCATGTGGTTCCAAGAACTGTTGCACCTGACTTCAGCGATGCAACATGCTTGAGGTAATCGCCCCAATATTCACCAATCAAAGGCTTCTGTGCCTTGAGCAATTCAACAGATGCATCGAATTGCTTTTGATCAAGTGCATATGGGTATTTGATTCCTAGCTCTGGCTTGGTCTTCATCAGGTAGAGAGCTGCATCAGCGATATAAATAGGTGAATCGTATGCAGTGATCTTTCCTTTGTATGGAGAGTTGACATCAAATACAGCACCCCAGGAAGTTGGGGCTGGTTTCACAATATCGGTGCGATATGCCAGCAAATTGGCTCCGCGTCCGTGTGGAACACCGTAAGCAACGCCATCAACTGAATTCCATGGCTGCATCTTTAAATTGTCAAAAATATCAGCGTAATTTGGAATCAATTTGGTATTGACTGGAGCAACATCGCCGCCGTAAATCAAGCGAAGTGATGCATCGCCTGAAGCAGAAACTACGTCATATTCTCCAGTTTTCATTAGCGCGACCATGTCATCTGAGGTTGCGCCATTCTTGACATTGACTTTGCAACCAGTTGATTTTTCAAAATCTGTTACCCAGTCAACTTTTGGATCAGTAGATCCATTTTCTACATAGCCAGCCCACGCGACGATATTTACTTGGCCTTCCCCTTTGCCAAGTGATTTCATCATGTCGACCTTTGGCACACCGCTTGAAGATGAGCTGCTACCGCCGCATCCAGACAAGATCAGTGCTGCTGCAGAAGTTGCAGCGATTACTGAAAACAGACGCTTCTTATGCATCCGTGCCTCCATCCAACTTTTCGCGTTCAGCGATTGAACGCGACTCCCCGATTCATTTCTGAACGTGGAATTCTCTTTCGCGCTCCCACGATGCAGTGACTGGGTCTCCCACATTCAATGCATCAAGCGCTTTTGTTGAAATTAATGAGAAACCTTTATCCGTATCGATTAAGTAGCGAGTAATCGCGCCGGCAAAAATAATGTCGCGCACTACCCCGTTGACTGACCTTCCAAGATTATGGGCGTTCTTCGAGGTTGTGATGTGCTCAGGCCGCACATTGATGCGAGCACCGTCCATATCCATTTTGTTGATTTGGCCAACAAATTCAGAGACAAAAGCAGTTTGTGGAGCGCTATAAATTTCTGCTGGAGTCCCTAACTGCTCGATCTTGCCTTGGTTAAATACTGCGATTCGATCACTCATGGTGAGCGCTTCTTCTTGATCATGAGTGACAAAGATAAAAGTAATTCCGACCGCCCGTTGTAATTCTTTTAATTCAAATTGCATCTGCTCTCGCAATTTAAGATCAAGCGCGCCTAAAGGTTCATCAAGTAATAAGACCGATGGGCGATTGACCAGAGCTCGCGCTAGGGCCACGCGTTGTCGTTGGCCACCAGATAATTGCGAAGGTTTGCGGTTTTCAAATCCTGAAAGGCGCACTTGTTCGAGCGCATGAAGAGCTCTGGTGCGGCGTTCTGACTTTTCGATTCCCTTAACACGTAATCCGTATTCAATATTGGTGACAACATCCATATGCGGGAAAAGGGCATAATCCTGAAAAACTGTATTGACATCGCGATCGTATGGAGCGAGTTGAGAAACATCTTTATCGGAAATGAATATCGAACCAGAATCTGGCTTTTCAAATCCAGCAATCATTCGGAGCACAGTGGTTTTTCCAGATCCAGATGGACCGAGCAATGTAATAAATTCGCCGGCGAAGATTTCAAGAGAGACGTTATCTACTGCTCGGACTGAGCCAAATGAGCGGGAAATACTCTTCAGCGAGACGATTACCGGCTTTGGCACAGAAAGTACTGTACCTAGAAGCGATTATTTAGAGAACAATATTCACTAATTTAGGGGCGCGCGTAATGACTTTTTTCGGGGTCGCGCCCTTTAATTCAGCAATGATAGAAGGAAGTGCAAGGGCGGCCGCTTCAAAATCGCTATCGGAAATACTTGGGGCGACCTGCATGCGATCTTTAATTTTTCCATTAATTTGAATGACGGCTTCTACTTCATCATCGACAAGTAATGCCGGATCAACAGTTGGCCATCCAGCTAGCGCAATAGCCGGCTTGTGACCTAGGCGTTCCCACATTTCTTCTGCAGTAAATGGAGCAACAAGTGAGAGCATGATGGCGATTGCCTCAACCGCTTCACGCGCTGCAGGATCAGCAGCGCCACAACCAGAATCAATTGCTTTGCGTGTTGCATTTACGAGCTCCATCACGCGAGCTACTGCAACATTGAAGCGGAAAGATTCGACTGCAAATGCAGCATCGTGCAGCGCTTTATGCGTTGCTTTGCGAAGTGAAATATCGCCTGTTGAAAAATCAACTCCTGGTTGTGAAGTGATATCACCAGATAAACGCCATGCGCGAGAAAGAAACTTCACTGATCCTGAAGGTGAAACATCAGCCCAATCAACATCATCTTCGGGAGGCCCAGCAAAGACCATAGATAAACGAATTGCATCAACGCCATGATGTTCGAGTTCATCGGAGAGTCGCACTAAGTTTCCGCGAGATTTAGACATCGCTGAACCATCCATGACAACCATTCCTTGATTGAGGAGGCGAGTAAATGGCTCAGTGAAGTTGAGCATCTTGAGGTCATATAAAACTTTGGTGAAGAAGCGTGAATAGAGCAAGTGCAAAATTGCGTGGGTAACTCCACCTACATATTGATCTACCGGTAGCCATGTATCGATTTCAGCGCGATTAAATGGTTCGGAATGATTGGTTGAAGATGGATAGCGCAGGTAATACCAAGATGAATCAACGAAGGTATCCATGGTGTCGGTATCGCGCTTGGCATCTGCACCACATTGTGGGCATTTGGTATTGACCCATTCAGTTGCGGCAGCAAGCGGTGATTGACCCTTTGGTTTGAGATCTAAACCTTTTGCTTCAGGCAGAAGCAATGGAAGTTCTGAATCTGGAACAGGTACTTCACCACACTTGTCGCAATGCACAATTGGAATCGGGGTGCCCCAATAACGCTGACGCGAAACCAACCAATCACGTAAACGGTAATTACGCGCTGCAGAGCCCAAACCATCTTTCTCCAATTGCGCAGTAATCGCAGCGATTGCTTGCTCTTTATTAAGACCATTAAGCGAGCCTGAATTAATCAAAGTTCCATCACCGCTTGTTGCAACGCCCGTGACAGCAGGATCTTCTTCGCCAGTTTCGACAACAACCCGTACCGGTAATTTCATAGCGCGTGCAAAATCTAAATCGCGCTGATCATGTGCTGGAACCGCCATGATTGCGCCGGTTCCGTAATCAGCTAATACATAATCTGAAGCCCAGATTGGTAACTTTTCGCCATTGACTGGATTAATGGCAAAGCGCTGCAAATCAACACCAGATTTAGGGCGATCTGTCGCTAAACGATCAATGTCGGATGCTGCCTTAATTTTCTCGAGGTAATCACTAAATTCTTTTTCTACAGGACCGCCCGCAGCAAGTTCGGCGGCAAGAGCTGAATCTGCAGCCACCACCATAAAAGTTGCACCAAATAAAGTATCCGGGCGAGTTGTGTAAATCGTGACAGGTTCGCTGCGACCTTCAATCACAAACTTCACATTGGCACCTTGTGAACGGCCAATCCAGTTGCGTTGCATCGTCAAAACTTTGTCAGGCCACTTGCCCTCAAGTTGTTCCATGTCATCGAGTAAACGATCGGCGTAATCGGTAATCTTGAAATACCACTGATTGAGTTTCTTCTTCGTGACTGCGGTATCGCAACGTTCGCAGAGTCCAGCGACTACCTGCTCATTTGCTAAAACTGTCTGGCAACTTGGGCACCAGTTGACTGCAGAATCTTTACGATAGGCAAGACCGCGCTTATGTAGTTGGTTAAAGAGCCACTGATTCCACTTGTAGTACTCGGGATCGCAGGTGTTAAAGACGCGATCCCAGTCGAATGAACAAGCAAAGCGGCGCATCGATGCCTTCTGCGTTGCAATATTTTCATAGGTCCAATCACGTGGATCAGCGTTACGTTTAATTGCAGCATTTTCTGCTGGTAACCCAAATGCATCCCAACCAATTGGGTGCATGACGTTAAAACCTTTTTGAATCCAATAGCGCGCAATCACATCGCCGAGCGCATATGCCTCAGCATGTCCCATATGAAGATCACCTGATGGATAAGGAAACATATCCAACACATACTTCTTGGGACGTGCATCATCTACGCGACCAGATTTAAATGGTTCGATTCTGTCCCAGATCGGAAGCCACTTCTCTTGAACATAGGCAAAGTCATATGCCTGATGTTCTGATGAGGTTGTCATCTATCCAATCTCTCTGTGCAATTCACTTAACTGTCTGAAATATTTGTGGAGATAAGGGGAATCGAACCCCTAACCTCTTCCATGCCATGGAAGCGCGCT
>CALMJL010000137.1 GCA_937864425.1 uncultured Candidatus Planktophila sp.
AGGTAAATCATATTGATGTCGATGCAGATTTATCTGCTGCTGAGAAGGTAATCGAGATCAACGGTGGGGCGAAATCAATTCCAGTTATCGTCTTTTCAGACGGAACTCACCTTACAGAGCCTTCAGATAATGACTTGAGGGCAAAGTTAGCTGCACTAGGCATCATTTAAAGTGATACAGCAGCGCGGATGTCAGCGCTGCTGAAATTACAACAACAAAGTAAGGTGCCTTCAGAGCTAGAGCAATCATTGCGACTGCCACTCCAGCAAGACGCTGATCAATTACCAGCTTTGATTTTTCTGCAACTGTCTGCACTGCTACTAGCGCACTCAGGAGCACGACTGGAATCAAGGTATTGATGCGCAGCATGCGCGGATTTGTCAGAAACTTCTCAGGCACGCTGTGTCCGAGGTATCTCAAAGTAAAGAGAATCGCACTTGTTCCAACGACCCCAATCCAGATTTCGTTCATGCCCGCTTTTTCCATCCAAAAATAATTGCAAGAAGCGCAGTGGCAATGATTGGAATACCTGCGGCAACAAAAGGAGTGAGGATAAGTGCAAGACAGATTGCACCAACTGCTAGAGCGCGCTCGAATTTGCCCAGAAGGCGCGGCCACACCAATCCGAGAAAAGCTGCAGGGACAGCTGCATCTAGTCCCCAGGCCGATGGATTTCCCATGGCTTCAGCGCCAAGTGCACCAACTACGGTGAATAGATTCCAGAAAAAATAAACACCAAAGCCAGTGAGCCAAAAACCTAATTTCATCGCGCTTGCGCCACGCTCTTCTTGTCCGATAGCAACGCCAGTTGATTCATCTATCGTCACGTGTGCAGCAATAACTCTTTTTATTCCGCGCGCTTGCAAAATAGGCGCCATGCGCATTCCATACAACCCATTTCGAATTCCAAGCAATGATGCAGTTGCAATTCCTGAAAGCGCACTCCCTCCAGATCCGATTACACCAACGAAAGCAAATTGGGAAGCGCCCGAAAAAGTGAGGAGAGAAAGTAAACTGGTTTGTAGTATTGAAAAACCTGAAGCAACCCCAGCTGCTCCAAAGGCGATTCCATAGAGCCCAACTGTGAAGGAGACGCTAAAA
>CALMJL010000138.1 GCA_937864425.1 uncultured Candidatus Planktophila sp.
TAAGTGGGTTGTGAGGGACTCGAACCCCCGACCCGGTGATTAAGAGTCACCTGCTCTACCAACTGAGCTAACAACCCATTTAAGCGCGGGCGCTTAAATGCAGAGCAGACCTTACCAGCGCGGTGAACCTTGCCTAACCAGCAAAAGCGCGTGAAGATAGTGAAATGTCTCGCTGGGAAATACGGATAGCAACAGTTGTTGCGGGGTTGGTTATGGGGATTGCCCCTGTGCCTGCGCATTCAGCGGAAGTAAAGACGGGGCTTGCTACAGCGGTACTTGAGACTTTGCCAGTAAAAGGAAGAGCGCCGAAAACTGGATTTACCAGGGCGCAATTTGGACCAGTCTGGTCTGATGTAGATCGCAATGGTTGCGATACCAGAAACGATATTTTGCGCAGGGATTTAACGGCCATCACCTATCGCGAAAATACAAAGAATTGCGTTGTGCAGTCTGGAACTTTGGCAGATCGATACTCAGGCGAGATTATCAATTTTCAAAAGGGAAATGTCAGCAGTATGGAAGTTCAAATCGACCATGTGGTTGCACTGTCGAATGCGTGGCAGACCGGGGCATTTAAATTGACGTTGCAAGAGAGAACTGCGCTTGCCAATGATCCGCTTAATCTCTTTGCAGTGAAGGGTCGCTTAAATTCGCAAAAGAGCGATGGCGATGCTGCAACGTGGTTGCCGCCGCTCAAGAGTTTTAGGTGCACATATATTGCTCAGCAAATTGCTGTCAAAGCTAAGTATTCGCTCTGGGTCACTGCTCCAGAAAAGAGTGCGATGCAATCGATACTTGCCAAGTGTCCTGGCCAAAAGGTTCCGACTAGCTAGGCATATCAACGGTGTAGTGAACACCGCTAAATTGCTTTCTCCATTCTGTAACTTCTTTACGAATCTCATCTGGATTACTTGATGGATTCAGGGATTTGGCAATGAATTCTGCCAAGGTCTGCATATGTTCAACTTTCATACCAAGTCGAACAATTTCAGGGGTACCAATACGTAACCCGTTGAGATCTCCATCAACTGGTGCAACGGGTAGTCCGATACCGCAAGCAAGTAAACCTGCTTGACCCATGCGCTTTGCAGCAGTCTGACCACCTCCGTAAGGGGCTGCCAAGATTGCAAACTGATGTGAAGTTGTGAAGCCTTTATCTGCTGCAAAGATTGCAACGCCCTTGTTCTGAAGGTTCTCGGCAAGCGCCTTCGATGTCTGCACCATCATCTGCGCATAATCCCGGCCGACTGATTTCCAATCCTGCAGAGTGATTCCAAGTGCTGCGGTTTTAGCGGCATCAAAATTAGCAGTCAGTCCTGGATAGGCAATTGCATCAATAGTTTGGGCAATCTCATCATCATTGGTGACGATTAATCCACCTGCAGGACCGCCGAGTGATTTATACGTTGAGAAGGTCATTAAGTGTGCGCCTTCTTCCAGAGGCTGCGGCCACACTTTTCCAGCAATCATTCCGCATAGGTGCGCTGCATCGAAAAGTACTTTGGCGCCGACTTCATCAGCGATGGCGCGAACTTTGGCGATGGGATGATGGAAGAGATTTAAGGATCCGCCGACTGTAATTAACTTTGGTTTTACTTCATGCGCAAGAGTGCGAAGCGCATCGATATCTATGGTGTATCCAGTTGCATCAACTGGTGCTGAAATTGTTTTCAGGCGATACAACCCTGCTGATCCGCCTTTGTGGTGGGTGACATGTCCACCAATAGTTGGTGGGGGAGCAATGATGGTGTCATGCGGCTCTGTAGTTGCCATGAAGGCATACAGGTTTGCAATAGCGCCCGATGGCACACGAAATTCTGCATAGGTGGAACCAAAAACTTCGCAGGCAAGTTCCTGGGTAATGATTTCTATTTGTTCAATGGCGCCAAGACCAGTTTCATATTTATCGCCGGGGTGACCTAATGAAGCGCGCGATGACATTCCAGATGCAAGCAGCTTTTCGGCGCGTGGATTGAGCACATTGGTGGCAGGGTTGAGATTAATTGCTTCAACATCGTGTAAACGATGGTTCTCTTGCGCTAAATCTTCGATCCACTTTTGAACATCAGCACCGGCTTTGGTATCAACTTGCGATGCAATGCGCGAAATCAGGGCTTGCGAAGCAGGTGTAGCCCAACTTT
This sequence comes from uncultured Candidatus Planktophila sp., assembly GCA_937864425.1. Lineage (GTDB taxonomy): Bacteria > Actinomycetota > Actinomycetes > Nanopelagicales > Nanopelagicaceae > Planktophila. Next base: position 2,142 of record CALMJL010000138.1, read on the forward strand.
GAGTTTTAAGAGATTGACTCATGCACTTTATTAAAGTGCATCGCCTCCGCGTTCACCAGTACGGATGCGTATGACCTGCTCCACAGGGGTAACCCATAACTTGCCATCACCGATCGAGCCTGTATTTGCGGTAGCGACGATGGTGTCGATGATTGATTGAGCATCGTTGTCTTCGGCCAAGATTTCAATGCGAACTTTAGGAATAAAGTCCACGGTGTATTCGGCGCCACGATAAATCTCGGTGTGGCCCTTCTGACGACCAAAGCCGCGAGTTTCAGAGACGGTCATTCCGGCAACGCCTGCCGCTTGAAGTGCAACTTTGATGTCATCAACTTTGGCAGGTTTTACGATTGCAGTAATAAGTTTCATGATCTTCTCTCTTTGGATACCTTAGTAGCGGTTGGAATTTCCGGTGATGTCATAGGCAGATTCTGCGTGATAGGTCGTATCAAGACCGGTTAACTCATCATCGCGATATGCGCGGAAGCCAATGGTCTTTTGAATGACAGTGGCAATGAGCCAGGTTGCAGCGAATGAAAAGAGTGCGACGACAATAATGGCGATGACTTGGCGATTGAGTTGCGTTGTGCCACCACCAAAGAGAAGTCCATCTGCTCCTGCAGCATTTGCAGTGACAGTTGCAAGTAAGCCAATAGCGAGCATGCCAATGATTCCGCCGACTCCGTGAACGCCGACGACATCGAGTGAATCGTCATAACCCAATTTGTATTTGCGTGTGACTGCCCATGACGATGCCACACCGGCGATTAATCCGAGGATGAGCGCACCGAGCGGATTGAGGAAGCCGCAGGCTGGAGTAATAGCGACAGCTCCTGCGATCGCACCAGATGCAACGCCGAGCGTTGTTGCTTTGCCATCGCGCTTCTTTTCAAAGGCAACCCATGACATAGCAGCAGCTGCGGTAGCAATTTGAGTGTTGATCATCGCAGTTGCTGCAAGCGATGTGGCAGATAAAGCAGATCCGGCATTGAATCCGAACCAACCAAACCAGAGCATGCCAGCACCAAGTAAAACGAGTGGCATATTGTGTGGACGCATCGGATCTTTTCTAAATCCATCGCGTTTTCCTAAAACAAGAGCAAGTGCAAGCGCTGCAGCGCCCGAGTTAATTTCAACAACGGTTCCACCTGCGAAATCGAGCGCTTTAAGTTTGTCGATGATCCATCCACCTTCGCCACCTTGAGATGCGAATGCCCAATGTGCAACGGGGATGTAGACCAAGGTAATCCACGCTGCAACAAAGATGACCCATGATCCGTACTTAGCGCGATCTGCAATGGCGCCAGATAAAAGTGCAACAGTAATAATTGCAAAGGTAAGTTGGAACATTGCAAAAGCAAGTACCGGGATTTGATGTCCTTCAGCACCCGTGACTTGGTCAAGTGTGTTGCCAAGACCTAAGTGATCAAAACTTCCAATAAGTCCGCCATGTGATTTACCAAAGGCGAGTGAATAACCGTAGAGCACCCAAATAATTGTGGTGACGCCAATAGCTGCAAAGGACATCATCATCATGTTGAGTGCAGACTTTGCGCGCACCATTCCACCGTAAAAGACGGCAAGTCCTGGTGTCATAAAGAGAACGAGCCCAGCGCTCGCAAGAACCCACGCGGTATCGCCGCTATTGATAACTGACTGCATTAGTGACTGGTCTCCTTGAACCTCTGATAGGAAGCTTGAATTTCAGCTTCGGCAGCATCATGGCCAACCCAATCTCCACCGTGTACCTCTTTACCTGGTTCAAGCGTTTTATAGACCTCAAAGAAATGTTTAATTTCATCGAGTTCATACTTTGGAACATCCGATAAATCTCTGATCTCATTTTTGCGAATATCTCCGGCTGCAACGCAGAGCAGTTTGTCATCGCCACCTTTTTCATCGGTCATGCGAAACATTCCGATGGCGCGGCATGAAACCACGCAGCCTGGAAAGGTTGGCTCATCGAGCATGATCAGCGCATCCAGCGGATCACCATCATTAGAAAGTGTGTTTTTTACAAAACCATAATCATGCGGAAAACGTGTGGCGGTAAAGAGCATGCGATCCAAGCGAACTTCGCCAGTGTCATGGTTGATTTCGTACTTATTGCGAGAGCCTGCAGGAATTTCTACGACAACATCGAAAATCATGAGTGCGCTCTTTTCTGATTCTTAAACTTCTAGGAATTGGGGAAAATCTTGGGGTGAGCGACGGGGCTCGAACCCGCGACATCTCGGACCACAACCGAGTGCTCTACCAGCTGAGCTACGCCCACCATGTGCTGTGCAGGGTTCTAACTTTACCCGTTTGTCTCATCTGGGGTCGAATTGTTCGGTACTTGAGCGAAGAGACTTTGACGGTAGTACGCCAATTCAGCGATGGAATCACGGATATCGCCAAGGGCGCGGTGATTGCCAGTTTTAGCTGGCGCAGAGAAATAGGTCTTTGGGTACCAGCGCCGCGCCAATTCTTTTATCGATGAGACATCGATGGTGCGATAGTGCAAATATTGATTGAGAAGTGGCATATCGCGCGCAATGAAATTGCGATCAACGTAGACAGAGTTGCCAGCAAGTGGCGACTTACCAGATTCACATCCAGCGGAATGTAGATACTCCAAAATTTTTGATTCGGCATCAGATACTGCAATGCCATTCGGGATTTCAGTGATGAGGCCTGAGGCAGTGTGCATCTCTGTCACAAAGTCATTCATCGCTGCTAATTTTTCAGGAGTTGTAGCAATCACTAAATCAATTCCCTCGCCAATGATGTTGAGGTCAGAGTCTGTCACCAGAACTGCAATCTCAACCAAGGCGTCATTCACCAGATCAAGTCCGGTCATCTCGCAATCAATCCAAATCAAATGCGGAGAGTCAAGGGCCATAGCGGCTAAGGGTAGCGAGGGATGGTCGGACCTCTCTACACGCGGGATTTCACCATTCGTTCACCTAGAATTTACCTAGAGTCCGAATAACTTGCTTCGAGTAGAGCCATTATCGCCCCATGTCTTTAGAGTCACCAGTGCGGGCGCTACCTCCAGCTCCTCGCGAAATCACAACTCAACCTCGAAGATCCGATCAAATTTTTCGATTGATTGTAACGACAGGCGGCATGGCATCTCTAGTAATTCTTGGCTTGATTGC
>CALMJL010000139.1 GCA_937864425.1 uncultured Candidatus Planktophila sp.
AGTTACTTGTGGAGCTGCTCTACGGTGTGGTCCCAGCCCTTTACATCTTCAGGCTTGCGTGGGCCTTTGCCAACGTAGCGTGCAGATGGGCGGATCAAGCGACCGGTGCGCTTTTGTTCCAGGATATGCGCAGACCATCCGGCGGTACGCGCTGCAGTAAACATCGAAGTAAAGAGTGGAGCTGGGACTTCGGCAAAGTCCAAAACAATTGCTGCCCAGAATTCAACGTTTGTTTCAAGAACGCGATCTGGTTGGCGCTCGCGCAACTCTTTAAGAGCTGCTTTTTCTAGCGCTTCAGCAACTTGGTAACGAGGTGCATTGAGTTCTTTTGCAGTACGGCGCAATGTGCGAGCGCGTGGATCTTCGGCGCGATAAACGCGATGTCCAAATCCCATTAAACGCTCTTTACGATCGAGCAAACTCTTTACATAACCTTCGGCATCGCCAGTTTTTTCTACTTCTTCAATCATATGAAGCACGCGAGATGGTGCACCACCATGGAGTGGACCAGACATTGCACCAATTGCACCTGACAGTGCGGCGCACACATCGGCACCTGTTGATGCAATAACGCGACCTGTAAAAGTTGATGCGTTCATGCCGTGTTCTGCTGCTGAAACAAAATATGCATCGATTGCGCGCACATGAAGTGGATCTGGTTCACCGCGCCAACGAATCATCATGCGCTCGACCACAGTGTGTGCTTTATCAACTTGTGATTCAGGAATCATGGGATTGAAAAGTCCGCGTGCTGCTTGTGCAAGATAAGAAAGCACCATCACAGATGTGCGAGCTAAGTTGCTGCGCGCTTCTTCATCAGAAATATCGAGAAGCGGTTTAAATCCCCAAGCTGGAGCCAACATAGCAATGGCAGATTGAATATCTACACGCACATCACCTGAGTGCACTGGAAGAGGAAATGGTTCTGCATTCGGTAAACCTGGATTGAATTCATCATCAACGAGCAATCCCCATACGTTTCCAAATGAAACGCGTCCTACAAGATCTTCGATATCAACACCACGGTAACGAAGCGCGCTACCTTCTTTATCTGGTTCGGCAATTTCAGATTCGAATGCAATGACGCCTTCCAGACCTGGCTTGAAATCATCTGACACGTGATGCTCCTCTTGCTCGAATTCCCGCGCTAATTCTGCACCTGCGCAAGGGGTGCTGACCACCAGAAGGTGCGCGGATGCAGTTCATCCAAAAGTGAGGTTCGATACACCTATGAGTGATGACCTGACGCGCGATTCCATAAGAGCGATGCGACGTTCCTACGGTGAAATCGGTTTGGAAACTTTGCCGCAGGATCCATTTGCCGCTTTTGCTGAATGGTTGAAGGCGGCTTCCGAAAATCCAGTCATCGTCGAAGCCAATGCCATGGTGCTCACAACTATTGGCGCAGATAGTTCGGGTGCGGATTCACTCTCTACTCGCACTGTTTTGCTCAAAGATATTTCTGGCGGCGGCTTTACCTTCTTTACAAATTACTCTTCCCGTAAAGGCCATGCACTTGAATTAAATTCGCAGGTAGCTCTGCTCTTTCCTTGGTATGCCATGGAGCGACAAGTTTCAATTACTGGGATTGCAGAAAAAATTGCTCGGCAAGAATCAGAAGATTACTTTGCAACGCGCCCTTGGTCATCACAAATTGGTGCATGGGCTTCGGCGCAATCAGCACCGCTTGCATCACGTGCAGAATTAGAAGAACGCTTTGCAGGTGCTGCAGCAAAATGGCCAGAAGGCACCACTGTTCCGTGCCCACCACATTGGGGCGGTTATCGCGTCACTCCCATCACTATTGAATTCTGGCAAGGTCGTTATTCACGATTACATGATCGATTGCGCTATGAGCGGGCTAACACCAACTCTGATTGGGAACTCCATAGGTACTACCCGTAGTCTTGCCCCATGAGTGAAGCCATTGTTATTCCAGATAATCTCAAACCGCGCGATGGACGTTTTGGTTGTGGTCCATCAAAGATTCGCCCTGAATCTCTCGCTGCGCTGACTGCACCTGGAAGCAACTACATTCTCGGAACTTCACATCGCCAAAAGCCAGTAAAGAACGTTGTAAAAAGCGTTCGCGAAGGATTGACATCATTATTCTCACTTCCTGAAGGTTATGAAGTCATTCTCGGTAATGGTGGATCTACTGCGTTCTGGGATATCGCTACCTTTGGTTTGATTGAAAACCGCTCACAACACCTTGTTTTCGGTGAGTTTTCCTCCAAGTTCGCAGCCGCTGCCAAAGATGCGCCATTTTTGCAAGATCCATCTGTCATCAAGGCAGAACCGGGCAGCCATCCTGCAGCATCTGCTGAAGCAGGAATCGATGTATATGCGCTGACACATAATGAAACGTCAACGGGTGTTGCAATGAACATCAAACGCCCTGCAGGAACAGATGGTGCACTTGTATTGGTGGATGCAACTTCAGCCGCAGGTGGACTCGATGTGGATGCACGTGAATTTGATACTTATTACTTTGCTCCACAGAAATCTTTTGCATCAGATGGTGGATTGTGGCTAGCTCTCATGAGCCCTGCAGCAATTGCACGTGCTGAAAAGATTAAAGAGAGCGGTCGCTTTATTCCAGCATTCTTTGATTTGATGACTGCCATTGAAAATTCTCGTTTAGATCAGACCTACAACACTCCCGCTCTCGTTACTTTGATGTTGCTCGATGAACAGTTGAAGTGGATGAATGCCAATGGTGGTTTGAAATTTGCAGCTGGTCGCTCTGCTGATTCTGCATCTCGCATGTATGGATGGGCTGAAAAAACCAGCTACACCACTCCATTCGTAACAGATCCAGCACAACGTTCCAAGGTTGTGGCAACCATTAACTTTGATGATGCAATTGATGCCACCAAAGTGGCAGCAGCGCTCCGCGCCAACGGAATCGTGGATACTGAGCCATATCGCAAGCTGGGTAAGAACCAATTGCGTATCGGTATGTTTCCAGCAGTTGATCCCGCTGATATTGATGCGCTCACTGCATCCATTGACTACGTGGTATCGCAGCTTTCATAAGTGGTTCATACATTTAAACGCGACGGTTTTTTCTGGACCGTTGCTCTCCAAACTGTCTGCGTCAATATCTTCTTAGGAAGTTTTGGACCCACTCAGCCGCTACTGCGCGCAGATCAAGGAACATCGCTCACAATTGCAGGTCTACATGGAACTGCCATGGGGCTTGCTTCCATTTTGGCGGGGCTTGCTAACCCACATTTAGCGCATCGCTTTGGTCGCACTCGCACTGCTTGGATTGGGCTCACCATCTTTTCAGTTGGGTTGCTCGCGCTTGTTGCATCTCCATCCTTTTACTTTTCAATCCCAACCGCGCTGATTACTGGTTTTGGTGTTTCCATCACCATCAATAGTTCGCTCACTTCAATTACTGATCACTTTAAAGATAGATCGCCGATGGCGCTGATGCAGGCGAACGCAATTGCATCGTGCGGTTATGTATCTGGAACGTTGATTGTTGGGTTAGTTGCTACCAACTTCCGCGATTACTGGCGCTTTGGAATGTTGATAGCGATTCCACTCGTTGTCTTGCTCTACTTTTTCCGCGACAAGACTCCCGATGAACATGTTCCAGATAGCACGGGACCTCAATCAGGAAAATTATCTGCGCGATTTTGGTGGTCATGGGTTGGCTTCGTTGCATGTATTGCAAGTGAATTTGCAATTTCTTTTTGGGCAGCTGCGCTCATTATTGATCGAACTGGTGCATCCCCTGCAATATCTACATTGATTGTTGCAGCACTTGGAACAGGTATGGCACTGGGTCGTTGGTATGGCGGACGCGTTTTAAAGCGCTTCCCACTAGATACTCAACTCTCTATTTTTATTGGAGTGCAAGCAGTTGGTTTTGCAGTTCTCTGGTTTTCACATAATTTGGCGCTCAGCTTTATCGCTGTCTTGGTTGCAGGACTTGGAATCTCTAGCCAATTTGCGCTGGCATCACTGCGCTTGATTGATTTCAGCGATAACCGTCCTTATCTTGCAGTCGGACGAAGCTCAAGCGCAGCTGGAATCGCCATCGCAGGTTCGCCATTTTTACTTGGAGTACTCGGTGATTCTTTTGGAATCTCGCGCGCTTATTTGATGGTGCCAATTTTGATATTTATTGCATACATCATTGTGAAATTAGTTCCATCTCATGTTCCACAGAAAGTATTAGAAGAGAATGAACTTTAAGAGTCGCCGGCTCATAACGATTCTGACCTTGCTCGGGCTTATTCTGCTGATTTGGCTAGGACAGTAAAAACTGAATTATTCGCGTTACTCTACTCGCATGACATC